>JAFAWR010000069.1 GCA_019241635.1 Solirubrobacterales bacterium
CCGAGACCTACTGGGGCCACGTCAACCCGATCGGCCCCCGCGGCGTCTACGACGAGGCCAAGCGCTACGCCGAGGCCCTGACCATGGCCTACCACCGCCAGCAGGGCGTGGACACCGCGATCGTGCGGATCTTCAATACCTACGGCCCGCGCATGCGGCCCAACGATGGGCGCGCCATCCCGACCTTCCTCCGCCAGGCGCTCCAGGACCGGCCGATCACGGTGTTCGGAGACGGGTCGCAGACCCGCTCGTTCTGCTACGTCGAGGACGAGATCCGAGGCCTGATCGCCCTGGCCGAGTCCGGCTACCACCAGCCGGTGAACATCGGCAATCCCGACGAGTTCACGCTGCTCGAGCTGGCCAAGGCGGTGATCGAGGTGACCGGGTCGGGGTCGGAGATCGTCTTCGAGGCGCTCCCTACCGACGATCCGCAGGTCCGTCAGCCGGATATCACGCTGGCCCGCAAGATCCTCGGCTGGGAGCCGAAGGTGACCCTGCGCGAGGGCCTGCAGCGCACGATCGACCAGGCCGGACGAGACGCGCTGGTCGGCGGCGGGTAGGACCCGTTCTGGACAGGTTCGGGCGTCCCGCGCACGAAACCTTTCCCCGCTACGCCGCTACTTCGCGATCAAGCTACCGTTATAGCCGGCGGGGGCCGATGTCGGTGCGAGGTCGCAACTTGACGGTCGAGCAGAAAGAGGTCGGGAACATCCACTCAGGCGGCGGACTCCAGGAGACCGTTCCGCTCCCCCTGCCCGAGCGAGACGTGCGGCGCAAGAAACCGCCGTTCCTGTCCTTCCTGCTCCGCATGGAGACGCTGCGCCGCGTGGCGCGGGTCATCTCGCTGCTCGTGATCGACTTCGTGGGGGTCGTCGGCGCGCTGTTCACCGCGCTGATGCTCAAGCTCGCCGTGCACGACAAGCTGAACGCCGGAGTGGCCTGGCACGACATCAAGCACTGGATCGCCTTCGCGTACCTGATGACCGTGCTCGCCTTCGCTCGCGTGGACCTGTACGCCGCTCGCACGCGGCGGCCCGGGCTCGCGCGGATCGCCACGGCGCTTTTCCAGGCCACGGTGATCGCGCTGGTCTTCGCGCTGGCCGACGGGCAGCACTTCTCAAGCTACTTCATCTTCTACGGCACGCTGTTCTTCGCCACGGTGTACGTCGCGACGCTGCGCGAGCTGCACCTGCGCGTCAGCGGGTGGATGCTCGACCGGGCGGGCTACGCTCGGCGGGCCGTCCTGGTCGGGTCGGGCAAGCACATCGAGGAGGTGGCGCGGGCCCTGGCTGACCGCTCGCGCACCCGGGTGGACATCCTCGGGTACATCTCGCTCACGCCGCGACCGCGCAACGGTCTTCGCTCGCTCGGCCTGTTGCCCGACCTGCCCGACGTGCTCGAGCGCGAGGCGGTCCAGGAGGTGATCATCGCCGACCCGGACTTCCCCCAGGACAAGGCGGTCGAGCTCGTCGACTCCTGCCACCAGCGCGGTGTGACGGTCCAGGTCGCCCCCTCGACGATGGAGATCCTGATCGACCGGGCCGAGTTCGCCCCCGGCCACACCGTCCCGCTGTTCACGCTGCGCCCGCCGGTGTTCGAGGGCGTCGACTACGCGGTCAAGCGGACCTTCGACCTGGTCGTGTCGGTGCTCGGCCTGGTGTTCCTCTCACCGGTGTTCTTGGCCATCGCGGTGGCGGTCAGGCTGAGCTCGCGCGGCCCGGTGATCTACCGCTCGGTCCGGCCCGGCATGGCCGGCAAGCCGTTCTTCTGCTTCAAGTTCCGCACCATGCGCGAGCACGCCGAGCAGATCCAGGACGAGCTCGAGCCGTTCAACGAGTCCTCGGGCGCACTGTTCAAGATCCGCGACGACCCGCGGATGACCCGGGTCGGCCGGTTCCTGCGCCGCTTCTCGCTCGACGAGCTGCCGCAGCTGGTCAATGTCGTGCGCGGCGAGATGTCGCTGGTCGGGCCGCGGCCGCTCCCCATGCGCGACTTCGACCGCCTCGCCGACTGGCACAAGAAGCGCTATCTCGTGTTGCCGGGGATCACCGGTCTGTGGCAGGTCTCGGGCCGCGCCGACCTCGACTTCGACGACCTGGTCCGCCTCGACTTCCTGTACCTGGAGCGGTGGTCGATCATGCTCGATCTGTCGATCCTGCTCAAGACGATTCCGGCGGTCTTGACCCGGCGCGGCGCGTTCTGATCCAGCCGCGTAGGCTGTCGTCCCGCCCGTGCCTCCGACCGACCGATTCGTCATCTCGTTTGCCGCCGAGCCTCCGCAGGAGCTGCTGCCGTACGGCCGCTGGGCCGACACGCTGGCCGGCCACTTCCGCGCCGCGGTGGGCGAGCTCGACACCGAGGGCGAGGACATCGGCGAGCTCGACACCGAGATCGCCTGGTTTCCCGACCGGACCTACGCCGGGCGGACGTACATCCCGGCCGTGGCGCGGACCAGCGGCGGCTTCGAGGTGCTCGGCTTCGTGTCGTTCAGCGAGGGCGCGGGCGGGCCGAGCCAGTTCGAGTCACGGGTGGACTTCACCTCCGAGCTGGCCGAATCCAACCCGGAGTGGAAGCTCGACCTCAACGACGAGGTGATCGGAAGCTGGCGCGGCGAACAGGGGAACTCGGCCGACATGACGCTCGTCTGGGGCGTGCCGCTGATCCCGGGCGGGGCGGTGGTCACCGCGGAGCTGGCCAACCTCGCCGTCGACCAGTCCGAGCTGGTCGAGGAGCGCTTCACGCTGATCGCGCCTGACAACTACCGCGGGGACTTCCTCGAGATCAAGCTGTGGGACAAGGGCGGCGACGAGCTCGCCCATGAGTCGCTCTACGTGGAGGACGACGAGGAGGACTGATCGGCGATCTGGCCGGTACCGTGTGCGTTGGTCGACGCGGCGGTTCCGCTCAGACCGGTCGGCAGCCGCAGCCTGACCTCGGCTTCGGTGAGCGGGAAGTGGCAGGCGGCGAGGTCGTGGCCGCTCTTGAGCTCGAGCAGCGGCTCCTCCTGGCTGCACACCTCCTGAGCCTTGGGACAGCGGGTGTGGAAGCGGCAGGCCCGTGGGGGGTTGGCCGGGCTGGGGACGTCGCCGGTCAGGAGCTGGCGGTCGCGGCGCCGACCACCGTGTGGCCTCGCCACGGGCACGGCCGAGAGCAGCGCGCCGGTGTAGGGGTGGCGCGGGAAGCTGTAGAGCTCGTCGCTCGGCGCCACCTCGACCACCTTGCCCAGGTACATGACCGCGACTCGATCGCACATGTGGCGCACCACTGAGAGGTCGTGGGCGATGAAGATCAGGGTCAGGCCCATCTCGCGCTGCAGGCCGCGCAGCAGGTTGAGGACCTGGGCCTGGATCGAGACGTCGAGCGCGGAGACCGGCTCATCGGCAACCAACAGTTTCGGTTCGAGCGCGATCGCCCGCGCCACCCCGATGCGCTGGCGCTGCCCGCCGGAGAACTCGTGCGGGTAGCGGTTGAAGTGCTCGGGGTTGAGCCCGACGCGGTCCATGAGCTCCTGCACCCGCTTGCGTCGCTCCCCGGACTCCTTGAGCAGCCCGTGGATGGCGAACGGCTCGCTGATGATCGAGCCCACCGTCTTGCGCGGGTTCAGCGAGGAGTAGGGGTCCTGGAAGACCATCTGCATCTCGCGGTGAAGCGCCTTGAGCTCGTCCTTGTTCGCCGCCCCGACGTCCTGGCCATCGAACACGATCTGGCCCGAGGTCGGGTCGAGCAAGCGGACCAGCAGCTTGGCCGTCGTGCTCTTGCCGCAGCCGGTCTCGCCGACGATCCCCAGCGTCTCCCCTCGCCTCACCTCGAACGAGATGTCGTCGACCGCCTTGACCGCCCCGATCTGCTTCTGAAAGACGATCCCCCGGGTGATCGGGAAATGCTTGACCAGGTTTCGCACCTCGATCAGAGGCGGTGCGCCGTTGGCGCTCGCGCCACTGGGCCCCGCCCCGGCGGGTCGCTCCTCGATGCTCATGTGCCTTCCTCGGTTCTCAGTTCGTCGGCTGTCACGGCCTCGGCTGTCGATCCATCGCTGACCGGGCGGGCCGCATCCCCTTCCTCGCCGGTCAGCCGATGGGCGGCGTGAGCTCGCGCGGGCTGATCCTCCTCGACCACCAGATGACGGAGCTCGCCGGGGGAGCCGCCCTCCTGCAGGCCGCGCCAGATCCGGCCGCGGACCTCGGTCGAGAGCAGGCAGGCGGCAAAGTGCCCAGAATCGCCGGTGACCGGCTCGAGCTTGGGGTCGACCCGCTTGTGCGCGTCGCGGACGTAAGGGCAGCGGGGATGGAAGAAGCACCCGCTGGGCCGCTGGATGAGGCTCGGTGGGCGTCCCGAGATCGGCACGAGCTCCTCGTCGCGCGGCGTGTCCAGGCGCGGGATCGACTTGAGCAACCCCCACGTATACGGGTGCTGCGGCGAGCCGAAGATCGCCTCGGTCGGCGCCCGCTCGACTATCCGCCCCGCGTACATGACCGCGATGTGATCGGTGATCTCGGCGACCACGCCGAGATCGTGGGTGATCACGATGATCGCCATGCCCAGGCGCTGCTGGAGGTCGTCGAGCAGGGCGAGGATCTGCGCCTGGACGGTGACGTCCAGAGCGGTGGTCGGCTCGTCGGCGATCAGCAGCTTGGGCTCGTTGGCCAGCGCCATCGCGATCATCACGCGCTGGCGCATACCGCCCGAGAACTCGTGCGGGAACTGATCGACGCGGCGTTGGGGATCGGGGATCCCGACCAGCTCGAGCAGCTCGACGGCGCGCGCCCGGGCCGCCGCCTTGCCGACGTTCCGGTGGGTCAGGACCGCCTCCATCAGCTGCTTGCCGACCTTGAAGAACGGATGCAGCGAGGACAGCGGGTCCTGGAAGATCATCGCGATCTCGTTGCCGCGGATCTTGCGCAGCTCATCGCCCGGGAGGTTCACGAGGTCCCGGCCTCCGAACATGATCCGGCCCTCGATCGTGGTGTTCGAGGCGCGGGTGAGACCCAGCGTGGTCAGCGAGGAAACGGTCTTGCCCGAGCCCGACTCCCCCACGATCCCGAGCGTCTGCCCGGGCTCGACCGTGTAGGAGATCCCGTCGACGGCGTTGACGATTCCGTCGTCGGTGCTGAACCGGACCCGCAGGTCTTCGACCTGCAGCAGCGGCTCGCTCACGAGTACCGCACTCTCGGGTCGAGATACGCGTAGGCGATATCGACGACCAGGTTGAAGAACACGATGAAAAACGCTCCGAACAGCGTGATGCCCTGAATCGTAGTCAGATCGGACTGGCTGATGGCCTGGTAGAGGAGACGGCCGACGCCCGGGATGTTGAACACCGTTTCGGTGAGAATCGCGTTGCCGGCCAGCAGCGTGCCGACGTCGAGGCCGATCAGCGTCACGATCGGGGTGATCGCGCTGCGCAGACCATGCCGCAGGATGACCGTGCGTTCGGGTAACCCCTTCGCGCGCGCTGTGCGGATGTAGTCCTCACCCATCGTGTCGATCATGCTCGCCCGCATGTAACGGGCGTAGATCGCCGCGGTGGCCGCGGCGAGCACGAGCCATGGAAGGAGCATGGCTCCGGCCTTCTCGAACACCGTCGATGCGCCGGCGAACGAGCCCTGTCCATCGAAGATCTTGAAGCGCCCGATGTCCTTGGCGAACAGGTACAGGCTGACCAGCCCGAGCCAGAACACCGGGGCGGAGATGAAGGCCAGCGAGGTCGTCATGCTGGCGCGGTCGACGAACGACCGGCGCCGGACCGCGGAGATGATCCCGACGCTGATGCCGATGCCCAACCAGATGATCACCGCGCCGATGACCAGCCAGATCGTGGCGGGCAGGCGGTTGAAGATCAGCTGGCGGACCGGAACCGAGTACTGATAGCTGTAGCCGAAGTTGAAGTGCAGGAACACGTCGCGCATGTAGCGCAGGTACTGAACGTAGATCGGCTTGTCCAGGCCCAGGACGTGGCGAATGGCCGCGATCTGCTGTGGCCCGGCATTGCGACCCGCCCGCAGGACGGCCGGATCGGCCGAGGGCAGGATGTAGAAGATCAGGAAGATCACCGCGCTGACGATGAACAGCATCGCGATGCCCCACAGGATTCTTCTGACGATGTAACGGAACATGAAAGTTCTTGAACGCGGCGGGCTCGCCGCCCCTTCCGAGGCGGCGAGCCCTTCGCTGACTAGTTCAGTCCGATGACCTCACTCACCTCACTTGAGTGACGTGAACGCGAGGTCGTCGAGGCTGTTGAACGAGTTGACCACCGGGATTACGTTGGTCGAGTTGACGTTCGTCTCGTAGTCCCAGTCCCAGGGAACGGCGGGAGCCTGGGCCATGATCATGTCGTCGATCTTGCCGTACTCCGCGGCCCGCTGAGTCGGGTCGGTGATGTACTTGGCCGACTCGAGCGCCGAGTTGATCGCTGGGTCGTTGAGCTGCGGCCAGTTCGAGTTGTTGGTTGGGCTGCCAGCGATCGTTCCGCCGTTGAACGGCACGTCGATGATCGCCTGACCGTCGTTGAAGTCCTTCACCCACCCGACGTTCGGGCAGACGTTCGGCTCGTTGGCCACGACCGAGCAGAACTTCGTGTACATGGTGGCGTGCTCGACGGGATGGAGCTGAACGTTGAAGCCCAGCGCCGTCAGCTGCGCCTTGAACACCTGCGCCGTGTTGCTTCCCGGCGGGGTGTTGTCACTGACCATGGTGACGGTGCAGTTACCGGTGCACTTACCGCTCGAGTAACCGGCCTTCTTCATGTACGACTCGGCCAGCGTCATATCCCCGGTGGGATGCTGGATGTAGTCGAGGTCCGAAGGTCCGGCCGCGCCGCCAGCCTGCTGGTAGCCCGGGATTCCCGGCGGGATGAAGTGCGTCGCCAGGCCACCACTCAGCAGACCACCGCGGGTGTCCAGCAGAGCCAGACGGTCGGAGGCCGCGATGACCGCCTTGCGGGTGTTGATGTTGTTGAACGGGGGCTTGGTGACGTTGAGTGCGATGTAGCGGTTGCCGCCGCCCGGAGTCAGGGTGAGCTGCTTCGGGTACTGCTGGGCGGCCAACTTCAGCGCCTCACCGGTGGCGTCGAAGTCGAAGTTGATCATGCCCGAACCGGTGAGGATCTTGCGCACCGCCGAGTTCTCGTCGGCGAAGCCCTCCTGGACGGTGATCTTGTCCAGGTAGGCGGGGCGGAAGTCCGACCCTGCCGTGTAGTTCGGGTTGCGCGCCAGCACGATCTCCTTGCCGGCCTGGTAGGTCTGGACGTAGTACGGCCCGACGTCGAGCTGATGCTGTCCGTAGGTCGAGGTCGGCGTCTTGGCGTCGTACTTCGCCGCATAGCCCGCCGGGACCGGCGCAGACACCGGCAGCGACAGGGCATCGATCAGGCCGATCGACGACGGCTTGCTCAGGTGGAAGACGATCGTCGAGGAGTCCGGCGTGGTGATGCCGGTCAGGTTCGGCGCCTTGGTCGGCGTCTTCTTGACCGCGGCCTGAGCCTGAGCCAGGCCGACCAGGTCGGCGAAGTACAGCGTCGTGTACCCGTTCGGCACGCCCGGCATCAGGCTGCGCTCGATCGCGTACTTGACGTCGGCCGAGACCACCGGCTTGCTCCAGCCGGGGCCGCCGCCGGTCGGCGGGCTGTAGTGGATGTTCGGCTTGATCTTGAACGTGATCGTCTTGCCGCCGTCCGTGACGGTGGGCGCCGACGCCGCGAGCAGTGGCTGCGGGGCGGCGGTGTCGTTGGGCGGCCAGCCCATCAGCGGCGAATCGACCGCCAGGTCGATCATGTAGGTCGGCTGGTAGTAGGCCGCACCCGGATCGATGTAGTCGACGTCGCCGTTGGCGAGCACGGTGAGGTCCCCGCCCTTCTTCGCGCTGGCCGGCGCGGTTACGAGCGGCGGAAACTTCGCGATCTCCGAGCTGACGGCCGAGCTGCTTGCCGAGCCGCCTCCGCTGCTCGAGCTCCCAGAGCTACTCGACTTGTTGCTGCTCGAGCCGCAGGCCGCAAGCCCGATCGATACGACCGCCAGGAGCCCGGGGAGAAACACCCCGAACAATCTGGACCTGGATCGCATAATCCTTCCTTTCGTTTGACGTACCTTCATTGGAACTGCAGATCCCCCCCGGGATCAGGCGCGCTTGGAGCGCGGATTCAAGGCGTCGGTCATCGCGTCGCCCACGAAGTTGAACGCGAGCACGGTGAACAGCAGTGCGAGCCCCGGAAACAGCATGTACCACCACTGCGTGTTGATGTTGTTGGAGGCGTCCGCGATCATCTGGCCCCAGCTGGCCGTTGGCGGCTGGACGCCCACGCCCAGGAACGACAGCGCGGACTCGTAGAGGATGGCCTGGGGCAGGAACGTCGTGGCGAACACCACGATCGGCGCCGTGAGGTTGGGCAGGAGCTCTTTGAAGACGATCCGGAAGTCCGAGGCCCCAAGCGAGCGCGACGCGTCGACGAACTCCTTCTCGCGCAAGGACAGCACCTGCCCGCGGATGATCCGCGCGGGATAGGTCCAGCTGGTGAACGTGATCACCGCGACGACCACCGGGATTCCCGGCTTGATCAGGCCACCCACGCATCCGTTCCCGAACGAGCAGGCCGACGCCAGGCCGATGGCCAGCAGCAGGTAGGGGATGGCCAGGAACGCGTCGACCGTGCGCGAGATCACCGTGTCAACCCACCCCCGGTAGTAGCCGGCGAGCAGGCCGCAGACCACCCCGATCGCGGAGGTGAGCACGCACGAGACGAGCGCCACGATCAGCGAGACCCGTGCGCCGTAGATCACGCGGCTGAACACATCGCGTCCGATCTGATCGACGCCGAACAGGTGGGCCGAGCTCGGGCCGGTCGGCTGGCCGAAGATGTCGAGCGCGTTCTGATCGGCGCGGTACGGACCCGGTGCCCCGACCAGCGAGCAGACCAGCGGCGCGAAGATCGCCGCCAGGATCACCACGAGCAGGAAGGCCAGGCCGGCGATCGCGAACTTGTCCTCGCGGAAGCGCCGCAGGAACAGCTCCCACGGAGATCGTGCGGCGATCTCGCCGCTGACCAGCTCGACTGCGCCGGTCTCGGCCTCAGCCTCTTCGAGGGAGAAATCAGATATGCCGACGCTCATGGGCTACTGCTGCGCGCCTGAGCACGCCCTACGCAAGTGGACCTCCTCCACAGCCGAGGGATACCACATCTGCGGGGCCCGTGCTAGGAAACATTAACCCGGGGTAAACGAATTGACGATGCGCTGACAACCCGCGGGGCGGGATGGATTGGCGCTGCGTCGGGTCGTCTTGGCGCGGGCGCGGGCGCCGGCTCGGCGCTGCGCCGGGGCGGGGGCGGCGCGATCCGGGCCGGCGCGGCGCCCGCCGATACGCTCTCTCGGCCGGCCGCCCTCGTAGCTCAATGGATAGAGCACGCGCCTCCTAAGCGCGGGATGCAGGTTCGATTCCTGCCGGGGGCATCGCCTGGAAAACCCGGGTTGAGGTGTGAAGTTGCTCACCGGCACCCGTGCTACCGTCCGCGCTTCCTCCGTGGCCGAGAGCACGCTAGAAGCACCGACGATCCGGGAGAAGGGCACCGCGGAGCAGACGTTCCCGCGCGAGCCCGTGCCATGGACGCTGCGCGCATACGTGAGCGAGCATCCCGGGATCGCCAGCGCCGTCGTGATCCTGGTGATCTCGGCGATCCTGGTCCTGTGGGCGCGGACCCGGCCGAGCTACGACGCCTACGGCTGGATGGTGTGGGGCTACCAGACCCTGCACGCTTCGCTGGACCTCGGCGGCGCGCCGTCCTGGAAGCCGGTGCCCTTCCTGTTCACGGTCCCGTTCG
>JAFAWR010000255.1 GCA_019241635.1 Solirubrobacterales bacterium
GTGCCGCCACCGGCCAGCGCATAGGCCACCGCGGCGCCCAGCAACAGCACCGCGAGCACGGCCAGCAGCGCGAAGGGTCCGCCGCGACCCCGGCGGCGGGGCGGCGGTAGGGCGCGCGTCGTCGGGACCGGCTTCGTCGGGCTCGGCGTCGGGACCGGCGCTGGCGTGGCGGGCTGTGGGACCGTGGCCATCTGCGGAACCTCGGCAGCCGCCGCGGCCGCGTAAATCGCGGCGTCGGCCGCGGGCAGGGGCTTCGTCGGCGCGGTCTCGACCTCGAAGTTGGCCAGGCGATCGCGCACCTCGCCCGCGGTCTGCGGTCGGTCGGCGGGGTCCTTGGCCAGCATCTGCAGGACCAGCGCGTCGAGCGCAGGCGGGATCGCCGGGTTGAGCTCGCGCGGTGGCCTGGGGGCCACCCGCACGTGCTGATGCATGACCGCGGCCGGCACATCGGCCATGAACGGCGGCTTGCCGGTGAGCATCTCGTAGAGCACGCAACCCAGCGAGTAGATGTCCGAGCGCGCATCCGCGGGGTTGCCCATCGTTTGCTCGGGTGCCATGTACGGAGCGGTCCCGAGCACGGATGCGGTCTGGGTCAGGCTGACCGCGTCCTCCGTCCGGGCGATCCCGAAGTCGAGCACCTTCACGCGCTCCCGGGATTCGCCGGGACCCATGCCGGACGTCCCGCCCCCCGCGGATCCCATGCCAGGCGCCCCACCCCCCGCGGGTCGGAGGCCAGGCGCCCCAGCCCCCACCACCATGATGTTCCCAGGCTTGATATCGCGGTGAACGATGCCCGCCGCGTGTGCGGCGGCCAGCGCGTCGGCGACCTGCTCGGCGATGCGTGCCGCGCGCGCCGGTTCGAGCGGACCCTCGTCGCGCAACAGGTGCGCGAGATCCTGCCCCTCGACGCACTCCATCACGATGTAGCGGGTCGCCCCGTCGGCGCCCGCGTCGTAGATCGTGACCACGCAGGGGTGGTTCAGGGCAGCCGCCGCGCGCGCCTCGCGTTTGAACCGGGCCGCGTAAACCGGATCACGCTCGAGCAGCGGGTCCATCGCGACCTTAACCGCCACCACGCGATCAAGCGACAGATCGGTGGCGCGGTAGACCGTGCTCATGCCACCGCGCCCGAGGACCTCTCCGAGCTGGTAGCGACCGGCCAGGGTGCGGCGGTGTTCGCCCGAGCTCACGCGCTCGGCCGCTGAGCCTCGTCGTCGGGCCGGTGAGCTTGGTCGTCGGGCCGGGGAGCCTGGGCGTCAGGCCGCTGGACTCGGACCGTGAACCGCTTGAGATCGGCGTGGCGGACGATCGCGCCGCCCTTGACATAGGGCACGATCTCGGCCCGCAGCTCGCGGCGCACCTGCTCGAGTCGCTCCACCTCGGACTTCAGCTCGGCGGCGCGCTTCTCGAACGCCCTGAGCTTGCGCTCCATCGCCTGGAGCTTGTCCTCGAGCTCGAATACCCGCTCCACGCCGGCCAGGTTCATGCCGAGCTCGGCGGTCATCTCCTGGATGCGGCGCAGGCGTTCGACGTCCTTGTGCGAGTACAGGCGCGTGCCCTTGGGCGAGCGCTTGGGCTCGATCAGGCCCCGGGCCTCGTACATACGCAGGGTTTGCGGGTGCATGTCGGCAAGCTCGGCCGCCACCGAGATCATGAACACACCTCGATCAGAGGCGACCTCGACGCGGGCCCGCACACGACGCGTGGCCATCAGTTGTCCCTCGCTTTCGTGCCACCGCGGGGTCGGCGGGTATCCCCCTCGGAGAACAGCCCGGCCCGCGGGTTGCCGTTCATCACCTGCGAGAGGCGATCGACCGCCTCCCTCTGCTCGGGCGTGAGCTGGTCGGGCACGTCGATCACGAACCGGTAGTGGATATCACCGCGGCCCTTGGCGCCCGCCTTGGGCGGACCCTCGCCGCGTAGCCGCTGAACCGTGCCGTGCTTGGTGCCGGCCGGGACCCGGAGCCGCTTCGATCCGTTCAGCGTGGGCACCTCGACGACCGCACCCTGGACCGCCTCGGGGATGGTCAGCGGCACCTCGACCTCGAGGTTGTCGCCCGCGGCCTTGAACACCGGCGACTCCTGAACGCGCGTAATCACGAACAGGTCGCCCGGCTCGCCGCCGCGCAGCCCGGCCTCGCCCTTGCCGGCCAGCCGGATGCGACTGCCGTCGTGCACCCCGGCGGGGATGTTCACGCGCAGCTTGCGAATGCTCCGCTGCGCGCCGGTGCCGCCGCAGGTCACGCACGGATCCTCGATCACCGTCCCGGAGCCGTTGCAGTTCGAGCACGGCTGGGAGATCGAGAAGATCCCCTGGCTCTGGGACTCGATTCCGCGCCCGCTGCACACCGGGCACACCTTCGGCGTGGTCCCCGGCTTGGCCCCGGTGCCATGGCAGGTCGGACAGGGCTGCGAGGTGGGAACCGACAGCGGCACCTGGGCGCCGTGCACGGCCTGGTCGAAGCTCAGCGAGACCTCGGTCTCCAGGTCGCGACCCTGCGTCTGCACGCCCCGCCCGCCGCGGACGCCGCCCGCGGTACCGGGGCGGTTTCGGGCGCCCCCGGGGCGACCCGCCGTGCCCGTCGTGCCCCCGCCGAACAGGTTCGAGAGGATGTCGCTGAAGCCCCCGGCCATCGCGCCGGGATCGAACCCGCCGCCGGCGAATCCGCCGAGCGGGCCCTGACCGCGGTCGTAGGCCTTGCGCTTCTCCGGATCGGAGAGCACGTCGTGGGCCTGGGAGATCTCCTTGAAGCGCTCCTCCGCCTGCTTGTTGCCCGGGTTGCGGTCCGGGTGGTGCTGGCGCGCGAGCTTGCGGTAGGCCTTCTTGATCTCCTCGTCGGTGGCGTTCTTGCCTACGCCGAGGGTCTTGTAGTAGTCCGGTCGACCGGCCATAGCTTGTCCTTCCCGCTCATGCCGCGACGGCGACTCGCGCCGGCCGGATCACGACCTCACCGAGCCGGTAGCCGCGCTGGTACACCTCCACCACCGTGCCGGACTCCGCGCCCTCGGCCGGGATCTGCGCCACCGCCTCGTGCACCTGCGGATCGAACCGCTCGCCCTCGGGGGAGAAGCGCTCGATGCCCGCCCGGGCCAGCGCCGCGATCACATCCGCGTGCACGAGCTTGATGCCCGACACGAGCGTGCCGTTGCCAGCCTGGGGCCCGCCGTCTGACTCGGCGGCCTGCAGGGCACGGTCGAGGTTGTCGACCGCGGGCAGCAGTTCCTTGGCGAGCTTGGCGATGCCGCGCTCCTGGGCCGCCGCTGCCTCGCGAGCTGCACGCTTGCGGTAGTTCTCGAAGTCCGCCTTGGTCCGCTGGGCGAGCTCGAGGTACTCGTCGGCCTTCTCGGCCTTGGCGGTCAGCTGCTCGAGGTCGTGCTCGAGATTGCGCTCGTGGTCCTCGGCCGTCTCGGCCACGCCCGCGCGGCCCTCGGCCATGCCCGCGTCGCCCTCGCCCTCGCCCTCGCCCGGGCCCCCCGGACCCCCGTCCGGGGGCGCGCCCACGGACTCCGACCCTACGGAGGCTACCGGCGTCACCGGCGCCTCCGGTTCACCGGCCGGGACGGACGGCCCGGGGGCGCCATGCGGCGCCCCCTCCCGAACCTTGTCCGCGGCCTCCGCGATGTCAGGCTTGCCGGTCATCACTTCTCGTCCACGACCTCGGCGTCGACCACGTCCTCCTCGGACTCGGTCCCCGCGCCGTTGGTCGACGCGGCCGCGCCGTCCGTCGTCTGCGCGGCGGCCTGCTCCTGGGCGTGCTGGTACATCGCCTCCGACACCTTGTGGAACGCGGTGTGCAGCGACTCGGTCTTGGCGTTGATCTCGGCGGCGTCGTCGCTGGTCAGCGACTCACGGACCGCCTTGATCGCCTCCTCGATCTCCTGCTTGGAGCTCGAGTCCACTGCATCGCCGAGGTCCTTGAGCTGGCGCTCGGCCTGATAGGCGGCGTTCTCGCCGTTGTTCCGAGCCTCGGCCAGCTCGCGCTGACGGCGGTCGTCCTCGGCGTGGGACTCGGCGTCCGTGACCATCCGCTTGATCTCCTCGTCACTGAGTCCCGATCCCGAGCGGATCTCGATCTTCTGCTCCTTGCCCGTGCCCAGGTCCTTGGCGGACACGTTGAGGATGCCGTTGGCGTCGATGTCGAACGCGACCTCGATCTGCGGGATGCCTCGCGGCGCCGGCGGGATGCCGGTGAGCTGGAACTTGCCCAGCGACTTGTTGTAGGTCGCCATCTCGCGCTCGCCCTGCAGCACATGGATCTCCACGCTCGGCTGGTTGTCCTCGGCGGTCGAGAACACCTCGCCCTTGCGGGTCGGGATCGTCGTGTTGCGCTCGATCAGCTTGGTCATCACGCCGCCCTTGGTCTCGATCCCCAGCGTCAGCGGGGTCACGTCGAGCAGCAGGACGTCCTTGAC
>JAFAWR010000259.1 GCA_019241635.1 Solirubrobacterales bacterium
ACCTGGTGGTCGAGCTTGGAGGAGGCGAGCTCGCGGATGAAGCCCATGTCGATCTTCAGGTAGCGCGCCGGTATGTACTTCAAGAACGTAAACGACGAGAAGCCGGTGCCGAAGTCGTCCAGGGCCAGGCTGCAGCCGAGGCCGTAGAGCGTCCCGGCGAACTGGCGGGTGGCCTCGAGCTTGGTCATCGCGGCGGCCTCGGGCACGTCGAATATCACCTTGCCGGGGTCGACGCCATCGGCGATCGCCGAGCGGATCTCCGCGACGATCAAGGGGTCCCCGATCGAGAAACCGGACAGGTTCACGGCCACGCCCTCGCCGTCGATGGCCAGGCGCAGGCCGGCGCTGGTCACCCAGCGGTCGATCTCACCGATCACGCCGAAGCGCTCGGCCATGGGCAGGAAGGCGGCGGGCGGGATGATGTCCCCGTCCTCGGAAAGCATGCGCACGAGCAGCTCGTGATGGGTGATCCGGCCGGTGCGCAGATCGGCGATCGGCTGGCCGTAGAGGACGAAGCGGTCCTCGGCCAGCGCGGTGCGAATCCGCTGCATCCAGGTCAGCGCGCCGCTGGCCTCGGCGGTGTAGATCCGGGCCTGATCACCGCCGTGCTCCTTGGCCTCGTACAGGGCGATCTGGGACCGGGCCAGGATGTCCTCGGCCCCGACCTCCTCATCCCCGGTCAGCAGGGCGATCCCGATGCTGACCAGGATCGGCGGCCCCAGCGGGCGCTCGCAGAGGATGGCGCGGATGTCGCGCGCGACGAGGAGCGCCTCATCCTCGGTGGCCTCGGGGAGGATCAGCGCGAACTCGTCTGAGCCCAGCCGGGCGATCACATCGGTGGAGCGGGCGCGGAGGCGGAGGATCTCGGAGACCGCCTTGAGCATGACGTCGCCGGCGCCCCGGCCGTAGGAGTCGTTGGCCAGCTTGAAGTTGTCGATATCGAGGGTGAGCAGCGCGCCGGCGCGGGAATAGCGCGCCGAGTAGGAGAGCTGGCGGTCGAGCTCTGAGACCAGCCGCGAGCGGTTGAACACCCCGGTCAGGAGGTCGTGCTCTGCGAGATGCTCGAGGGGATCGGACATCGGGGTCGCGTCAAGGTAGGCGGAGCACGCTCATAGGGACCACACACACCCATCGGCTCGGGCGCCCCAAATCTCTATCCGTAGAAGCTACGGATTGATCCGTGGAAAGCGCGGACGGGTGGATCGGGGCCCAACGCCGGACCCCGGATCCGGCCGGGCCCTAACCTACATCGGCCATGTCGCTGCGCCTGACCACCGCCGGGGAGTCCCATGGCCCCGGCCTGACCTGCATCCTCGAGGGGCTACCGGCCGGCCTCCAGCTCGAACGCGATGCGATCAACCGTGACCTGGCCCGTCGCCAGCTCGGCCACGGCCGGGGCGGGCGGATGAAGATCGAGCGTGATCAGGTCGAGGTCACCGGTGGGATCCGCCACGGCAGCACGCTGGGCGGTCCGATCGCTCTGCAGGTCACCAACCGTGACTACGCCAACTGGGAGGAGCGGATGAACCCGTGGCCCGTGGAAGCGGAGATCCCGGAGGTTCACCTCCCACGGCCGGGCCACGCCGATCTTGTGGGGACCCAGAAATACGGCCAGACCGACGTGCGGAACATCCTCGAGAGAGCGTCCGCGCGCGAGACCGCCGCGCGGGTGGCCGGCGGCGCCGTGGCCAAGGCGTTCCTTCAGGCGCTCGGGGTCGAGATCTTCTCCCACGTGATCCAGATCACCAGCGTCCAGGCTCCGCGCAAGGACGATCTCACGCCGCGGGACTTCGAGCACGTCGACGAGTCGCCGGTCAGATGCCTCGACCCCGAGGCGACCACGGCGATGGTCAAGGAGATCGACCGCCTGCGCAAGGCCAACGAGTCGCTCGGTGGGGTGTTCGAGGTCCGGGCGTTCGGGCTGGTCCCCGGCCTGGGCTCGCATGTCTCCTGGGAGGAGCGACTCGACGGGCGCCTCGGCCAGGCCGTGCTCTCGATCCAGGCCATCAAGGCGGTCTCGCTCGGCGACGGCATCGAGGTGGCCGGCGTCCCGGGGTCCGAGGCCCACGACGAGATCTTCTACGACGACGAACGTGGCTACTACCGCGAGACGAATCGCGCCGGCGGCCTGGAGGGCGGCATGACCACCGGCGCCCCATTGATCGTCCGCGGCTCGATGAAGCCGCTGCCGACGCTGACCAAGCCGCTCAGATCCGTCGACATCGCCACCCACGCCCCGGCCGAGGCGCTCCGCGAGCGCACCGACTCGTGCACGGTGCCCGCCGCCGGCGTGGTCGGGGAGGCCATGGTCGCCCTGGTGCTGGCCGACGCATACCGGCGCAAGTTCGGCGGCGACCACATCGACGACGTCAGGGCGGCCCTGCAGGCCTACGAGGAGCGGATCGCGTGGAGACGCCCGTAGCCGACGTGCCGGGGTCGGCCGGCGCGGTGCACAAGATCGCGTGCATCGGCTTCATGGGCGCGGGCAAGTCGACCGCGGCCCGAAGCGCCGCCGAAGCCCTCGGCTCGGAGCCGGTCGACGTGGACGCGGTGCTCGAGGAGCGGCTGGGCAAGCCGATCGAGCGCGTGTTCGCGGAGGACGGTGAGTCCGCGTTCCGCGCCGCGGAGGAACAGGCCACACTCGAGTTGCTGGACGCGTCCGAGCCCGGGGTACTGGCGTTGGGCGGCGGCGCGATCGGCTCCGAACGGGTCCGGGCCGCGCTGAGGAACCATCTCGTGATCTGGCTCGATGTCCCGCTGGACGTGGCCTGGTCGCGCTGCCGGGACAGCGACCGTCCGCTCGCCCGCGAGCGCACCGCGTTCGAGGGGCTCTACCGCCGGCGCGAGCCGATCTACGCCGCGCTGGCCGACGCGGTGGTCCCGGCCGAGCGCTCTAACCACATGGACCCGGTCCTCAAGGCGCTGGAAAGCCTGCCCGGGCGCACCAAGCTGCTGTGGGCGACCAGCCAGTCGGCGGACTACCCGGCCTACATCGGCGAGGGCCTCCTGACCGAGCAGGGGTTCTGGCCGCCGGCCGTCTCCGGCGGCCGCTTCCTGGTCACCGACGGGAACGCGGGACGACTCTACGCCGCGCATCTCGAGCCGATCAGCGGCCGCGTCGCGATCATGCCCGGCGAGCAGTCAAAGACGGTCGCCCATGCCGAGATCGTGTGGACGGAGCTGGCCCGGGCCGGGATGACGCGCGACGACGTGGTGGTGGCGCTGGGCGGCGGCGTGGTCGGCGACCTGGCCGGGTTCTGCGCCGCGACCTACCAGCGCGGCGTGCGCTTCGCCCAGGTGCCGACCACGCTGGTCGCCCAGGTCGACTCGGCCTACGGGGGCAAGACCGGGGTCGACCTGGCCGAGGCCAAGAACTACGTCGGCGCCTTCCACCAGCCGAGCGCGGTGATCGCCGACACGGCCACGCTGCGCAGCCTGCCGCCCGAGGAGCGGGCCGCCGGATACGCCGAGGTGATCAAGACCGCGCTGATCGCCGGCGGCGTCCTGTGGGACCGCGTACGCACCGGGGCCGACCCAACCGACCCAGTCGTGATCGCCGCCTGCGTGCTGACCAAGCTCCGGATCGTCGCCCAGGACGAACGGGATGTCGGCCTGAGGCAGGTGCTGAACCTGGGGCACACCGTCGGGCACGCGATCGAGGCCGCCACCGGGTACGCCGCCTATCGTCACGGCGAGGCGGTGGCGCTAGGGCTGCTCGCCGCGCTCAGGCTCTCCGAGCAGGACGAGCTCCGGCGAACCGTCGCCGAGCTGCTCAGTGCCCACGGGCTCCCGACCCGGCTCGAGCGCGCCGACCCCGACGCCGTGGTCATGGCCACCGCCCGCGACAAGAAGCGCCGGGGTACCGGCGAGGTGCCGTTCGTATTGCTCGACGGCCCCGGGCGCGCCCGCCCCGGGTGCGAGATCCCGTCCAAGGCGCTCGTCGCCGCGGTGCGCGAGCTGTCAGGCTAACCGGGAACCGGCAATGCGCAATCGGGTGGAAGTCATGCACGGCGTAAATCTCGACCAGCTCGGGCGTCGCGATCCCAGCCACTACGGGGAGCTCACGCTCGAGGAGCTCGAGCGGGGGATCAGCGGCGCCGCGCACGAGCTCGGGCTCGAGGTCCGCTTCTTCCAGTCCAACCACGAGGGCAAGTTCGTGGAGCACCTGCACCGCCTGAAAGGGATGGCCGACGCGATCGTGCTCAACCCCGGAGCGTGGACTCATTACTCCTACGCGATCCGGGACGCGCTCGAGCTGACCCGCCTACCCGCGGTCGAGGTCCATCTGTCCGACATCGAGTCCCGCGAGCAGTGGCGGCGCCATTCGGTGATCACCGACCTGTGCCTGACCCGGATCTCGGGCCGGGGACCCGACGGCTACCGCGACGCCCTGGAGTGCCTACGCACGGAGATGGGCGAATGAGCTCCCGGGCCGACCGGCTGACCGAGCGGGTGACCGAGGCCGGCGTCGACGCCGTCGTGATCACCGACCTGGTCAACGTCCGCTACCTGACCGGCTACACGGGCAGCAACGGGCTCGCGCTCATCGGCGCGAACACTCGCGTGTTCGTCACCGACTTCCGCTACGTCGAGCAGGCGGCCGAGCAGGTGGAGCCCTCGTTCGACCGCCGACGCGCATCGCTCGACCTGCTCGAGGCGATCAAGGACGCGTTGCCGGCCGGCGAGCTGCGCCTCGGCTTCGAGGAGGACCACGTCAGCGTGCGCGAGCACGGACGCCTGCGCGACCTCCTGCCCGACCGGATCGAGCTCGTCGGGGTCCATGGCCTGGTCGAGGAACTTCGAGCGGTCAAGGAGCCCGGCGAGATCGCGGCGATCCGAGCCGCCACCGAGCTGGCTGACGCCGCCTTCGAGCAGTTCATCGCCGGCGGCCTGATCGGGCGGACCGAGCGCGAGCTTGCCTTGGAGCTCGAGTTCGACATGCGCCGCCGGGGGGCGGAGGGGCCGAGCTTCGCGCCGATCGTGGCCGCTGGGCCACACGGTGCGCTGCCCCACGCCTCCCCCCGGGACGTCGAGGTGCGCCGGGGCGAGCTCGTGGTTATCGACTGGGGCGCACAGCTCGACGGCTACTGCTCGGATTGCACGCGCACGGTCGCCGCCGGCGAGATCGACGAGCGGGGAGCCGAGATCTACCAGCTCGTGCTGGACGCCCAGCTCGCCGGGCTGGAAGCGGTGACGCCCGGCGCCGGCGGGCGCGAGGTCGACGCGGTGGCGCGCGAGATCATCGAGGCGGCCGGGCACGGTGAGCACTTCGGACACGGCCTCGGGCACGGCGTCGGCCTCGACGTCCACGAGGCCCCGCGGCTGGCCCAGCGCTCGGAGTCGGTGCTCAAGCCGGGCAATGTGGTCACGGTCGAGCCGGGCGTGTACCTGCCCGGCGAGCTTGGCGTGCGGATCGAGGACCTCGTGGTGCTGACCGGCGACGGTCGCGAGATCCTCACCGGCCTGACCAAGGAGCTCACGAGAACCGGCTGATCCGGCGCCGCGGCGGCCGGAGTCGGCCACGGCCCCGTCTACACTCGTCGCCGTGCGTAGGACCGAGCAGCGCCGCGCTGCGATCTGGGCGCTGTATCAGAGCGATCTGCTCGGTCGGCCGCTCGAAGACACCTTTCCCCGGGACACCCCGGCGTTCACGCGTGCCCTGGCCCAGCTGGTGCGCGACCGCCAGGGCGAGCTCGACGAGCTGATCCGCGCCCACGCCAGCGGCTGGACGCTCGAACGAATCGCGCCGCTCGAGCGCTCGATCCTCCGGGTCGGGCTGGTCGAGCTGCTCCATGGCGGCGAGCTGCCGGGCGAGGAGGCGATCCCGCCGGAGGGGGCGATCGACGAGGCGGTGGAGACGGCCAAGCGCTTCTGCGGCGCCGAGGCGCCCGGGTTCATCAACGGGATCCTCGGAGCGGTCATGCGCGAGCCGGGCGGAGTAAGACCAAAGTAGGAACCACTCGCGCAGATCCGCCCCAGCGACGACAATTCAGTCAGATGAGATTGCTGGTGGTCGATGACGATCGCGCTCTGCGTGACGTCTTGCGCCGCGCCCTGTCGCTGGCCGGCTACGAGGTGCGCCTGACCGAGAGCGGTGCCGGCGCGCTGTCGGAGATCTCGAGCAGCCTGCCCGACGCCGTGGTGCTCGACGTGGGGCTGCCCGACATCGACGGCCTCGAGGTGTGCCGGCTGCTCCGAC
>JAFAWR010000152.1 GCA_019241635.1 Solirubrobacterales bacterium
GCATGCTGCAGCGTGTCAGCGAGCTGGCCGTGCAGTACCAGAACGGCGACCTCTCTTCGTCGGACAAGACCGACATCCAGAGCGAGGTCAACCAGCTCACGCAGGAGATCGACCGTCAGAAGGGTTCCGTGTCGTTCAACGGGATCAACGTGCTCGACGGTACGGCCAACGGGTCCGGAGCCGTGACCTTCCAGGTCGGCCCGGGCGCCAGCGACACCCTCAGCGTCTCGTTCTCGAACATTGAGGGCACCGGCAACCTGGACAGCTCCGTCGGCTTCTCTTGGGGCTCGAACGGCGCGACCGCTCAGGCCGGGGGCAAGGTCTTCGACCTCGCCCAGGCCAACGCGGTCAGCCTGATCCAGGGCGCCATCAACAACATCTCGTCCCTCGCGGCGACGCTGGGTGCGGTCCAGAACCGTCTCCAGTACACCTCGAATGCCATCTCGGTGACCCAGGAGAACATGTCCTCCTCGCTGAGCAACATTCAGGACGTCAACATGGCGACCGAGATGACTCAGATGACGCAGCAGCAGGTGCTGCAGCAGGCCGGCACGGCGATGCTCGCGCAGGCCAACTCGCAGCCGCAGCTGGTGCTGAAGCTCATCACGGGCTGATCCACCTTCGTCAGGACCGGGCGGCGCCTAGCGCGTCGCCCGGTTAGACGAAACCTCAAGACTTCTCAAAAGCTTCGAACGCGACAGCCCGGCTGTTGCCGCCGAGGGCACAACAACCGCTCCGCGTCGTCCCACCTCACATCGCGCGGAGCCACATATAACCACGTCCGATTCATCGAGGGAACCGGAAACGGGGGTGGGCTGCCTCTGGCGGCCCACCCCCGTGTGGATTAATGCCCGGCTTATGAGATCCGTGTTCGTAACCGGCGCCTACGGGCTGCTCGGAGGCTGGCTGGTCAAGCGGCTCCTGGCCGAGGGCGCCACCGTGACCGTGCTCAAACGTGACGGGGGCGCGGTCTCGGCGCTGGCCCTGGAGGGAACCGAAGCGCGCGTCAACGTCGTACACGGCGACGTGTGCGACCCCCCTCTGCTCGAGCGTGCGCTGAGCGAATACGAAATCGATACCGTGTTTCACCTGGCCGCTCAGGCGATCGTGGGAGTCGCCAACCGCTCGCCAACCTCCACCTTCGAGACCAACATCCGCGGCACCTGGACCGTGCTCGAGGCCTGCCGCGTCGCCGAGGTGAAGCGCACGATCGTCGCCTCATCGGACAAGGCCTACGGCTCCCACGACGAGCTCCCCTACCGGGAGCCCTTCGCGCTCCAGCCGCGCTTTCCCTACGACGTGTCGAAGGCCGCGGCCGACCTGGTGGCTCGCTCCTACTGGCACACGTTCGGCTTACCGGTGGCCGTCACCCGCTTCGCGAACCTGTACGGAGGCGGCGATTTCAACCTCTCCCGCCTGGTCCCCGAGACCGTCCTGGCCGCCATCGAAGGGCGCCGGCCGGTGATCCGCTCCGACGGCACGCCCGAGCGCGACTTCCTCTACGTCGAGGACGCGGTCGAGGCCTATCTGGCCATCGCCGAGCTGCTCGGCGACGATGGCGAGGGCGGTGCCGCGGGCGAGGCGTTCAACGCCGGCTCCGGCCAGCCGTGTTCGGTCCTGAAGGTCGTCGAGCTGACCTGCGCGCTGGCCGGCACGGGGGTTACGCCGGACGTGCGGGGGGCGGGAACGCCGGCCGGCGAGATCTCCCGGCAGTGGGTCGACGCCGCCAAGCTGCGCGAGCTCACCGGCTGGGCCCCGCGGGTCGAGCTCGAGGAAGGCCTGCGGCGAACCATCGCCTGGTATCGGGAGCACGCGCCCGCCCGCTGAGCGCCTCAAACCGAGACGGCGCCTGCCGATCACCGGGAGTAGATGCCCTCGAACATCTCAGTCATCGTGCCCCTTTCCGGCGGCGCGGCGCAGGCCCTGCGCTGCTTCGAGGGGATCGCGACCCAGCCCGAGGAGCCTTCCCATGAGATCGTCGTGGTCGACGACGCCTCGGCCGATCTCGAGCCGCTGCTCTCGCGCCTTGAGGGCGACGTCGTGCTCGTGCGCAACGAACGCCGCCTGGGCTTCGCGGCGGCCGCCATGCGGGGCGCCGAGCGCGCCCGCGGCGAGCTCGTCGTGTTCATCCGCGACGCCGCCGTCCCGGGCCCAGGGTGGCTCGCTCCGCTGGCCGAGGCGCTGGCGGACCCGTCCGTCGGCTTCGCCGCCAGCACCGCCGAGAATCCGGTCACCGCGTGGTCTTTTGCCGTGCGTGCGGCCGACCTGCGGACCGTCGGGATGCCCGAGGTCCCGGCGCCGCTGCTCGCCGGTGCTTTGGCGTTGTCACTGGCCGGGCGCGGGCTCCAGGCACGCGCGGTGACCGACAGCGTCGTCGTCGCGCCCGGCGCCCGGACCGGTGGCGCGCGGCGCCCGGCCGGCGAGGCCCCAGAGCTGACCATCGTCATCCCCACCCTCGACGCCACCTCGGAGCGCCTGCGGGCCTGCGTGGCCGCCGTTCAGGCGAGCACCGAGGCCGCGCATGAAATCGTCATCGTCGACAACGGCTGCCCGCCCCAGGGCTTCGCCGCGCCGGTCAACGCGGGCCTGCGCGCCGCGCACACCCCGTACGTGGTCGTGATGAACGACGATGTGGAGCCCCTGGCCGGGTGGTGGCCACCGCTGCGCGCGGCGATCGACGCCGGGATCGCCGTGGCCTGCCCGCTGACCGTCGATGGGGCGATGCGCTTCGACTTCCCCGCCTGGTGCTTCGCGCTCGGCCGCGAGGCACTCAGCGAGTTTTCCCATGCTCCGGGCGAGTTCTTCGACCCGGGGCTCGTCCTCTGGTACCAGGACACCGACCTCCTTCACCGCCTGCGCCAGGCCGGCCGGCCGCCGCTGGTCGTCGAGAGCTCCCGGATCCGTCACGGGCTATCGCAGAGCGTGGGCAGCGAGGACCCCGAGCTGAGTGCCTGGATCAAGGTGCAGGTCGCCGCCGACCGCGAGCGGTTCATCGCCAAGCACCCCGACGCAGCCCTGCACGGCCATGCCCTCGCCTGAGCACCGGTTCGATGTGCTGGTCGTCGGCGCCGGCTTCGCCGGGGGGGTCTGCGCACGCCGCATGGCCGAGGACTACGGCCTGCGCGTCCTGGTGATCGACCGCCGTCCGCACGTCGCCGGCAACGCCCACGACGCCCCCGATGAGCACGGCGTGCTCATCCACACCTACGGGCCGCACATCTTCCACACCAACGCCGGCAAGGTGACCGACTTCCTTTCGCGCTTCACCGAGTGGCTGCCCTACGAGCACCGCGTATGGGCCGAGGTCGACGGGCGGATCGTCCCGCTGCCGATCAACCGGCGAACCATCCAGGCCCTGCACGGCGTCGAGCTGGGCACCGAGGAGGAGACCGCCGCGTACCTCGCCTCGCTGGCCGAGCCGCGCGCCACGCTTCAGAACTCCGAGGACTCCGTCGTGGCCAAGGTCGGGCGCGACCTCTATGAGCGGCTGTTCCGCGGCTACACCCGCAAGCAGTGGGCGCTTGACCCCTCGGAGCTGCACGCCCAGGTGACCGCGCGGCTGCCCGTTCGCTTCAACGACGATGACCGCTACTTCGGCGACTCGTTCCAGCAGATGCCCGCCGCCGGGTTCACCACGATGTTCGAGCGGATGCTCGATCACCCGAACATCGAGCTGCGTCTGGGCACCGAGTACGAAGACGTCCGCGCCGAGGTCGAGGCGGCTCAGATCGTGTGGACGGGGCCGATCGACGAATTCTTCGGCTATCGACTGGGAAGGCTTCCCTACCGAAGCCTCCACTTCGAACGCGAGACGCGCGCCACTCCCGGCGGGCGGCTGGTCCAGCCGGTGGCGGTGATCAACTATCCCAATGAGCGGATCCCCTACACGCGCGTGACCGAGTTCCGCCACCTCACCGGGCAGGTGCATGACTTCAGCACGCTGACCTACGAATATCCGACCGCCGAGGGCGACCCGTACTACCCGATCCCCCGCCCCGAGAACCGCGAGCTGTATCACCGCTACGAGGCCCTGGCCGCCGAGCGCGACGACGTGCTGTTCGTGGGGCGCCTGGCCCGTTATCAGTACCTGAACATGGACCAGGTCGTGGCGCAGGCGCTCGTCGCCGTGGAACGCTGGGCGGCCGCGCGCGGCCTGGCCGGCGCCCTCGCGGAGAGGACTCTGCCGGAGGCCGCGTGAGCGCACCCGACGTCATCGTCGGCTGGCTCCAGAACGATTACGGGAAGCTCGGGCGAGCCGGCGAGGCGATCGCGCATTCGCTCGTCCGCAGCACCGCCGCCGGTCGCGTGGCGTACGTCGAGCCGTTCGTCCCGGGTCCCGGCGAGCCCCAGCTGGGCGCCGTCGAAGACCGGGGATTGCTCGTGTTCAACGGCACCGGCACTCCGCCGAGCGGGCGCCACGAGGTGGCCGGCGGCGTGGTCCAGCTGGCCGAGCTCAACGACCCGATCCTGCTCAACTTCGGTGTGTCCGAGGCGAACTGGTGGATCCACTACGAGTTCGCGCCGGTGTGCTCGCGGACCGTCTTGGTCGCCTACGACAAGCTCGCCGAGTGGGAGGCGGCCGCCCCGCGCCGGACGATCCTAAGGCACGTCCGCAACCAGCTGATCGCCGGGAGCGACGTCGTCTGCGGTCTGTCCGAAGGTTCGATCGACGATATCCCGAATGCCACCTACGTGGGCCACGGCGTCGATCACCACTGGCACGATCCCGCGATCGATTCGCTGCCCGAGCCCGCCGACCTCGCTTCGGTCCCCCGCCCGCGCGCGATCTACGTCGGCGCGCTGTCGATGCGCTTCGACGTCGAGGCCGTGCGGGCGCTGGCCGGCGCCGGCATCGACGTGGTGCTGCTCGGGATGGGTGCCACCCCGCAGGTCCTCGAGCTCGCGGCCACCGATCCCCACGTTCACCTCCTGGGCGAGCGGCCGCCCGAGCAGACCGCGGCCTACCTGCTTCACTGCGACGTCGGGATCGTGCCGCACACGGATGAGCCGTTCACGCACTCGATGGAACCCCACAAGGCCTATAACTACGCCGCCGCAGGCCTGCGCACGGTGACGCTGCACACGACGCACGCGCCCGCGCTGGGCTCGTTCCTGGAGGCGAGAAGCGACGTCGACTCGTTCGTGGCGACGGTGCGCGGCGCGATCGAGCGCGGCCGCCTGTCCACCGAGCAGCTTCAGGCGGCTCGCTCGCTGAGCTGGGACCGCGTGGCCGACGCGCTGCTGGCGGCGGCGACATGAGCCCCCAGGTCGCGGTCATCTCGCCCGAGGCCGTGGCCAACCTCTCGCCGCTTCTCCCCGGCGAGCTGGCCCGCGCGGCCACCGACTGGGAGTGGTATCACCGCTCGTTGTCGAAGCTCGCCGACGTGCGCTACTTCCCGCTCGGCGACTGGACCGAGGTCACCGGATTCGATGCGGTTCTCGTGCACGAGGCGATCGAGGCGGCCACTCCCGGCGGCGTCATCCCGGCGCTCTCGCGGCTGCGCGGCCGCAACGGCCGGCTGATCTGGGTCGAGCCCCACCAGCGGAGCACGTTCGCCTCCGCCGTGTTCGAGCGCGGGTTCTTCGAGGTGGTCGACCGGCTGCTCAAGTTCCAGCTGATGGACTACGCGGCGCTCGTCGACGAGCTGCGCTCGCCCGAGAACAACCTCGCCCCGTGGGCGTTCTACGGCCAATCGTCGATCACCGACTTCTACGGCAACCCGAAGCTGTTCGCGCTGCCAACCACCAAGGCCACGCTGGCCCGGCATTTCTCGGTCGACTTGAGCGAGCACTATCGAGACACGATCGCGCCGATGATGCGCCTGTTCACGTTCCCGCGGCCGGACAGCTGGTACGGCCTGTCCCCCTCGCGTCAGGATCACATCCTCAAGGAGTCCGACGTGGGGCTGGCGCTGGCCGACGGCCCCTCGGCCCCGATCCGCGGTGCCGTGGCCGCCCTCCTGGCCCAGAGCGGCCTCGACGTGAAGATCCACGGCTCGAAGGTCAGGGCGGCCGCCACCTCAAAGGCCTGCGTGGCGATCGGTCCCGCCCACCTGGACGGCGGCGCCGCGGACATCCTGCGCTTCGAGACGCTCGCGGTTCTCCCCCACGACCCGCGCTACCTGATATGGGACGACGTGTTCGTCGCCGGCGAGAGCTATGTGCCGATCGAGGAGTACGGCTCGCTGATCCGCCGCGGCGGCCGCGTGATCGACGGCGACGTGGCCCGGCGGATCGGCGCGCGGCTATCCGACGCGCTGGCGGACCCGTCGCTGCGCGCCCAGGTCATGGCCGGCCAGCGCCGTGCCTACGAGCAGTTGACCGACCCCGCCTTCGTGGCCGCCAAGCTCGGCCTGGCAGATCTCGTGGGCGCGGAAGCGCCTGCGAGCCCCGAGCCCGCGCGCGCCGGCGCCCGGCCCGAGCCTGCCACACCACCCGCGCCGGCCGCGCCTGTGCGCGTGGGCGCGATCTCGACCGACGAGATCTCGGTGGTCATCCAGGGCGCGATCAGCGGCGACGATCTCCCTGAACAGGTCGTCGAGAGAGTCCGGCGCCATCTGCCCGGTGCCGAGGTCCTCCTGTCCACCTGGACGGGCGAGCGCGAGCTGGCCGTGCCGGTGGACCAGCGGATCGAGAGCGAGGACCCGGGCGCCCCGTGGCAGATCCACGAGGAGTGGCCGGCCAACACCAACCGGCTGCTCCGCTCGACGGTGGCCGGCCTGGAGGCATGTACGCGCGCCTACGCCCTCAAGCTGCGCACCGACACGCCGATTTCCGGCACCGGCTTCCTCGAGACCTTCCAGCGCCATCCGGAGCGCGCGGGCGTCCTTCGGCTCCTGCACGAACGGATCGTGGTGATCAACTTCTACTGCTGGAATCCCGACCTGCGCCCGTTCGGCCTGTTCAGCGTGGCCGACACGGTCAACTTCGGGCGCACCGAGGACCTGCGCGACGTGTGGGACCGCCCGCTCGATGACGAGCCGGCGAACTCGACCTGGTTCGAGAGCCATCCGCGCCCCGATCCCGACGGCGCCCCGTGGGCGGGCTTCCGCTACACCCCCGAGCAGCTGCTGTGGCTCGGCTTCCTGCGTAAGCACGTCGAGTTCCCGTTCGAGCACTTCAACGACGTGAACCCGACCTCGGAGCTCATCTCCGAGCTCTCGATCGCCAACAACGCGATCATCGTCGACCGAGACCAGTTCGGGGTCGAACTGCCCAAGTTCACCGGTCGCGAGCCGCTCGAGCCGGATGCCCTGGTCTCCCACGAGATGTGGCTCGAGCTGTACCGGCGCCACTGCGTGACCCCTCCGAGCGCCGCGACCCTGGCTCTGCTGGCCGAGGTCGGCATCGTCCCGAGCGGCGAGGAGGCCGAAGCCACCGAGACGCAGCGGCACCCGCTCGAGGGCGTTCACGGGTTCATCGTGCTCGCCGACGCCGAGGAGCTCCTCGCCTCGGAGGAGATGCTGCGCGCCTACGCTGACGAGGTCGGCGGGCTGGGCGGGTCTCAATCCGTGACGCTGGCCATCGACGCGAGCCGGCTCCCGGTTGACACGGCCGAGCAGCAACTGATGGGCCTGGTCGCCCGCTGTGGGCTGGACAAGCGCGACGACGTCGCCCTGGCCGCGGTCATCGGCCCTCAGGAGCCGGGACAGCGCGAGCGGATGCTCCAGGCGGCCCATGCCGTCTATCGCCGGCACGAGACGGGAAACGGCAACGATGCCGAGCTCCCGGTGCTCACGCCGGCGTCGCTTGACCGGCTGCGCGCGCTGGTTCGCGCGCGGGCGTTCAGCTGACCGCGCTCGGGGCCCAGCTGCCGGCGGCCGTCAGCAGCTCGAGCACCTTGTCGAGCTTGCGTTCGAGCTCGTGCTGCGCGCGCCGAGTCAGCACAAGCGTCTCGAGCGTCTTCGAGTAGTGGATCTCGCGCAGCAGCGCGTCGGCGGCGGCACGCTCGCCGACCGCGTCAAGCTGGCTCAGGCGCTGGACCGCCCAGAAGCGGCGCAGTCCGTCCTCGACGTGGCCGTCGAGCGCGTTCTCCCAGTCGTAGCGATGGAACTCGGCGTTCAGCGCCGGGTCGAGGACCTTGTGGCCGAAGGCGTTCGGTATGCGGGCCAGGAGACGGTCGATCTCGAACTCCGAGGGGCGGCTGCCGACTCCGGACATCGCCTGGTCGTAGCCGCCCGTGTCCTCCACGACGTAACGGTTGTATTCGACCTCGGAGTCGATCACCTCGGTCTCGATGAAGACGACCTCGCGGGCGCGGAGGATCGAGTCGATCAGGATCGGCTCCCAGTTGGCCAGGTGATAGATCGTGCCGAGGTTCAGCACGATGTCGTAAGACGGCTCGCGCGTGGTCAGCCCGCGCTCGAGGTTCGCCAACGTGAAAGCGATCGCATCGTCCCGCGGGGCCTCCGCGATGTTGGACAGGCGCCCCTCGACGACCTCAACCTGGCGCGCGCCCAATTCGCGTACGCGGCGCGCTATGTGACCGCTGCCGCCGCCGATGTCGAGGACGCTCTTACCCTCGAAGATCCGCTCGCCGAAGTTGTCGAGGATCCAGCGGATCCGGTTGTCGGTCCACGTGTCGTAGTGACCGCCGAAGCGCTCCATCACATTCCTCCCGAGGCAGAGGTACTCACGTCCCCTTGATCGGCGCTCGCGCGAGGAACTTGACCTCGGAGCCTCGGGCCTCAAGGTCGCGGCCGAATTTCCGATGATCAGGACGTGCCTTCCCTCGCACACCGCGGACTGTGGACGCTGCCCGCCGAGCGCAACTCGCTGGCGGCGATCAGCGACGCCTTCGCCAGTGGCTGGGGAGTCGAGACCGACGTGCGCGACATCGACGGCGCGCTCGTGGTCAGCCACGACCCGCCAGGCCAAGGAACGCTCGCCTTCGAGACCGTCGTCGACGCCTACCGCGCGCATGGCTGCCCCGGCGCGCTGGCGGTGAACGTCAAGGCCGATGGCCTGGCCGAGATGCTCGCCCACGCGCTCCGTGACGTCGAGCCCACCCGCTGGTTCGCCTTCGACATGTCCGTGCCCGACATGCGCCACTACGCGCGTGAGGGCCTTCCGTTCTTCACCCGCCACTCAGACCTCGAGCCGTCTCCGGCGCTCTACGAACAGGCCGACGGCGTCTGGCTGGACGACTTCGACGGCGGCTTCATCGCTCACCAGCGGATCGCCGATCATCTCGCCGCCGGCAAGCGCGTGGCCGTGGTCTCCCCGGAGCTGCACGGCCGCGATCGCGAGCCGACCTGGCAGCAGTGGAGCGCGTGGCCGCTGTGGAGCTGTCCTGACGTCTTCCTGTGCACCGACCACCCGACGAGCGCCCAGGAGGTGTTCGCATGAACCACCAGATCAAGGCGGTCGTCTTCGACATGGACGGCGTCCTGATCGACGCCCGCGAGTGGCACTACGAGGCGCTCAACCGCGCGCTCGGCCTGCTCGGCTACGAGATCACCCGCTACGAGCACCTGACCACCTACGACGGCCTGCCCACCAAGCGCAAGCTCCGGATGCTCTCGGTCGAGCGGGGCCTGCCCGAGGAGCTGCATGGCTTCCTGAACTCGCTCAAGCAGCAGTACACGCTCGAGCTGGTGGCCACGCGGTGCAAGCCGGTCTTCCATCACCAGTACGCGCTCTCTCAGTTGAAGGCGGCCGGCTACAAGCTCGGCGTCGCCTCGAACTCGGTGCGCCGGACCGTCGAGGAGATGATGGAGCGCTCGGACCTGATGCGCTACCTGGACGTGATGATCTCCAACGAGGACGTCAGCCGTCCCAAGCCGGATCCCGAGATGTACCTGGCGGCGCTCGACCGCCTTGGCGTGCGCGCCGAGGAGACGGTGATCGTCGAGGACAACGAGAACGGCGTGAAGGCGGCCACCGCGGCCGGGGCCAACGTGCTCGTGGTCGAGGGCCCGGACGACGTGACCCTCGACGCCATCCGGTCGCGCATCGCGCTCGCCGAGAGCACCGCCCAGAACACTGAGAGGAAGGCCGCATGAGGCTCATCGTCCTGATGGCCGGAGACAGCGCGATGTTCGAGGTCGCCGGCGCCAAGTACCCAAAGAACCTGGTCGAGATCGACGGTGAGCCGCTGGTCCAGCGCGTGATCGAGGGCCTGCGGCCGACGATCGACTCGTCCTCCCGGTCGATCTTCCTGATCCGACAGGAGGAGCAGCGCCGCCACCACACCGCCGACGTGATCCGCCTGCTCGTCGGCGACGCCGAGGTGATCGGCGTGCCGTCGGTGTCGAGTGGCGCCGCCTGCACCGCGCTCCATGCGATTTCGCAGATCGAGCGCGAGGAGTCGCTGCTGGTCTACAACGGCGACCAGGTCGTCGAGGCGCCGCTGCCCGAGATCATCGCCGGCTTCGAGTCCGACGGGCTGGACGCCGGCACGCTGACCTTCGACGCCGTGCATCCCCGCTGGTCCTACGTGCGGGCCGGCGCTGACGGACTCGTCGTCGAGGCGGCCGAGAAGCGCCCGATCAGCCGGCTGGCCACCGCCGGCGCCTACTGGTTCCGCCGGGGCGGCGACTTCGTCGACGGTGTCATGTCGATGATCCGCAAGGACGCCGCGGTCGACGGAGCGTTCTATGTCTGCCCGGTGTTCAACGAGCTGGTGCTCACGGGCCGGCGCATCGGCACCCACCACATCGAGCGCGATCGCTACTTCTCGCTCAGCTCGATGCACGGGGTCGACGTCTACGAGCAGCACCTCGCCCGCCACCGCCAGGAGCTCGCGGCATGACGCAGCGCACGCTGGATGAGATGGTCCGCGGCTGGTTCGTCGGCGACTTCGAGCCGACCGCCTACCGGTCTTCGGAGGTCGAAGTCGCGATCAAGCACTACGCGGCCGGCGACGCCGAGGAGCGCCACGTCCACAAGGTGGCCACCGAGCTGACCGCCGTGGTCTCGGGCTCGGTGCGCATGGACGGCCGCGAGCTGCACGCCGGCGACATCCTCCGGCTGGATCCCGGCGAGCCGTGCGACTTCCTGGCCCTGACCGACGCCACCGTGGTGGCCGTGAAGCTTCCCGCCGTGGCGGGCGACAAGTACCTAGTGGAGGAGGACCGATGCTGACCGTGGTGATCCCGATGGCCGGCCGCGGCAGCCGTTTCGCCGACGTCGGCTACGAGCTGCCCAAGCCCCTGCTTCCCGTGCACGGCATCCCGATGATCGAGGTGGTCGTGCGCAACCTCACCCCGCGCGAGCCCAGCCGCTTCGTGTTCATCTGCCGCCGTGAGCACGTCGAGGCCTACGGCTTCGTCCCCGCGCTGCGCGAGGTCGCCCCCGGCTGCGAGATCGTCACCGTCGACCAGGTCACCGAGGGAGCCGCCTGCACGGTGATGCTCGCCGAGCACGCGGTCGACCCCGACGACGTGCTGGTGATCGCCAACAGCGACCAGTGGGTCGACTGTGACGCCGAGGCTCATCTGGCCCTCCTGCGCAGGGAGAACCTCGACGGGCTGATCATGACCATGACCGCCGATGACCCCAAGTGGTCGTTCGTCGAGCTTGACCCGGCCAACCGTGTGACCAACGTGGTCGAGAAGGAAGTCGTCTCCAACGAAGCCACGGTCGGCATCTACACGTTCGCCCGGGGCGGGGACTTCTTCCGCGCGGCCAAGGCGATGATCGCCGCCGATAAGCGCGTGAACGGCGAGTTCTACGTGGCGCCCGCCTACAACGAGCTGATCGCCGAAGGGGCCGCGATCGGGATCGACAACGTGGGCGCGGAGGGCGCCGGCATGTACGGGCTGGGAACGCCGAACGACTACGAGACGTTCCTGCGCCTGCCGGTCTCGCTCCGTGCGGCTGCTTGACCTAAACCCTCTAGTCCGCGTCGGCGACGATCGAGCCGACCCGCTCGCCAAGCTCGGGGTCGCGCCGGTAGACCAGGAAGCCCCAGATCAGGGCGACCACCACGATCCCGAGCGCGATCCACACGTATGAGTTGAACGGCGCCGGCTGGCCCGGCTTGACCAGCTCATACAGCGGATAGCCGATCGCCACCGCGCCGAGCAGCGGCAGGATCACGTGGGTGACCGGATGGACCTGGTCGGGGTGATAGCGGCGCCAGTACACCGGCAGCGCCAGGTTGGCCGCCAGGTAGGTGAGCGCGACCAGAATCGTCCCTAGCGTGGCGATCTCGCCGAAGAACACCACCACGCCGTCCGGGTTGCCGCTCCGGCAGAACACGTAGGTCAGCCCGAGCGCGAGTCCCAGGAAGACCAGGAACGCCACCCACGGCGTCTGGGTGCGCGAGGTCACCTTCCCGGTCACGCTGGGCAGCAGCCCCTCGCGACCTGAGTTGAAGATGATCCGCGCCTGCGAGTTCGTGGCCGAGATCAGGGTGCCGAAGATCGACGTGAAGCCCGCGATGTAGGCCAGGAAAGCCAGGAAGCTCGCCACGCCCTGGGCCGCGTCGACCATCGGGACGCTCGCCGCGCTCAGCTTGGCCGCGTTGTTGTCGAACCCGACCACCGTCGAGTAGGACAGGAACACGTACAGCACCGCGATCAGCGCGACGCTCGAGAAGATCGCCTTCGGCACCGCGGTGCGCGGGTCCCGCGTCTCCTCGGCCATCGCGGCCGAGTTCTCCCACCCGATGAACAGATACACCGCGAGCGGAAACCCAAGCGACAGGCCCGAGAAGCCCCGGTGCAGGTGGCCCGGGTCGAACGGCTTTGCGCTGATCGAACCCGAGTGCTGGATGAGCAGGGCGATCGCGATCACGAGCAGCAGAACCGCCTCGAAGGCGAAGAAGATCGCGGCGATCGTGGTCGAGGGCTTCGCCCCCGAGATGATCAGATAAAGCGCGGCGCCGGTGAGGATTGCCGTGAAGATCTGCCACGGGATCGTGATGCTCAGGTAGTGCTTGATGATCGTCTCGGTCCAGCCGCCCGAGATCGCCACCACCGAAGACACGGCCAGGATGTAGCCGGCGCCCAGCACCACCGCTGCCACCACCGCCGGGTAACCGCCGAGTCCGCGGCCGATCAACGTCACGAACGAGCCGGTCGAAGGGTGCGAACGCGAGAACTGGGTGAGCGTGTTGCCGAGCAGGGCGATCGCGATGAACGCGACGATCACGGTGAGCGGCGCCGCCACCCCCGCGGTCGAGACGATCAGCCCGAACCCGAAGAAGAAGCTCATCGCGGGCGCGATGTTGGCCAGCGTGGCCGCCGAGATATCGAAGTTCGTGAGGACACCCCGCGCCAGACGCGCCGGCTCCGGTCGCCCGACGGCTCGCTGCGATGCGGTCGTGCCTGCTGTAGCCACTTCCCCTCCTCGGGTCGAGTGGCGACAACCTACTCCTAGATCTGGACGGCCGCTAGAGCTAGGGGACTCAAGCGTCCCCGCCTCCCGCCGATGTATTGGGTGTAGATGAGTTTCACCGACGCCGTAAGCCGGGTCTCCCAGATCCAGGCGCAAATCTCCTCGCTCCAGACCGCCTTCAACCCGTCGGTTGCGGGCGCGTCGGCCACCCAGAGCACGACTCCGACGACGAGCGCCGGCACCGCCGCCGGCTCGAGCAGCTTCGCCACCGCGCTGGCCCAGGCCCAGCAGACCGGCACCGCCGCTGACGTGCCGAGCACCGGCGGCGCGGCCCTCCCGACCGGCGCCCAGACCCAGCTCACCTCTGACCAGCAGCAGTTCGCCTCGCAGCTGGCCGCCCAGACCGGCCTCGACCCCGGGGTCGTATCGGCCTGGCTCCTGGCCGAGGAGTCGGGGGGCGCCGCCCAGTCGCGCCAGGCCCAGAACAACAACGACTGGCTGAACATCGGCTACACCGACAGCGGCACCTACGGTTCGGCCGACTCGGTGTGGAGCAACCCGGTCACCGCCGCCAACGCCACCGCCGGCTGGCTCAAGGGCCAGAACACGATCCCCGGCTACGGCACCGCCAGCTCCGGCATCCAGGCCATCCTGAACACCGCCGGCCAGCCCGCGTCGGCTCAGATCTCCGCGCTGCAGAACTCGGGCTGGGCCTCGAGCGGCTACCCGAGCCTCCCCTCGCTCTACCAGCAGGTCGCGGCCTAGCTCCGCGCGCACCCGGCGCGCTCAGCGAGCCAGCGCGATCACCTGGGCGCCACCCTCAGGGCCCTTCAGGTACCGCGCACACTCCTCCGCGATCACCGGCCGGCCGACATGGAAGCCCTGGGCGTAGTCGCAGCCGAGCTCGGCCAGCACCCGCATGACGTTCTCGGTCTCGACCCCCTCCGCGGTCACCCGCAGGCCCAGGTTTCGGCCCAGGTCGATGATCGAGTGAACCAGCACGGCGTCCTGGCGGTCGCTCTCCATCCGGGTCACGAACGAGCGGTCGATCTTGATCTCGTCGACCGGCAGCTGCTGCAGCTGGGAGAGCGATGAGTAGCCGGTACCGAAGTCGTCGATGGCGATCATCACGCCCATCGCGCGCAGCTCCTCGAGCGAGGCGCGGGCCCGTGGCGCGTCGGCCACGATCCGAGTCTCGGTGATCTCGAGCTGAAGCGCCGAGGCGTGCAGGTTAAGCCGGGCCAGCAGGCTGCCGATGATCACCGGCAGGTCGTGGTCGAGCAGGCTGCGGGTCGACACGTTCACCGACACGGTCACCTCGAGCCCGGCCCGGCGCCAGCGGCGGCACTGCTCGAGCGAGGCCTCGAGCACCTTCTCGGTCAGCGGCTTGATGATCCCGGTCTGCTCGGCCAGCGGAATGAAGCCGTCGGGCCCGATGCAACCGAGCTGAGGATGGTTCCAGCGCACCAGCGCCTCGAGCGCCAGCGCCCCGCCGCCCTGGAGCGGCACCTTGGGCTGGTAGTGGACCACGAGCTCGCCGCGCTCGATCCCGCGCCTCAGCTGGGCGGCCAGGGCCAGGCGGTCGATGCTGTACTCGTCGTCCTCCTCGGCGTAGGTGGCGAACCCCGCGTCCGAGCCCTTGGCGCAGTACATCGCCACGTCGGCATGGCGCATCAGCTCGAGCGCCGTGCGGCCGTGCTCGGGATAGCAGGCGATCCCGATGCTGGCCCGCAGGTGTAGCGCGACCGAGTCCGCTTCGAGGGGATGATCGAGTGCGGCCAGCAGGCGCTCGGCGACCTGCTCGGCCTCGGCCCGCGCGCCGGGTACGAGTAGGCCGAACTCGTCGCCGCCGATCCGCGCCAGCACCGTGCCCTGGACGCCGGCGAGGACCGCCTGGCCGAGCCGCCGCGCCACCCGCTGGATGACCACGTCCCCGAGCTCGTGCCCGAGGGTGTCGTTGATCGCCTTGAAGTCGTCGATGTCGAGCAGCATCACCGCCACCGGCGTGCCCTCTTCCTGCGCGTCGTCGAGCGCCTCCTGCACGGTCTCGGCGAGCGAGGAGCGGTTGGCCAGCCCGGTCAAGGCGTCGTGGTGCGCGCGGTGGCTCGAGATCACCGCCTGGCGCCCGCCCACATACACCGCGAGCATCGGCACGAAACAGACCGGCACGAGGGCCACGCTCGCGTCGGCCGAGGCGAGCAGGGCCGGCGCGAAGGCCAGCACGCAGCCCGCCGTCCAGGCCTGGAAGGCGAGATCCTCGCGCAGGTAGGCGAGGATCGGCAGCCGGGCCAGCAGGGCGCCGGCCGCACAGGCCAGCAGGTGGTTGGTGGCAAAAAACGCCGCCGCGGCGAGCAGCACGACCGGCAGCTCGCCGCCGCTGATCGTGCTCAGCGGGAGCGATCCGGCGAGCACGAGCACGGCGCCGGCGGCGAGCACCGCGAGCAGGTACTGCGCCGCATTGAACAGCGTCTTGATCGGCGCGAGCCGGCCGGCCACGTCGGCGATCACCGAGCTGCAGACATAGATCAGCGCGGCCGGTCCGGGACCGCAGCGCAGCAGGATGGCGAAGGCGAAGGCGGCCGAGATGGTCACCCGGGCCAGCCCCCGGCGCCGCGGCACCGGGATCGGCAACAGCTCGCCGGCCAGCACGAACGCCGAGAGCACGACGAGCATCGACGGCGAGCCGACCTGCCACTCGCGGGTCCACGGGACGAGCACGATCAACGCCGCCCCCACGGCCGCGACCAGCGTGACGTAGAGGACGAAGGCGCGCGGGGCGGGGTCTCGGCGGGAGCTCGAGCGGAGCCCGCCCAACATGCCTACCACCGGCAGCTCAGGCAATCTTGTGGCCGGCGGCGCGTGCCACCACGGACGATCTGGCCGGAGCCTTCGTCGCCGACGCCCGCACCTTCGCGGTCGCCGCCGAACTTCCCGCCAGAGCGAGCGTCAGCGCAGCCCCAGTGGCCAGAACGATCGAACCTGCCCGCCGCCTCCCAAAGCGGTAGACATTTCCACGCATTGATCTACCTCACTTTTGTGTCTGCGTGCGCCCCAGGCGACACAAACGTTTGCAGGCAGGCTATCGGCGGTCTTGCCGAACCGCTCAATCGAACATTCGTCCAGATCGGCAGGAGACGGCTCAGGGCCTCAGAACAGAACTTCTTGGCCCGGCACCTCGGCGCTGTCTCGCGAGCGTCCCGCCCCGCCCAGCGCGCCGGCCACGTCCCGGGCGATCGCGCCCTCCGAGCGTGAGGCGACGATCGGATCCTCGATCCCGTCCACGTAGACCAGCGTCCGCCGCCCGTCGCCGCGCTCGTCGCCTTCCAGCGGCACGAGCGCGTAAATCCGGTCAGCGCGCACGAACTTCCCGTAGCCGAGCGGGATCAGGGCCGGGAGTGCGCGCGCCATTGCTGACAAGATTCTCCCTCACATGCCCGACAACACCTTTCTCCTCGGCGGCGACCTCGAGGTCTTCCGCCTCGGCTTCGGGGCGATGCGCATCACCGGGCAGGGCGTCTGGGGCGAGCCGCCCGATCCCGCCGGCGCCCGCGCGCTCCTGCGCCACGTCCTCGAACGCGACGTCAATCTGATCGACACCGCGGACTCCTACGGTCCCGAGGTGTCCGAGAGCCTGATCGCCGAGGCGCTACGCCCCTACCCCGAGAAC
>JAFAWR010000068.1 GCA_019241635.1 Solirubrobacterales bacterium
AGAGCGCCTCGGCCCCCGGCGGAGCTGACGCGCTGGTCAACTACTTCCACGCCTACGTCATCAACCCGTCCAAGCCGGGTGAGACCGTGAACCTGACCGCGGCTCAGGACTTCGTCGACTACCTCACCTCGCCGGCCCTCCAGTCGCAGCTGAAGACCTACCTGGCCAAGACGAGCGATCCGGCCGGCGCGCCGTTCGTCGCCGACGCCTCGCCGATCATCAGCGCGCGCGGCATCCCGCACGTCTACCGTGGCGGCAAGCCGGCCAAGGTGACCGGAACCGTGACCAATGCCCAGCCGGGCTACGCGACCCCGGCGAACGCCACTGTCAACGTCGACGAGATCAGGGGTGCGCTGGTGATCCCGGTGGCCAGCGGCAAGACCAATTCCAGCGGCCGCTTCAGCGTCAAGTTCGTGCCGCCCTCGTCTGGCTCCTACGAGGTCTCGACCGGACAGATCTCGATGATCGAGAACCCCAGCCTGAACCCGGCCTACGGCGACATCCTCTCGCCCGGGGCCACCGCTCCGGTCAAGATGACCGTGCGCGCCGCGGCCCCGAGCCTCCACGCGAGCTCGCAGGGGGGCAAGGCGCTCGTGTTCGGCGCGGTCGTGCCCGGCTCCGGGCACGGGGCAGGCAGCGTCGCGGTGCTCGCGCGGGCGCTCGGTAGCAAGCGCGCCTTCCGGACCGTGGCGGTTGGGCGAATCGGTGCCACGCAGGGGAACTTCGCGGTCTCGGCTCCGCTGCGCAAGGGCGCGTGGCAGGTCACGGTTCGCTTCTCCTATTCGGGCCATCTGGTTGTCTCGAGCACCCACACGGTGAACGTCACCGTGGCAGCGGCACCGAGCTCCGGCGCGACGTTCGGGTCGGTGCGCGCCCGCAACGGGAAGCTGAACATCTCCGCTTCGGTGACGCCCGCCCCGGCGTCCGGTGCCAAGCTCGTCGTGCTCGGCCTGAACACCAACCACGGCGCGCCGGCCCGAGAAGTGGTGCTGGGCAGCGTCACACTAGCGTCCGGGCAGACCAGCGTCACGCTGCAGGTCAAGGTCAAGCGGAAGGTCCAGTGGCTGATCCAGCTGGCTTACGTCCGGCCCGGTGAGTCGTCGAGCTTCTCGCGGCTGAGGGCGGCGGCCGTTCGCTAAGTTCGCGGTGGTGGCACGGTTCGCGCTGGCGCTCGTCGCTGTACTCATCACGCTTGGCCTGGCGAGCGCCGGCGCAACGGCAACGGCCGACAACAGCTCGGACGTGCTGGTGTCGGCCACCGTGTACTCCTCCAACGGGACGAGCACCGACACGGTCACGCTCGGGGCCCTGCAGGCTGATCCGACCCGCTGTCCGGCCTACAGCGGCCCCCAGTCCATGCAGGAGCTGGGCCGGAACGGCTTCGTCGGGGTATCGCTCCCGCCGAGCGGCGCACAGACCGGAACCTGGAGCCTGGGCACCGCGCTGGGCTGCATGCAGACGCCAATCGCGCTGAGCGCGGTCCAGGGGATCACGGTGCTCGGCTTCGACGGATCCCCCCTGGCCGGGGCGGGCTCCGAGCTTCGTCCGGCCGATCTGGCCCCTCCCAGCGACTTCAGCGACCCCTCCCAGGCGCCGGTGGTTGAGGCGCTCGGTTCGGCCAACCAGTACGACCGGCCCTACCGAGGCGGCTCTGACCAGGACTTCCTGGACGAGGTGCAGCAATCGGCGAACGATCAGCCGGAGCCGATCTCGATCGAGGTATTCGAGGGTCCGCTGCTCACGGTCAAGGTGCATGCGTCGCGCACCTCGGTGCCGGTCGGCGGCACGGTGACCTTCCACGCCACGGTGAGCGGTGCGGGCGGGAGCCCACTGTCCTACGCCTGGAACTTCGGCGGCGGGGCGTCGAACTCGACCGCGCCCGCGCCGCGAGCCCGCTTCGACTCGGCCGGTCAATACGGCGTCACGGTTCAGGTCACCGACCAGAGCGGTGGAGGCGGCGTGGCCTCGATCCCGATCACCGTGGGTGGCAAGCCGAAGGCGGGCAGCGGTAGCCAGTCGCGCAGCGGGGCGGGCTCCGCTCTCACCTCCCACTCCCCCACGGGCCCGCTCTCGAGCGCCGGCAACCACCCGGGTGGAAAGCCGGGCTCCACCAAGACGGGCGGTTCGAACTCCAACATCTCGCAGAACAGCGGCGGCGCGGCAGCCACGACACCGAGCACCACGCCAACCACCCAGGTGACGACGCCCACCACTCCGGCGAGTACCCCGACAACCACACCCCGTCTGACCAAGCCAGCCAATCCCCGTCACACCCCATCGCCGAAGCTGCCCGCACCGCTCACGCTCCCGCAATCGGCGGGTCCGACCGTGTCCGGACAGCTGATCAGCGACGTGATCCCGATTGCCCCCGGCGCGAGCCCGCTCGTGCACACCGTCCCGGCCTCGGTGGCCAGCGCACCGCCGGCCCGCCGCGCGATCACCGCGACGCTGCTGGGACCGGTCGGCGCCGTCCTCGCGGTGATCCTCCTGCTCGTGCTGGGCGCCGGTCGCGAGCTTGGGTGGCGCCCCCGCTGGCCGGCACTGAAGTCGGGTAACTGAGATCCTCAGGCGAGTTGCCCATGTTGTTCGCGCTCTCAAGCAACAGCATCGACCAGGCCATCTTTCACGTGGCCAGCGCGCTGCAGGTGCCGGTCCTGATCCTCGCGCTGCTCGCGCTGGCCGTGGTCATCTTCGAGCTGGGGAGCTACCTGGTCGAGGTGACCAAGCGGCGTCGCCGGCGGTTCACCGCGCTCCAGGCCGGAGCTGAACAGGCCCGCGCGGCGCTGCTCGAAGACAACCCGACGGCCGCTGCGAGCGCGGTGCACGACGTGGCCCGTAGCCCGGCCATGGCCGGGACGTTGTCGTTCATCATCGAGCACGCGCGGGCCGAGGGCTCCGAGCATCAGGTCAACAAGGCCCTGGCCGACTTCGACTTCGACGCCCAGCGCCGGCTGGCCCGGACGCGGCTGCTGGTGCGCGCGGGCCCGGCACTTGGTCTGATGGGCACGCTGATCCCGCTCTCACCGGCCCTGACCGGCCTGGCGGCGGGCAACACGGCGGAGCTCAGCCACGATCTGCGCGTGGCCTTCAGCGTCACCGTGGTCGGGCTCCTGATCGGAGCCGTGGCCTTCGGCCTGTCGCTCTCGCGCGATCGCATGTACAGCCAGGATCTGTCCGATCTCCAGTACCTCGCCGCCGTGATCAGCGATCCCCGATCTCCAGGAGGCAGCAAATCATCTCCGTCACCCCCCAGGCCCGCAATCGAGAAGACCGCGCCGGCGACCCCCTCGACGGGCTCGTAAACCTGTTCGATCTGGGGATTGTGCTGTCGGTCGCGTTCCTGCTTGCGGCGCTGTCCTCGCTGCACCTGTCGGGCACGATCACCAGTCACGGCCTGCACGCCAACGCCAGCCGCAACATCTACATCCAGCCGGGGCAGACGGTGGCCCCGCTGCCCAAGCCCGGGTCGCGCACGATCGGCCAGGGGACCGCGGTGGGCACCGTGTATCGGCTGACCAACGGCCAGCTCGTCTACGTGCAGCAGGCCACGAAGTAACGCGCCCTTGCCGTGAGCTACCTGTGGGAGCAGCTGCACGGCGCGATCCCGCTGATCGCGCACGGCGACCCGTATGTGATGGGGCTGCTATGGGTGACCGTGCGCGTGGCCATCGTCTCGACGGCGGCGGCCCTTCTCGTCGGACTGCCGATCGGGCTCGCGCTCGGCCTCGGCCGCTTCCGCGGCCGCCGCGCGCTCCAGATCCTGGCCAACGCGAGCCTCGCCCTCCCTCCCGTGGTCGTCGGCATCGGCGTGCTGCTCCTGCTCCTGCCCCGGGGGGCGCTCGGCTCGTTGCAGATCGAGTTCTCGCTGACCGCGGTGTACATCGTCCAGGCGATCCTGGCCCTGCCGTACATCGTGGCCCTCACGCCGGCGGCCATCCAGGGCCTCCCGCCCGGCCTGCTCGCCCAGGCTCGGGCGCTCGGCGCTGGGCCGGTCCAGCTCTCGGCGCTGGCCCTCCGCGAGGCGAGGATCGGGGTGCTTGCCGGCGTGATCGCAGCGCTCGCCGCGACCATCTCGGAGGTCGGCGCCGTGGTGATCGTCGGCGGCAACTTCCAGGGGCACGACGAGACGCTGGCCAGCGCCCTGCTCGAGCAGTTCAATTACACCGCGCATGAGCCGTACGCAAGTGCGATCGGGCTGGTGCTGCTCGCGCTGATCGTTTTGCTGGCCGGGGCCTTGACCGTGATCCAGCAGCGAACCGGCGGGATCCAACTGCGCTTCCGGACGGTGTGAGATGCGTCTGATCTGGGATGAGCTGGGCAAGGCGTTGCCGCTGATCTTCCACGGCAACCCGCAGCTTCTAGCGGTGATCTGGTTCACCCTCCAGGTCGCGGGGGTGGCGACGGCCGCGGCGTGTGTGATCGGCCTGCCGATCGGGCTGGCGCTCGGCCTGGGGCGCTTTCGCGGGCGCAACGTCTGCCGCGCGCTGGCCAACGCCAGCCTCGCCCTCCCGCCAGTGCTCGTCGGTGTGTTCCTGTTCGTCCTGTTCAGCCCGCCCGCCCCGCTCGGGTTCATGCATCTGATCTACACCCGGCGGGTGGTGTTCATCGCGCAGACGATCCTCGCCCTTCCCTACGTGGTGGCCCTGAGCGCGGCCGCGGTGCAGGCCCTCCCGCCCGGACTTCTCAGCCAGGCCCGGCTACTCGGGGCCGGTCGCCTGCAGCTGTGGGCGCTGGCGCTCCGGGAGGCACGGATCGGGGTGATCGCCGCGGTCATCGCCGCCCTCGGCACCTCGCTGTCGGAGGTCGCCGCGGTCACCATTCTCGGCGGCAACATCTACGGCTACAACCAGACGCTGGCCAGCGCGACGCTGTACGAGGTGGGCGGCGGCTACTACGCGGACGCCGTGGCGATCGCCATCGTGCTGATCGCGATGATCCTGGTCCTGATGGGCGGCCTGGGCGTGCTCCAGCAGCAGGGCAACGGCATCCGGATGCGCTTCCGGTCGGCAGCGTGATCGACCCCTCGCCCCTTCTACGCTGCGAGCACCTGACGGTTCGCCGCGGCCGCCGCGAAGTGATTCGCGACGTGAGTGCCGAGTTCCGCGCCGGCGAGATCGTGGCCCTGCTCGGACCCAACGGCGCCGGCAAGAGCACCTTGCTCGATGCGCTGGCCGGCGCCCTGCCCGCGGCCGGCGGCCGAGTCGAGCGCCACGGGCGCGTGGCCATCGCGCTCCAGTCGCCCGACCTGGCCCGCCGCAGCGTGCTGTCCAATGTCGTCCTGGCGCTGGCGTGGTGGGGAGTGCCGCGGAGCGAGCGGGCCACCCGCGCGCGCGAGGCGCTGCGAGCGATCGCCGCCGAGCACCTGGCCGCGCGTCCGGCGGCGACGCTCTCGGGCGGCGAGCGACGCCGGGTGCACCTCGCTCGGGCCATCGCGGTGCGGCCCGACGTGCTGCTCCTCGACGAGCCGTTCGCCGGCCTCGATGCCGAGGTCCGGGCCAGCCTGCTCGAAGACGCCCTCTCGGCGCTGCGCTCGAGCGCCCGGGCCACGCTGGTGGTGGTCCACGACCGGGCCGAGGCGTGGGCGCTGGCCGACCGGCTGCTGATCATGCTGGACGGCCGGCTCGTCGCCTCGGGCCCTCCGCGTGAGCTGCTCGAGCGCCCACCCAGTGTCGAGGTGGCCCGCTTCCTCGGTTTCGACGGCATGCTCGACGATGGCCGGGAGGTCGTCCTGACCCGCCCGGTGCACGTCGTCCTCGATGCGCGTGGTCCGCTCGCGGGCCGGGTGGCGCGGGCCATCCCGCTCGAGGACGGCGTGCGCTTGGAGCTCGAGCTCGACCAGGGCCGCCTGTACACGGTGGCCTCGCTGCCCGCCCCGCAGCCCGGCGAGCCGGTCCGCGTACGCCTCGACGGAGGCGTGCGCTTCCCGGCCCCGCATCGCGCCGAGGCCGTCGAACGGCAGTTCCCGGCGGGAAACCTGGGCACCCCATAGGGGGGTTATCCCCACCCCCACACGCCAGGGCGCGTTATAGGCGCGACGGACCGCCAGGGCGAAGCTGCACCTATCGCTCAAGTGCCCAATCCGGGGCCGAACGAAAGGCAAGCAATGTCCGTCCCGCATCCGTCTCGAAACCTCGCCGCCCGCATGGGGCGATGGAGCGCGAGCCATCGCAAGCTCGCGATCTTCGGCTGGCTCGCGTTCGTCATCTCCGCGGTCGTGATCGGCACGGCCGTCGGCCAGAAGACGATCGACAACCAGAACAACAACGTCGGCCAGGCGCACCAGGCCGACCAGATCCTCAAGCAGGCCGGCTTCACCCAGTCCGGTGGATTGACCGAGTTCGTGCTGATCCAGAACGACAAGCTGACGATTCACGACCCCGCATTCCGGGCGGTGGTTCGCGACGTCGTCGGCGCGGTGTCGCCATATCACCGTGACTTCGACAACCTTCGCTCCCCGCTCGCCCGCGCCAATCACAGCCAGGTCACGCACGACGGCCACACCGCGCTCGTCGAGTTTGACATGAACGGGACGCAGAAGGCCGCCGAAACCCGTATCGACCCGATCACGAACGCGGTCGCGGCCGTGGCGAAGGCACATTCGCGCTTCTACGTCGGCGAGGCCGGCGCAGCCAGCTCCGACAAGGCGCTGAACAAGATGTTCAACCAGCAGCTCGGGCAAGCCGGAACCCGGTCGGTGCCGCTGACGCTGCTGATCCTCGTGCTCGTGTTCGGCTCGGTGCTGGCGGCGTTCGTGCCGCTGATGCTCGCGCTGCAGTCGGTCATCGCGACGATCGGGCTGGTGGCGATCGTCAGCCACCTGGTTCCGATGGACCCGAACGTGGGCGCGGTCGTGACGCTCGTCGGACTCGCCGTCGGTGTCGACTACACGCTGTTCTACCTCCGCCGTGAGCGCGAAGAGCGCGCCGCGGGCCGCGGTGAGCACGCCGCGCTGCAGGCCGCCGCCGCGACGTCGGGCCGCTCGGTACTGATCTCGGGCGCGACCGTGATGATCGCGATGGCCGGGATGCTGTTCTCGGGCGACAAGACGTTCGAGTCATTCTCGGTCGCCACGATGATCGTCGTCGCAGCCGCCATGATCGGCTCGCTGACCGTGCTGCCCGCCGTGCTCTCAAAGCTCGGTGATCGCGTCGAGAAGGGCCGGATCCCGCTGCTCGGACGGCTGCGCCGCCCAGGCGGCGAGAGCCGGGTTTGGTCCGCGCTCCTCACCCCCGTGCTGCGGCGCCCCGCCGTGGCCGCCGTCATCGCGGCCGGACTCTTGGTGGCGCTGGCGGTTCCGACGCTCAGGCTGCACACCGCACAGTCGGGCCTGCAGTCGCTGCCCCGCAACGCACCGACGGTCGAGACGCTCGACCGTATCCAGGCCGCCTACCCAGGCGACTCGAGCCCCGCGGTCGTCGCGGTCAAGACCGACACGAGCTCGCCGGCCTTCCGCACCGCGATCGGTCAGCTCGAGGCCCGCGCGGCGGCCAGCCGCGTCGGCTACGGAGCGATCCAGGTCGACACGAACCGCGCGCACAGCGCGGCTCAGGTCTCGATCCCGCTCCCGGGCAGTGGCACCGACGCGAAGTCGAACGGTGCGCTGCTGACCCTGCGCAACCGGCTGCTGCCGGAGACCGTCGGCCACGTGCCCGGCGCGAGGTACGCGGTGACCGGCCAGACGGCCGGCTCATATGACTGGAACCAGATGATGAAGTCCTCGATCCCGATCGTGTTCGGCTTCGTCCTCACGTTCGCGTTCCTGCTCCTGCTGGTCTCGTTCCGCTCGATCGTGATCGCGGCCAAGGCCGTCGTGCTCAACCTGCTGTCGGTCGGTGCCGCCTACGGCGTGGTCGTGGCCACCTTCCAGTGGGGCTGGGGAGCGCACCTGCTCGGCTTCAAGTCCTACGGCGGCATCTCGCCATGGCTGCCGATGTTCATGTTCGTGCTCCTGTTCGGGCTCTCGATGGACTATCACGTGTTCATCCTCAGCCGGATCCGTGAGGCGCGCGACCGCGGGATGAGCACCGAGGACGCGGTGACCCACGGGATCAAGACCACGGCCGGCACCGTGACCAGCGCGGCGCTGGTGATGGTCGGAGCGTTCCTGGTCTTCGCCACCCTGCCGATCATCGACATGAAGGAGATGGGCGTCGGCCTGGCCGCCGCGGTGCTGATCGACGCCACGATCGTCCGCGGGGTTCTGCTCCCCGCCGTGATGAAGCTGCTCGGCGAGCGGAACTGGTACCTGCCGCGCTGGCTCGAATGGCTGCCCCGCTTCAACCACGAGGTCGGCCGCGGGCATGACTCGGAGCGCGAGTCGGTGCTGGTGCCCGCCTGAGCTGCGCGCCTCACAGACGGACGGACCGATAGAGACCCGGGCGGCGTGCGTGCCGCCCGGGTTTCTCGGTTGCGCATCGGGGGTGCCTGCGGTCCGGCTCACCCTCCGGGCGGCCCTCAGGTGTCGAGGCGGCGGAGGAGCACGTGCTCAGCGACCGAATAGCCGGCGGCTTCGTAGAAGCTCTCGGCTCGCGCGTTGCCGCTCATGACGGCGATCCTCACCGTGTCATATCCCCGGTCGTGCGCGATGGCCTCGGCAGCGGTAAGCAGGGCCCGGCCGAGACCCGATGAGCGCTTCTCGCGGGCCACGATGAGCGTCACGACCTCGGCAATGCCGCCCGTGACCTCAAATGTGTCATCCGGACCGTCCGTGACCGCGACCATCGCGTAGCCGATTACCCGACCTCGGTGATCTTCGGCGGTCACATAGGACCCGCCCTCCCCAAGGAGTTGGCGGTACCAGCGCAGTCGGCTCGCCCACGACAAGCCGGGGTCCTCCACCAGTCCCCGGTACTCCGAGACATCGAGATGATGGCGATGAAGCTCGACCCACAGCGGAGCGAGATCCACGAGCCCATCGGGGTCAGTTCGAGCTCCGCTGATCCGAGCTTCCACTCGCTCGAGTATCGCAATCCGCGCAGAGCGGGCCGAGTGGCGCTCTTGTCGCGCCCCTCGCTGCGGCTACGCAGGCCGGGTGCGCAGCGCCCACTGGGTGACCGGCAGGGCGGCCACCGCGGGGACAAGGAAGATGAAGGCCAGCGCGATCCAGCCCGGCTGGCCCCAACCGGCGATCAGTGTGGTCATCAGCGCCGGCGCCGCCATCAGCGCCACCGCCTCGCCGGTGGCGAAGACGCCCTGATACTCCCCCGGCGCGTCGGGCGGCATCAGCGGGACCGACAGCCCCCAGGACGAAGCCACGAACAGCAGCTCGCCGGTCAGATGGAGGCCCGCGGCGGCGACCATCAACACGATCACGCCCGTCCCGCCGCCCCCCGCGGTGAGCGCGAACAGCAGACACGAGGCCGCGAGCGCGCAGCCCGACAGCAGCGTGCCGGTGGCCGCGGCGCGCGGCGCGGTGATCCCGCGGCTGATCCGGACCTGGAAGGCAGCGATCCCAACCGAGCTGATCAGCACGACGACCGCCGAGATCGCCCGGGGCGCGTGCGTGTGAAGGGTCACCCAGAGCGGCAGCCCGCTCGAGAGCATGGCCCAGCACAGCGCGAGAATGCCCATCAGGCCGGCCAGCGACATGTACGGCGCGTCCCGGACCACCCGCACCCCGGTGCGCGGCGCCGACCGGCTCGGGGCGGACACCCGCGGAACCGTGACCACCAGCCCGGCGTAGGCGAGATACGTCCCCGCGTTCAGCGCGAGCAGGGCGAGGTAGGCCGGCTCGGTGGCCACGCTGATCACCACACCGCCGGCGACCGCGCCGAGGGCCCATCCGATGTGGCTGATCGCTCGCAGCTGCCCGAGCGCCTCGAGCCGGGCCTCGCGATCGCACAGGCCGAGCACGAGAGCGTTGCGCGGGCCCCCGGTGCCGCTCCCCGCGGCCTGGTTCAGGCAGGCCACGATCAGGAAGCTCGCCGTCCCGTGAACCAGGACGTAGGCACCGGAGGTCAGCCCCTGGAGGATGAGCAGCCCGGCGAACATCTCGCGCGCGCCGACCCGGTCGGCGATCCAGCCTAGCGGCGTGGCCGCCGCCACCCCGCACGCGCCGGCAAGCGTCATGCCGAGGCCGACCGTAGCCGGCGAGAGACCGATCCAGCGCGTGAGAAAGATCGCCCAGCTCGTGTACCAGGCGCCGTTGCCAATGGCCGAGATGAGCGTGCCGGCGGCCAGCCGCCGCAATGGACCCTGCGCTACCACTACACTTCACTATACCCTGAATCGTTCAATAACTATTCATGCTCTCTAGAACTGTCGATGAAGATCCGCGGGTCGCGCTGCTCAAGGAGTTGGTGGATCCGCTGCGGCTGCGCGTGATCGACCGGTTGGGCCACGCCGGTCCAGCCACGGTCAGCCGGCTGGCCGCGGAGCTCGGCGTGTCGCTGCCCCAGCTCTCGAACCACCTGCGGCGGCTGCGCGACGCCGGCCTGGTCTCGGTGCGCCGGAGCGGGCGCCAGGCGATCTACGAGCTCGCCGATCCCGGGCTGCAGCAGCTCCTGCCCCTGCTCGACAGCATCACCGGTCGCGTCCTGGCCGAGGCGCCGTCGCCGACCTCGCCGCCGACCGTTCCGTCCCGGACCTGTTATGAGCACCTGGGGGGCGAGATCGGCGTGGCGGTCTACCGTGGCCTGCGCGAGCGCGACGCGCTGCGCCCGCGAGCCGACGGGATGGTCTCGCTCGGGCCGGCCGCGGCCGAGACCTTCGGGGCGCTCGGCCTGGACGTCGAAGCGCTCGACCCCGGGCGCCAGCGCCTGGCCTTCGAGTGCCTCGACTCGACCGAGCGCGCCCCCCACCTGGCCGGCGCGCTCGGCGACGCGGTGGCCGGCACCCTGGTTGGTCGGCGCTGGATCCGACGAACCCCCGGCAGCCGGGTGATCTCGCTCACGCCCAGCGGCGCGCGCGGCCTGCGGAGCGCGCTCGGGATCGAGCTGACGGCGCGCTGACCTCGCTCCGGCGGCGCGGTTTTTGCCGCGGGGCGCGGGGTATTCGGGCGGGACCATGCTCCAGCAACACGCCGCCGAGCGCATTCACCGGATCGAGGACGCGCATACGAACTGGTACCTGGTCGAGGATGGCCCCCACTCCGGGCTCACGGTGGTGGACACGGGCCTGCCCCGTTCGTGGGCTTCGCTGCAGGCTGCCCTGGGCGAGCTGGGCCGCTCCACGGCCGACATCGAGGCGGTGGTGCTCACCCACGGCCATTTCGACCACATGGGCTTCGCCCGGCGGGCCCAGCAGGAGCTGGGCGTGCCGATCTGGGCCCACGCCGACGAGCTGAGCGTGGTATCGCATCCCTGGCGCTACGACCACGAGCGCAGCCGGCTTCCCTACTTCCGCCACCCCGAGTTCGTGAAGATATTCACCGAGATGACCGGGATGGGCGCGCTGTGGGTCCGGGGCAGCGACTCCGCCCACGCCTATGGGCCACACGATCGCCTCGACGTCCCGGGCTCGCCCCAGGTCGTTTTCACGCCAGGTCACACACGTGGTCATTGCTCGTTGCTGTTCGCCGACCGAGGCGCGGTGATCGCCGGTGATGCGTTCGTGACGCTCGACCCGTACACCGGCCGCGAGGGTCCCTGCGTGGTGGCGGGGGCTGCGACCGCCGACAGCGATCAAGCCCTGTCGTCGCTCGGGGCGTTGGCCCGACTCGACGCCACGACCGCCCTGACCGGCCACGGGCCTCCCTGGAAAGGGCCTATGAGCGAGGCGGTCGAGCGCGCGCAGGCCGCCGGCGCGGCGTAGCAGTTCCGTACGATCGGCGCGATGGACCTGCCGCCCGGCCCGCGTTCCCCTGCGATCTGGCAGACGATCGCCTGGATGACCCGCCCTGGCGCCTTCATGCGCGGGGTGCACGCGCGCTACGGCGATCCGGCCACGATCCGCACCTACTGGACCGAGGAGCCGATGGTCCTGTTCAGTAGCCCCGACGCGGTCCGCGCGGTGTTCAGACTCGACCCGGCGATCGCGCCGGCCGGTCAGAGCTGGGAGTTCCTGCGCCCGTTCGCCGGCGCCCACTCGATCCTCCTCCTCGACGGCGAGGAGCACCTGCGCGAGCGCCGCCTGATGCAGGGCCCGTTCCACGGCGAGCGGATGCGCGCGTTCGCGCCGATGATCGCCGAGCTCGCGCGCGCCGAGCTCGGGGGCTGGAGCGGGCGGGTGGTGGCGCTCGAGCGGATGCGCGAGCTGACGCTCGAGATCATCCTGCGGGTCGTGTTCGGAGCCCGCGACGACGGGGAGGTGGCGGCGCTGCGCGGCGTGATCGACGGCGCCCTGGACACGGTGCGATCGCTCCCATGGGTGCTGGCCATGGCGGTGGTGCGCAAGGACCTCGGACCGCGAAGCCCGTGGGGACGCTTCCGCGGCGCGGTCGAGCGCTTCGACGCCGCGCTGTTCGAGCTGCTGGCGCGCCGGCGAACCCAGCCCGAGGCTGACGGCGAGCCTGGCTCGATGCTCGGCCTGCTGCTCGCCCAGCGCGATGAGGATGGCCATCCGCCGGATGACCGGCACCTGCGCGACCAGCTGGTGGCGCTGCTGGTCGGCGGCCACGACAGCTCGGCGGCATCGCTGGCCTGGGCGTTCGAGCGTCTGGCCCGCCACCCGGGCGTGGTTGCGCGCCTGCGCGAGGGCGACCCGGCCTACCTCGACGCGGTGGTCAGGGAGGTCCTGCGCGCTCGCCCCGCGCTCACCATCGCGCCACGGCGGCTGCTCGAGCCGGCCGAGATCGCCGGGCATACGGTTCCGGCCGGGACACAGGTGGCCGCCTGCCTGTGGCTGGCCTGCCGCCGCGAGGACCTGTGGCCGGCGGCCGCTGAGTTCCGCCCCGAGCGGTGGCTCGGCGAGGCACCGGCACCGAATCCGATGTCGTGGATCCCGTTTGGCGGCGGCGTGCGCCGGTGTGCCGGCGCCCCGTTCGCCGAGATGGAGATCCGCGAGGTGCTGCGGGTGGCCTCGGCGCTCACGCTGCGGCCGAGCCGGGCGGAGTCCGAGCGGGCCCGACGGAGCATGCTCGTGCTGGTCCCCCATCGCGGCGCCGAGGTGCTGGTCGGATGACCGAGCTGGTGATCTTCGACTGCGACGGAGTGCTGGTCGACTCCGAGCCGATCGCGGTGCGGATCGACGTGGAGATGTTCGCCGAGCTCGGGATGACCGTTTCCGAGCGAGAGGTGATCGAGCGCTTCGTCGGCCGCTCGCCCGAGGTCCTGGTCCAGGCGGTCGAGGAGCAGCTCGGGCACCCGCCCCCTGACGGGTGGGAGGAGCGCGCGGAGAGTCGACTGCGCCGGGCCTTCGAGGCCGAGCTTCAGCCGGTCGCCGGGATCCGGGAGGCGCTCGCGCTGATCTCGTTGCCCGTGTGCGTGGCCTCGAGCAGCCCACCGGAGCGCCTGCGCTTCAAGCTCGAGCTGATCGGGCTCTACGAGCGGTTCGCTCCTCACATCTTCAGCGCCACCGAGGTGGCCAACGGCAAGCCCGCGCCGGACCTGTTCCTCCACGCCGCCTCACGGATGGGCGTGGATCCGGCTCGTTGTGTGGTCGTCGAGGACAGCCGGTATGGCGTCCAGGCGGCCCGGGCAGCGGGAATGTCCGTGCTCGGCTACACCGGCGGCGGGCTCATTCCGATTGAGGTGTTGCGAGGACCGCGGACCGTAGTGTTCGACGACATGCGCAGACTCCCTGAGCTGCTGACGGGCTCATGATCGGCACCCTTGGCGCCACCGGGCTGCCGGTGACCCGGATCGGGCTGGGTCTGGCCGCGCTCGGCCGCCCGGCCTACATCAACCTCGGCCATGGCTCCGACGTCTCCGGCTCGACCGACGTGGCGGCGCTCGAGCGCCGCGCCCATGCCGTGCTCGACGCCGCGTACGCCGGCGGCATTCGCTATGTCGACGCCGCGCGCTCCTACGGGAAGGCCGAGGGGTTCCTGGCCAGCTGGCTCTCCGAGCGCGGGCTCGGGCGCGAGGACGTCACGGTTGGCTCGAAATGGGGCTACACCTACACGGCGGCCTGGCGCGCCGACGCCGAGGTCCACGAGGTCAAGGACCTGACCGCGGCGACGTTCCGCCGCCAGCTGGCCGAGACCAGGTCGCTGCTCGGCGAGCATCTGCGCCTCTACCAGATCCACTCGGCGACGGTGGAGAGCGGCGTGCTCGAGGACGTGGAGTTGCTCGAGGAGCTGGCCGCGCTGCGCTCCACCGGGGTGCTGGTCGGGCTGACCACGAGCGGCCCGGGGCAGGCCGAGACGATCTGGCGAGCGCTTCAGCTCGGCCGGTTCGACTGCGTCCAGTCGACCTGGAATCTGCTCGAGGGCTCGGCGGGCCGGGCGCTGGCTGCCGCGCACGAGGCCGGCTGGGGCGTGATCGTCAAGGAGGCCCTGGCCAACGGCCGGCTGACCGACCGCGGGGGTCTGGCGCCGCTGGTCGAGGCGGCGGGCCGGGCGGGCGTGGCGCCGGATGCGCTGGCCCTGGCCGCGGTACTGGCCCAGCCGTGGGTCGATGTGGTGCTGAGCGGTGCCGCGACCGTGGAGCAGCTCCAGAGCAACCTTTCGGCGCTCGAGGTCGATGGCGCCGGGGTGGTGGCAGAGCTCGACGGGCTGGGCGAGGACCCGTCGAGCTATTGGGAGAAGCGGGGCGAGCTACCCTGGAACTGATGGACATCGAGATCTGGTCTGACATCGCCTGCCCCTGGTGCTACATCGGCAAGCGCCGGTTCGAGGCCGCGCTGGCCGAGTTCGAGCATCGCGACGACGTGCGCGTAACGTGGCGGAGCTTCGAGCTCGATCCGGCCGCTCCGCCCGAGCGCGAAGGCGAGCGCGCCGCTCGCCTGGCCGAGAAGTACGGGATGAGCGTCGAGCAGGCGCGGCAGATGGAGCGCCAGATGACCGAGACCGCGGCCGGCGAGGGCCTCGACTTCCGCTTCGACATCGCCCGGTCGGGCACCACCTTCGACGGCCACCGGGTGATTCACCTGGCCGGCGAGCACGGACTGCAGGACGCCATGAAGGAGCGCCTGCTCCGCGCGTACTTCACCGAGGGCTCGCTGATGAGCGATCACGACACGCTGGTGCGGCTCGCGGTCGAGGTGGGTCTCGACGAGGACGAGGTGCGCGAGATGCTGGCCGGCGAGCGCTTCGCCGCCGAGGTCCGCAGTGACGAGCAGCTTGCGCACGCCTTCGGCATCAGCGCCGTACCGACCTTCGTGGTCGACCGCAAGCTCGGCGCGTCCGGCGCCCATCCGCCCGAGGCCCTGCTCTCCTTGCTGCATCAGGGTTGGGAGCGTCGCGAGCCCGCCCCGGCGATCGTGGCCGGCGGCGAGACCTGCGACGTCGACGGCAACTGCTGAGCCCAGTCGCCGGCCCCACCCCTGCAAGGGGTGCAAAACGCAGCAAAGCCCCTCCAGCCACCGCGCCGCGACCACATAAGCGCCGGTGAGGCGCTTATGTGGCCGGGGCGGCCGCGGGGCGTGGGGCGAGACCACATAAGCGCCGGTGAGGCGCTTATGTGGTCGGGGACCCTCCTCAGGTCTTGATCAGGCCGTGCGGGTTCAGCACGAACTTCTTGGCCGCCCCCTGGTCGAAGTCCTGGTAACCCTGGGGCGCCTCGTCGAGTGAGATCACGGTGGCGTTGACCGCCTTGGCGATCTGCGCCCTGCCGTGGAGGATCATCTGCATCAGGCCGTGGTGGTACTTCATCACCGGACACTGGCCCGTGGTGAAGCTCAGCGACTTGGCCCAGCCGAGGCCGATCTTGATCGAGAGCGAGCCGACCTTCGCCGCCTCGTCGATACCGCCCGGGTCGCCGGTCACGTACAGGCCGGGGATGCCGAGCTTTCCGGCGGCCCGGGTGATGTCCATGATCGAGTTGAGCACGGTGGCCGGGGCCTCGTGCTCGGAGTCCGCCCCG
>JAFAWR010000170.1 GCA_019241635.1 Solirubrobacterales bacterium
TCTCGACCCCGTCGGTCGATAACCACTCGCCGTCGACCGCCGCGGGCGCGCGAACCGACTACGTGATCACGTTCAACACCTCAGCGTCGGGCGGCGGCATGTCCGGCACCGCCGACAGCCAGATCACCATCACCTTCCCCGCCGGCTCGAGCACGTTCACGATCGTCAACGGCGTGGTCACCGACGCCGGCACCCAGGTCGCGGGGTGCGGCTCGGGATCCCAGACCACCGAAGTCTGCACGCTCATCGGCGGCAAGACCGTCACCGCCGGCGACCAACTCAAAGTCGAGCTCGACGGCGTCACCACCGAAACCCCCGCCCCCACCGGCAACACCGACACCCTCACCGTCTCCACCACATCCGACACCACCACCAAAACCTCCAACACCTACCCGGTCACGGCCCGAGGCTCGGTGTCCAAGCCCACGGTGATGCTCAGCAATCTCACCGGCGGCGCGCCGGCCAACTACACAATCTCGTTCTCGGCGTCGGCAACCGGCGGCATGTCCGGGACGGCGGACAGCCAGATCACCATCACCCTGCCCGCCGGCTCGAGTACGTTCACGATCGTCAACGGCGTGGTCACCGACGCCGGCACCCAGGTCGCCGGGTGCGGCTCGGAATCCCAGACCACCGAAGTCTGCACCCTCATCGGCGGCAAGACCGTCACCGCCGGCGACCAACTCACGGTCGAACTCGACGGCGTCACCAATCCCTCGAATGTCTCGACGTCATCGACGTTGAGCGTGCAGACCACATCCGACGCGAACACGATCACCTCGAGCCCGTATCAGAGCGGCGGAGGCTCACCGCCACCGCCACCGCCACCACCGCCACCGCCACCACCGCCACCGCCCGCGAGCACCGCGCCCGCAGTTTCCGGCGGAGCACCGACCACCCAAACCAGCAACGCCGCCGCCGTGGCCGGCTCGGTCAACCCTGGGAACCTGGCCACGACGGCGTTCTTCGAGTACGGCCTGGATCCCAGCTTCCGAGGACCCGGGGCGTCAACGACCCTTTACGACCAGTCCACGCCGCTCCAGCAGGTCGGGGTAGACGCGAGCGCTCACGCCATCTCCGCGTCGCTGACCGGTCTGGTGCCGGGAGCGCTCTACCACGTTCGCCTGGTCGCCACCAACGCGGACGGGACCACGTTCGGGCCGGATCAGACCTTCACAACCGCCGCCGCCGCCCCGCCGGCGCCGCCCGTGCTCGGCAAGAGCGAGAACGCCCAGCCGGTCAGCGGCACCGTGTTCATCAAATCGCCAAGCGGCCAGTTCATCCCGCTCACCGGCGCCACCCAGATCCCCTCCGGCAGCGTGGTCGACGCGCTGCACGGCACGCTCAAGATCACCACGGCCCTTCCGAGCGGCGGCGGTGGAGCGCGCGACGCGGCAGCCAAAGGCAAGAAGCCGGGGAGCCAGAGCGGGAACTTCGGCGGCGCGATCTTCAAGCTCACCCAGGCCCGCAGCGGCCTGACCACGCTCAGCCTGGTCGAGAACGCCTTCCAGGGCGCGCCGTCCTACGCGCGCTGCACCGCCCACACGGCAGCCGATGCCACCATCGCCTCGAGCCGCACCCTCCACCTCCTCCACGCCAGCGCCCACGGCAAATTCCGCACCAGCGGCCGCTACAGCGCCGCCACCGTCCGCGGCACCATCTGGACCGTCGCCGACCGCTGCGACGGAACGCTGACCCACGACATCACCGACTCCGTCGCGGTCACCGACTTCGCCCGCCACAAGACGATCATCCTCCACGCCGGCCAGAGCTATCTGGCCAAGGCCGGCAAGCCATAGTCGAAAGATCAGGCCCGACCGGCCGTTCATCTAAAAGAAGTCTTACGAGCGACCGTGGGGGCTGACTTGAACCGGGACTAGATGACGCGCGGATTTTTCGCGCCGCTGCTGGCAACACTGCTCGTGCTCGCGTCGGCCGCGGCCGCGCAGGCCGCGACGATCACCGTGACCAGAACGGACGACCCGTCGACCGCCGGCGACTGCCTCAGCGGCGACACCGACTGCTCGCTGCGTCAGGCGATCGTCGCCGAGGACGGGACGAGTGCCGGTGGCGACACGATCTCGCTCGGCTCGCACACCTACACGCTCACCCAGGGCACCGACCTCGACATCACGAAGCCGCTTGTCCTCGCGGGCGCCGGTGTCGGTTCCACCACGATCGACGGCTCGAACAACTACGGCGCCCGCAACGGCCCGGCCTACGACGCCCGCATCCTGCGCGTCGACAGCGGCGCCACCGGGCTGCTTATCCAGGGCATGACGTTCACCGGCGGCTATGACTTCGAAGACGAGAACTGTTGCGAGACGGTCAACGCCAACGGCGGTGGCGACCTGTTCAACAACGGGGGCGGCGTGACCCTCAAAGGCGTCGCGTTTACGAACAACGTCTCGAGCGGCACGCCACTGGGCGGCGCGGTCAGCAACGGCTCCGGCACGCTCACGATGGACAACGTCTCGTTCACGCACAACGAGGCGGCCGGCGGCGGGGCGCTGTTCACGCGCAACGGCACGGTCACCGGCAACGGCGTCACGTTCAGCAACGACGTCACGAGCTGCTGTGAGGGCGGAGCCGCGTACCTGCTCGGCGGCACGGTAACGCTGGCCAACACCACGATCGTCAGCTCCGGTGGGTACGACGGCGGCGGCGCGATCGCCAACGGCGGGGCCCAGCTGAGCCTCGATAACGTCACGCTCTCGGACAACGGCGCGGACATCCAGACTGACCTGGGCAACGCGACGACGGCCGTGGAGAACACGATCCTCGGATCGGCGTGCGTGGCCCCGGGGCGGACCGACGAGCTGAACAACCGGAAAACGGGCAGCGCGATCACTACCGACCTCGGCGAGAACATCGACCGGGGTAGCTCGTGCGGCCTGAGCGCGGACGGCGACAAGTCCAGCACCGACCCCAAACTGGTTCCGCTGGCCAACAACGGCGGACCCACGCTCACCGAGGCGCTGATCGCGGGCAGCCCGGCCCTGGGCGATCCGTCGACGACCGACTGCCCGTCCAAGGACCAGCGAGGCGAGCCGCGCGGCGACGGCAACTGCGACATCGGCGCATTCGAGGCCCAGCCGACGACGGCCCCGAACGTCCCGACCACGGACGCGGCCACGAACGTCACCAAGACCAGCGCCGACCTCGCGGGCACGATCAACCTGAACGGCGACGCCGGCGGATTCCACTTCCTCTACGGCACCTCGAGCGATCAGTCGACCTGGACGGCATTACCCGAGTCGGCCGCCGGCGTGGTGAGCGAAGACACGCCCGCGAGCTACGCGCTGACCGGCCTGTCACCGGGAACGACTTACTACTACGCGGTCGTCGCCGACAACGCGACAGCCTCGGTCGAGGCGACAGGCACGCAGCAGTTCACGACGCCCGACGGTTCGCCCTACATCACGAACGTGTACGTCGAAACCGAGACAGACACGACGGCCAACATCGACTTCACGATCGACCCGCAGGGCGAAGACACGACCTATTACGTCAAGTACGGCACGGACAGCTTGAACCAGCAAACCGATTCGAGCACCGCCCCCGCGGCCTCGGGCGCGCAGTCTTACGGCGCGACGCTCACCAACCTCTCTCCCGGCACCACGTACTACTACGAGGTCGTAGCGAGCAACAGCGCGGCGCCCGACGGCGTCACCAGCCAGCAGAGCTCATTCGCGACCGACCTGCAGGTCACCGGTACGGCGGGCAGCCCGGTGTCGATCATCGACTCCGGTAGCAGCGACTCGTGCCCGCAAGCCCCCACGGTCGACTGGGGCGATGGCTCGCAGCCGGATCATGCGTCGGTCACCTGCAGGAATGGGCAATACACGACAACCGACAGCCACACCTACGCAACGCCCGGCCACTACCTGATCAAGATCACCTACGCCGAGCTCGGGCAGCCCGAGCAGTACGCCCAGATCTCCCCCGCATCCTCGCCCACGATAACCGGCGTCAACCCCACCTCGGGCACGACCGCCGGCGGCACATCGGTCA
>JAFAWR010000247.1 GCA_019241635.1 Solirubrobacterales bacterium
CTGGCGGTCGAAGCGGCCGGGGCGCAGCAGCGCCGGATCCAGGATGTCCGGACGGTTGGTGGCCGCGATCAAGATGATGTTGTCCTTCATCTCGAACCCGTCCATCTCGACGAGCAGCTGGTTCAGCGTCTGCTCGCGCTCGTCGTGACCGCCGCCCAGGCCGGCGCCGCGATGGCGGCCGACGGCGTCGATCTCGTCCATGAAGATGATGCAGGGCGAGTTCTGCTTGGCCTGCTCGAACAGGTCGCGGACGCGGCTCGCGCCGACACCGACGAACATCTCGACGAAGTCAGAACCGCTGATGCTGAAGAAGGGCACGCCGGCCTCGCCGGCCACCGCGCGGGCCAGGAGGGTCTTGCCGGTGCCGGGAGGGCCGTAGAGGAGCACGCCCTTGGGGATGCGCGCGCCCAGGGCCTGGAACTTCTTGGGGTTCTCGAGGAACTCCTTGATCTCGTGCAGCTCCTCGACCGCCTCGTCGACGCCGGCCACGTCACGGAAGGTGATCTTCGGCGAGTCGACCGACATTCGCTTGGCCCGCGACTTGCCGAACGACATCACCTTGGACCCGCCGCCCTGGACCTGGTTCATCAGGAAGATCCAGAACCCGATGAAGATCACGAACGGCAGGATGTAGGTCAGCAGCGACAGCCAGCCGTTGGACGCCTTCCCCTGGATGTCGAACGCGCCGGGCTGGAGGTCGACCCTGGCCAGGCCGATGAGCTGGGACACGTAACCGTCGGGGTACCCGACCGTGTACTTCTGGCCGGCCGTCGTGGTCACGTTGGCGGTGTTGTCCTTCTCGTGCAGCGAGAGGCTTTGCACCTGCCCGTGGTCGAGCTGGTAGATCAGGTTCCCGAAGGTCTGCCTCGGGCCGCTGTGGGAACTGCCGATCAGCTTCTGCGCGAAGAACGCGAGCACGACCACGATCAGGATCGGGAATGCAGCGCTCTTGAAAAACCTGCTCATGGAGAGAAAATGCGACGCACGCCGCGCCTGGACTCGGGAACTGGAATTGTCAAGCGTAGCATCTGGGTTGGGACCGCCAAACCGCTGCATGCAGCGCTGTTCATCGCCCGCTCATTCCTTCAACTCGGCCACGTAGGGCAAGTTGCGGTAGCGCTCGTCGAAGTCGAGGCCATACCCGATCACGAATCGGTTGGGAATCTCGAATCCCACATACTTCGTCCGTAGATCGACCTTTTGCCGCTCGGGCTTGACCAGAAGCGCGCAGACCTCCAGTGAACGGGGGTTTCGGCCCTCCAAGTTGCGCAATAGGTATTGCAGGGTCAGCCCCGAATCGACGATGTCCTCGACGATCAGGACGTTCCGGTCCTCGATCACCATGTCGAGGTCCTTGAGGATCCGGACCACGCCCGAGGACTTCGTGGCCGAGCCGTACGAGGCCACGGCCATGAAGTCGACCTCGCATGGGACGTCGATGTGGCGCATCAGGTCGGACAGGAAGAGCACGGCACCCTTCAACACGCCGACGAGCAGCAAATCCTTCCCGGCGTAGTCGCGCGACACCTCCTCGGCCAATTCCCGGATCCGGCGCGTCAGATCCTCGGCCGGGACGAGGATCTCCCCGATCGCGTCGTCGCCTTCCACAACTTCGATTTTATGGGGCGCTGACGCGCCCTGTTTTCCGGTCCGCGCCGAGCCGGCGCGACCGCCATCGAGCGGCTCGCTCACGAGCAGCTGAGCAGCACCGCCTCCCGGGTGCTGTCAGTCACCTTGAAACGCTCGGAGGTGGCCACTCCGGCCACCCACACGATCTCGCCATCGCATTCGACCACGGGCACGCGCGCCCGTTCGAGCCGGGGGACCCGGCGGGCGGTGAACAGGTCCTGGAGGCGCTTGCTCCGGCCACCCAGTCCGAGCGGCGCCATCCGGTCCCCGGCTCGCCACGAACGCACCAGCAGCGTCCCGGTGAGCGCCGCGCGATCGATCACCCCAGGCTCGCGGGCCGGCGCACCCAGCTCGCAGCGGACCTTCAGCGAGCCGAACGCGACGCTGCCCGGGATCGCCAGCACCGCGTGCTCCGGCGGGGGCGCCGCCGGGGTGTCGAGGGGCAGGATGCGTACGCAGCCGTACTGCGCCACCGCTCTGAGGCCTCCCCCGATGTCGAGCATCGCCGTGCCGCGCTCGGAGAGAGCCGCCACCTCATCCGCGCGCCGCGCCGCTCCGGGCACGACGCCACCGGCCGCCTGGTCGGCCAGCCGCTGGACGACGAGCCGCCGGAGCGCGGCGGGCAGGGCCCGCAGCGTTTCGAGCGTGACCTCCCGGCCGGCCTCCAGGATGTCCTCCCGGCCGGCTCCGAGAATGTCTTCGACCAGCCCGTCGAGCACCTCGGCCTCCGCGCGCAGGAGCTCGGCGAGCGCGAGTACATTGCCCGGCGCGCCGGGATGAACCTCTGAGAGCGCCGCCAGCAGCCCGCTCCGCACCCGGTTGCGCGCATAGGCGCCGGTTGCGTTGCTCTCATCCTCGCGCCAGGCCAGGCCCTGGGCCTCGCAGTATGCCCCGGTGTCCTCGCGGGTGAAGCCGAGCAGAGGGCGCACGAGCGACCCGGCGCCCCCGGCCAGCGGCGCTCGCGGCCGCATCCCGAGCAGCGCCCGCCGGCTGGGCGAGGAGGCCAGCCGATACAGAATGGTCTCGACCTGGTCGGTGGCGGTATGCCCGGCGGCGACGTCCGCCGAGCGGGTCCGCGCCAGCTCATCCGCCGCGCGGTAGCGGACCCCGCGCGCCCAATCCTGCATGTTCCCGCGCGCGCGAGGGGCAGGCCGGCGGACCTCGAACGCGACGCCGAGTCGCCGGCAGAGCTCTCCGCAGTGACGCTCGTCCTCGTCCGACGCCGCGCCGCGCAGGCCATAGTTGACATGGAGCGCGCCCACCACCTCCGGCCCGGCGGCCTGCACGGCCACGTCGAGCAGGCAGGTCGAATCCCGTCCTCCCGAGAGCAGCACCACCACGGGCCGGCCCGGGGCCAGCAGATCCTCCGCGCGCACGCGCGCGAGCATCTCGTGCTCGTTCATCGAGAAGCGTGAGATCCGTTTCGTTGGCGCGCGATGAACACCTCGGTCGACTCGGTGAAGCCCTTCAGGCGGACCTCGGCGATCCGGTCAAACTCGAGCCCGTTGCGTGAGCGCTCGACCACCGAGCGCGTGACCAGCACCTCGCCGCCGCCCGCCCGGGCCGCCACCCGCGAGGCGATGTTCACGTCGCGTCCGTAGTAGTCGCCGTCGCGGTAGAGCGCGTTGCCGTAGTGCACGGCGATCCGCGGCAGGTTGCGCTCCTCCTGGAGCCCCTGGAATTCGACCCCCCACTCGGTGAGCGCGACCGGATCGCTGCCGACGATCATCACCTCGTCGCCGATCGTCTTGATCACGCGGGCGTCATCGGGCAGCGAGCTCTCCACCGCCTCCACGAACCGCTCGACCGCGTCGACCGCCTCGAGCTCCCCGGCCTCCTCGGTCAACCGGGTGTAGCCGGCCAGGTCGGCGAACGCGATCGCCACGCGCATGCGGCCGAGGTCCACGCTGTCCGCCTCGAGGTCGGACTCCATGTGGCCGATCACGTCCTGCTCGACGAAGTGCTGGAGGTAGCGCTGGTGGACGTGATCCATCACCGGAGAGGACATCGGCAGCAGCTGTCGGGTGAGCTCGAACATCTCATCCGCGGTCTCGAGGCCGGTGGCACCCGAGCGCATCAGTGGTTCATGCACGTAGAGATGGAACAACCGGACCTCGGCGTCGGCGACCCTCGCCATCGCCTGCCCGTAGACCCGCACGAGCTGCAGGAGCGCGACCAGCGGCAGGCCGGCGTCGAGCACGCTGGCCACGTAGCGCAGCAGCCTGAGGTCCTCGGCCGAGATCCGCTCGGCGTGGGTGGGCGCGATGCCGAGTGCGGCCATCACTCGGGCGATCAGCGCCGGCTCGAGCCCGGTCTTGCCGGATGCCTCCTGAAGCGAGTACACCTCCTCGCCGGTGTCGAACAGCTCCTCCACATAGCCGAAGGCGAGCCGGCCCTGGTCGCTGGCCTGGCGGATCTCGCGCAGCGAGTGGCCGCGCTCGCGCAGCCGGGCCACGATTCGCGCGTGGCTGACCGCCGCGGCCGACCAGCTCCCGTCATACGGCGGGATCAGGCCTTGGCGCGCCCACCGCCGCAGCGTGGCTGCGGCCACGCCGACTCTCTCGGCGGCCTCCCGGAGGGAAAGGCCCTCGGGAGACGCGCCGCCTAGTGCTTTCACGGCTGCGCTCGACATCCCTGACGTAAGTCTCCTACCCACCAGGGTGGCCGCAGTTGCGCCCCGGCGGTTGGAAATAAACGCCGATTCAAATCGGCGGCGGGGCCTCGACGAGCACGAAGCCCCGCCGCCCGCGGGCGAGACGGCCCGCTGCGTCGGCCGTTGGCGCTCGTCACGTTTCCGGCGGCGCCTCGCGAACATGCTCCCCAGCTGGCCTGGGCAGCGCGTCACGCTCCGGCCTGTTGCCTGTTTCGGGTTGCCCGAAGGTCTACTCGCCATCGCGGGTTCTGTCAATGGCAACGGCAGCTAATAGGGCATAAATGACAATAGACCGACATGTCGGCTCCGATCGGACTCCAGCCCACGGCGGATCTCGCCGAGCGCGTCCTGCTCCCCGGCGATCCGGCGCGGGCGCTGCTGCTCGCCGAGTCGCTGCTCAAGGACACCAAGATGTTCAACCACCATCGCGGCCTGTGGGGCTACACCGGGGTGGCCCCCGACGGGGCTGCGCTGACGATCCAGAGCACGGGGATGGGCGGACCCAGCGCAGCGATCGTGATCGCCGAGCTGGCCGAGCTCGGTGCCCGGCGGCTGCTGCGGGTCGGCACCTGCGGCGCGCTCGCGCCGGGCCTCGCGCTCGGCGACCTGCTGTGCGTCAGCTCGGCGATTCCCGCCGACGGCACCAGCCGGGCCCTCGATGCGGGCGACCGGCTCCCGGCCACGCCGGCGCTGCTGTCCGCGCTCACCGGGGCGACCCGGCACGACGACGGGGTTCATTGCGGCCCGATCGTCTCGACCGACCTGTTCTACGATCGCCGCGGCCTGGAGCCTCAGTGGCGCGAGGCGGGGGCGCTGGCGGTCGAGATGGAGGCGGCGACACTGTTCGCGCTGGCCGCCACAAGCGGATTCGAGGCGGCGGCCCTGCTCGTCGTCTCCGACCTGGTCCTCCCGACCCGGCAGCGGATCGATCCCGACGACCTGCGCGTGGCCGAGCGGCGGATGGGCGCGGTGGCGTTGACCGCGCTCAGCCAGACGCGCGAGGCTCAGGCCTGAGGCTTCGCGCCGGGGCCGGTCCCGCCCGCGGCGCGTGAGCGGCTCTGCCGCGGTCGCCGCGGCAACTCAGCCGACACCGCGGCGGGCATCGCCGCCTGCTCGCCGATCGCCGCCTCGATCCGGGCCAGCACCTCCTCGATCATGGTCAGCCGCTTGTCGATCGCACTGCTCGAGCCGGCCTGGTCGATCCGCTGCTCGAGGCGGTCGAGACTGTCCTCGATCATCTCCAGGCGTTGCGAGACACTGCGCAGGCGCCGGGTCAGGCGCTCCAGATCCCCGGCCGAGGGCAGGTTGAGCGCGCTCATGGCGAGCTCCTGGGCGCGGGTCGCCCGCTCCCGGGCCTCGAACGTCGCCGCCAGCGCCCGGCTGACCATCGGGTTCTCGAGCAGCTCCTGCGCCACCTTGCCGAGCGCTTCCTCCCCCTGGCGCGCCATCCGGTCCCGTAGCCCTCTGCTGTCCTCGCTCATGTCGCCGCCTCGCTTGCCTGGGTGATCGTGATAAGACTCTCAGAACGCCAACCCTAACGCTCGAGTTGAGGGTCAGCTGACGCCGGTCAGACGGCCACAGCGCTACAGTGCCTGCGGGTTCCTGCCGATGCAAGGAATGCCTGGACGTCCGTGAATCGACCGGGTCACGACGCTGGTACCCGAACAGACATCCACCACACCCGACGGTTCCCAATTGCAAAGCGCGACGGCAGCTTGTAGCGTCCAGACAAGCCTAACTGTGATCGTAGCTGGGACGACTTTGCGCGTGGCATTCCGCGGGAGGAGCAGGCCACAGTGTTGACGAGGCGGAAGCTAACCATTGCTGCCGTGACCATGGGTTCCCTGGTCACCGTGCTTGGCCTGGCCGCGCTTCCCGAAGCGTCGGCCGACGGCTGCACGGTCGTCATCACGGTCGCCGGCGGGCAGACCTTCACGTTCCAGAACGTCGCCCCCGGCACGCCGCCGAGCTCCCTGCCGCTGCCGGTCAGCCTGCCGATCGTCAACGTCACCCAGTCCTGCCCGCCGGTCTCCGCGACCACCCCGGCGGTGACGGTCACGACCTCGACGCAGCCGCAGACGACCTCAACCTCAACTTCCACGTCGACCTCGACGACCGCCAAGCCGAAGCCCTCGACGGGATCCGGGTCGTCCTCTTCGACCACGTCGACCACGAGCACCACGCCCTCGACCAAGTCGGGCACCAAGGGCACCGGCCAGACGCCCACGCGGCTGAACCCC
>JAFAWR010000360.1 GCA_019241635.1 Solirubrobacterales bacterium
CGCCGACCGAGCCGGCCACCAAGCCGGCTCCGGCGGCGCCGACGCCCTTCAGGAAATCCCGGCGCGAGCGTCCGCGCCCCCGACTGCTCGCGGTCATCTAAAGCCCCCGTGTCGCGGTAGTTCAGTCATCCGCGGCGACGCTAAAGCCGGGCGCATCTGGCTCGCTTCCGGGGGGCACCTAGTCTTTTCCCGACTGGCCCCCGGGGAGGACTAGGATCGGCTGGTGCTGCTCGGGCGATCACTGGAGCGGCAGCAGATCGAGGAGGTTCTGGGCCGCGCGCGATCCGGGGTGAGCGCAACGTTCGCCTTGGTTGGGGAGGCCGGGATCGGCAAGACCGTGCTGCTCGACCACGCCGCTGAGCTGGCGAGCGGAATGTCCATCCTGCGTGCGCGAGGCATCGAGTCCGAGGCCCAGATCCCGTTCGCTTCGCTGCTCGAGTTGCTCCGGCCGGCGCTGGGCGTCCTCGAGCGGATTCCTCGCCCGCAGGCCATTGCGCTCGAGGCTGCGCTGGCGCTCCGGCCGGGAATGGCCCAGGAGCGCTTCGCCGTTGGCGCCGCGACGCTCAGCCTGCTCTCGGCGTATGCGGAGGAGGGCCCGCTGGCCGTGCTCGTCGACGACGCCCACTGGGTCGACCTGCCGAGCGCGCAAGCGTTGCTGTTCGCCTTCCGCCGACTCGTCGCCGATCCCATTGCGGTCGTCATTGCGGCTCGCGAGGATGAGCCGTCGCTGCTCGACGGCGCCGATCTGCACACACATCAGATCGGCGGGCTTAGCGCCGAGGAGGCGGCCGCGCTGCTTCCGGGGCTGAGCGCTGCCGCCGCCGAACGGCTCCATGACAACACCGCAGGAAACCCACTGGCGCTCCTCGAGCTCGCGGCGGACGCCGACGAGCTGGCGCTGGCCCCGGCCGGAGCGCCGGTGCTCGTCTCGGCGCGGATCGCACGGGCCTTCCTTCGCCGGGTCGGCGAGCTCGGTGGGCCGGTACGCCATGCGCTGGCGCTCGCGGCAACCAGTGACAGTGGTGATCTGGCGATGCTCGAGCGCGCCGCCACTCGTCTCGGCGTCGATCTGCGCGCGCTGGCCGCCGCGGAAACCGCGGGGCTCGTCGTGCTGCGCGGCGGCGCGTTGGAGTTCCGTCACCCGCTCGCGCGCTCGGCTATTTACGCCGATGCCTCGGCCGAGGAGCGGCGGGCGGCGCATCACGCGCTGGCCGAGGCACTCCCCGACCGCGATGTCGACCGGCGGGCCTGGCACCTGGCCTCGGCCGCTATGGGGAGCGACGAGGCCGCCTCGGCGGCACTCGAGCAGGCCGGGGCGCGCAGCCGCGCCCGCAGCGCATACGCCACGGCCGCGGCGGCGTTCGAACGGGCAGCCCGGCTCACGGCGGATGTCCGGCGCCGTGCTCGGCTGCGCCTCGATGCTGCCGACGCGGCCTGGCACGCCGGTCTGGCCGACCGCGCGACCCGGCTGCTCGAAGAGGCGCGGGTGGACACCGACGACCTCGCACTTACGGTGAGGATCGACCAGCTGAGCGGCCAGATCGCGGCGAGCCGCGGCCCGGTGATGGCAGGGCACGACATCCTGACCGCGGCCGCGGAACGGGCTGATCCCGAGCGCGCCGTCGAGCTGTTGGCAGATGCCGCTTCGGCCTGCTTCTACGCGGGGCGCGCCGGCGAAATGCTGGCCGCTGCGCACCGAGCCCACGCGTTGCTCGACGATCGTTCCTCGAGCCGGGCCCGGTTCCTCGCGCTCACCGCGCTGGGCATGGCCGAGATCCTGGGCCGCGACGCGGGGGCCGGCGCCGAGGCGATCCATGAGGCGGTGGCCGTGGTCGAACGCTCGCCCGAGCTGCTCGAGGACCCTGGGCTGCTGCCGTGGCTGGCCACGGCGCCGATGTTCCTGCGCCAGGCGGGTGCCGGGCGACCGTTACTCGACCAGACGCTGGACGTCGCTCGCGACCGGGCGGCGCTCGGGACGCTGCCGTTCGTGCTCAACCTGCTCGCCAAAGATCAAGCCACCACGGATCAATGGGCGGTGGCCGCCGCCACCTATCAGGAGGCGATCGGTCTGGCGCGGGAGAGCGACCAGCGCACCGACTTGGGCTTCGCGCTGGCCGGGTTGGCTTGGCTGGAAGCTCGCCGCGGCCACGCGGCTCAGGCGCGGGCCCTGGCTGCCGAGGCCCACGAGCTGTCCGCCGTCCTCGGCTCGCGGCTCTACGAGGTCTGGCTGGATGCGGCGCTCGGTGAGTTGGAGCTCGGCATGGGCGAGGCGGCGCGTGCGGCGGAGCACTTCGAGCACCAGCGGCGGCTGCTGCGCGAGCTGCGCATCACCGACGTCGATGTGTTTCCCGCCGCGGAGCTTGTCGACGTCTACCTGCGCCTGGGGCGTGAGAACGACGCCGAGCTGGTCAGCGCCCAGTTCATGGCGGCCGCCGAGGCCAAGGGCCAGCCGTGGTCGATCGCTCGCGCTCTGCGCTGCCGCGGCCTGCTGGCCGGCGACGGCGAACTCGTCGCCCTGTTCGAGCGCGCGCTCGCGCATCACGCCCAGACGCTGGATGCGTTCGAGACCGCCCGCACGCGGCTCGCCTACGGCCAGCGGCTGCGGCGGGCGCGCGAACGCGTGCTGGCGCGCGCCCAGCTGCGGGCGGCGCTCGAGACCTTCGAGCGGCTCGATGCCCAGCCGTGGGCGAACGAAGCTCGCGCCGAGCTGGCCGCCACCGGCGAGCGACTAAGACGGCGGGATCCCAGCACGCTCGACGAGCTGACCCCGCAGGAGCTTCAGATCGCTCTGCTGCTCGCCGGGGGCCGGACGACGCGGGAGGCCGCCGCAGCCCTGTTCCTCAGCCCGAAGACGATCGAGTACCACCTCCGCCACGTCTACCTGAAGCTGGGCATTCACTCACGGGAGGAGCTGGCGCGGGCGCTAGCGGGCTCATCGACGGTGGCCGAAATGGCCGACGTCGAAGCTGGCCGCGTGGTCTAGCTCGGTCGATGAAGTGCCGAGGAGCACGGTGTAGCGTCCGGGCGCGACGGTCCACCGTCCCGCGGCGGTGTTGAAGTACGCGAGGTCGCTCGGAGTCAGGCGGAACACGACGAACTTCGTCTGTCCGGGGCCGAGGGTCACGTTGGTGTAGCCCTTGAGTTGCTTGGGCGGCTCCTGGGCGGCGGCCGGCGAGTGCACGAACAACTCGACGGTCGTGGGCCCGGAGCGCCAGGACGTGTTGGTGACCCGGGCGAACACGAACGCGGTGCCCGCGAACGGGTTGTAGAACGCGTGCAGGCCGGAGACCCGGAAGCTCTCGTAGGAGAGCCCGTAGCCGAACGGGAACAGGGGGCGCTGGCCGGTGGCGTCATACCACCGATACCCGACGTCGAGCCCTTCGGCGTAGCTCTCGTTGCCGTTGGCGTCGCCCGGGTAACTGCTCGGCGGGCTCGCGGCCGCCGGTCCCTGGCTCTGGGTGGCCGGGAAGGTGACCGGGAGCCGGCCGCCCGGGTTGGCGTCGCCGAACAGAACGGCAGCGATCGCGGCGCCGAACTGCTGACCGGGGTACCACGCCTCGAGCACGCTCGAGACCTCGCCCAGCCAGGGCATGAGCACCGGTCCGCCGGTGTTCAGCACGACCACGGTGTGCCGGTTGGCATGGGCCACGGCGTCGATCAGCTGGTTCTGATCGCCGGGCAGCGAGAGCGAGTAGCGGTCCATGCCCTCGCCCTGGGCGTCGTTGGCGAACACGATCGCCACGTCGGCCTGGCGGGCGGCCGCCACCGCGGCCGGGATCCCCGACTGCGAAGGGGTCTGCCAGCCGAAGTGGATCTCGTGGCTGAACAGGCCGCTGGCGCTTAAGTAGTCGATCTCCACCGGGACGGACTGCCCCGCGATCAGCTGGACGGCTCCGTTGACCACATAGTGCGGCCCGACGATGAACTGCGTCGCCTCACGGTAGGCGGGGCCGAACGTCTGTCCGGCGATCTTGAGCGTGGCGATCCCGGCTTCCGACAGCGTGAAGCGGTACAGGCCCGACTCGGTAGGAGTCAGCGTGCCGGTCCACCTGGCCGACCAGACCGCCGGCGCCGGGCTGATCGGGGGGCCGGTGGCGTCGATGTGCTGATCGACCTCGGTAACCGCCGGGGCGCCGGTGAAGCTCCCGTTGCTCCAGTACTGGCCGAGCAGCCCCGGGCCGGTGCCCGAGGATGGCGTGAGGACGGCGGGATCCACCAGCGTGGGGGAGGCCTGATCACCGGCCGATCCCTGCACGGTGGTCACGTTCATCCCAGACTGGGCGGCGCGCGCGCTGATGCCCTGCGCGGGGGTGATCGCCTGGTTCGCCGCCAGCGGGACGCCCGCCGAGCCTCCGCTCACGAACACCGCATCGTTCCCGGTCGGGCCGATCAGCGCGATCGAGTGGACGTGCCTCGGCGAGAGCGGAAGCGCGGCGCGGTCGTTCTTGAGCAGCACGGTACCCGCCTCGGCGACCTGGGTCGCGACGAGCTGGTGCTGCGGCGTCGACACCTCGGTAGCGGGCGTGGCCGGAAGCGGATTGTCGAACACGCCCGAGTCGAACATCGCATACAGGATCCGCCGGACCATGTCGTCCAGACGCGCGGCGGAGATCTGCCCGGAGGTGAAGTCTGCGGCGGTCAGGCTGCTCGGGGCGCCCGGAAGCGCGGCCAGGTCGACTCCCGCGTTGGCGGCCGGCACCGCGTCGCGGACGGCGAAGCCGAAGTCGGGAACGACGAAGCCGCCCAAGCCGTCACCCTGCTTGAGGTCGGCGAGCGTGGTCGGGTTCTCGCAACTCGGCAAGCCGTTGATCTGGTTATACGAGCACATAACCGAGTCGACCCCGCCCTGCTGCACGGCGATCCGGAACGGCGTCTCGTAGATCTCCTGGAGCGCTCGCTCGGACACCTGGACGTTGACCGCCGGCGCGCCGACGGCGGCAAAGCCGATGCGCCCGTAGTCCTGGTTGTAGGCGGTGTAGTGCTTGAGCGTCGAGATCACGTGCTGGCTCTGCGCCCCGAGGATCACCTGGGCGGAGGTGTTCCCGGCCAGGAACGGATCCTCCCCCTCGGCCTCGGGCTGCCGGCCGGCCAGCGGCGTGCGAGCGTTGTCGACCGCGGGACCGAGCCATTCGTTGAACCCCTCGCCCCGGGCCTCGGAGCCCACGACCTCACCGTAGGCGCGCGCGAGTGCGCGGTTGAAGCCGGCCGCCAGGTCCTGACCGGAGGGCATCGCCGTGGTGCCGGGGTTGCGCAGGCCGTCAGGGCCGTCGTCGGAGCTGAGGGCCGGGATCCCGAGGCTCTGCAGGGGGGCGAACTGGCCGAGCGCGAGGTCGATCTTCTGGTCGGTGCTCATCGCCGCCAGCAGCTCGTCCGCGCGGGTGAGCGGCGGCTGGTTCGGGTTCTGCCACGGCGGCGCGGGAGCGCCCGCCGAGGTGCCCGACGCAGCGAGGAGGGTCAGCCCGGCGACGGCAAGCACGGCCATGACGCGGCGGCGTCGAAGCGCGAACATTGTTCTCCTCCTCGTTGGGGCGAGCGGGCGGCGGCAGTCCTACCAGCCGCGCTGACTCGTGTCAAGCGGTCCGCGCTAGGTGGTGTCGCCGAGCACCACGGCCGGCTCGGAGACCGTCACCTCGGGTGCCCGCCCTTCGCCCGAGATCATCGTGTCTAGGTGGCCGGCGATCTCCCGCCAGCGGCCGTGCTTGTCGAACCGGACCGTGGTCAGGCGCGGGCGTATGCGCTCCGCCGCCGCGCTGTCGTCACAGCCGATGATCGCCATCTGCTCGGGCAGCGAGACCCCCCGCTCGCGCAGCAGCTCGAGCGTCACCAGCGCGAGCTCGTCGTTGAAGGCGAAGATCGCGGTCGGCGGGTTGCTCCGCGCGAGCACGTCGGCAAGCGCCCGCCCGACTGCGTCGCGCCGCACCGAGACCTCCACCGAACGGAGGGCCATATCGTGTTCGCCGGCCGCGGCGCGCGCGCCCGAGAGCCGCTCCTGCGCGACCGCCCGGAGCGTCGGCTCCTCGGGCATTAGGGCGAGCACGCGACCGTGGCCCCGACCGGCCAGATGCTCGACGGCGAGATGCCCGATCCGGGTCTGGTCGATCACATAGGTGTAGACGTGGGGCAGGGGTCGGCCGGCGAACGCGACCAGGCCCCGGGCCCCGAAGGCGCGCAGCCGCTCGGTCGCCTCCGCAGAGAGCTGTGAACCCGGCGCGATTACGCCCACCGGATGGACTCGCTGGCTGGCCCGGGTCAGGCTCCGGGGATCGGCCCGCTGGAAGTGCACGAGCGGGGTGTAGCCGAGCTGCTCGAGCGATTCGACCATCGTGTCGATCGCCTCGGCCACCGGCGGCCCGAGCGGCCAGTTGGGCATCTCGACCAGCACGATCTCGGTGCGGCCGGCCCGCAGGGCCAGCGCGACCGCGTTCGGCTCGTAGCCGAGGCGCTGGGCGACCTCGAGCACGTGGTCGCGGGTGGCCGGACTGATCCGGTGCTTCTGGTCGGCCCCGTTCAGGACATAGCTGACCGTGGCCCGCGACACGCCGGCCGCCGCGGCGACGTCCGCCGACGTCGGCCGGCGCCGGCCGGTAGCCGGACCGCGAGGATGATCCCGCCCCACGCCGGGAGTGTATGAGCAGCACACCGCTTCGCTACCTTGGACGCGCGATGGGCGATGAGTTGCCGATCCTGGCCAGCGACGCCGAGCGCGAGCAGAGCATCGTGCTGCTGCGCGACGCGGTGACCAGCGGCCGGCTGACGCTCGAGGAGTTCTCCGAGCGGGTCGGCCGGGCCCAGACGGCGCGAACCGATCGTGATCTGGCCGCGCTGACCGTCGACCTTCCAGCGGCCGCACCCGCGGTGGCGGCGATTCCAGCGGTGCGCCACCGCGCGCTGTTCTCGGTGCTGGTCCGCCGAGGCGCGTTCGAGCTGCCCGCCCGCTCGTCGTGGCGCTCGCTGTTCGGGACGATCGTGCTCGATCTGCGCCAGGCGCGGCTCGAGGGTCCCGAGGTCGAGATCGAGATCTACAACCTGTTCGGGACGGTCACCGTGCTGGTGCCGGCCGGCGTTCTCGTCCACGTTGAGGGTGGCGGCGCGTTCGCTAGCCAGGTGCTCGAGCCGCCCGCCTGGCTGCCGCCCGCGGGCGCGCCCACATTGCGGATCCGGACCTCGGGTCCGGGTGGGGTGCTCCACGTGCGCTCGCCCGAGCCGGCCGGCGAGCCGACTCGGCTGCCTGCGCCGAAGCCGGGTGGCGAACTCAGCCGCTGACGCCGAACGGCTGCGAGGTGCCGATGACGCGGCCGCGCCCGTCGAGGGCCTGGACGCGGAACGTCGTGTAGCCCTGGGGCACCCGGATCCCGGTCTCGAAGCCGGACTTAGACGCCGAGGCCACCTGGGCCTGGGCGCCGGAGCTCTTCCCGCCCAGCACTCGCCAGCCCCTCACTTCGGTGGCGCCGTTCCAGCTGGCGGAGACGGTTGTGCCGCCACCGGTCCTGCGCGCCGCGCCCGCCGGCGGATACAGCGGCGTGCCCACCCACGGCTCGACGGTGGCGCGGTAGCTCAGATCGTGGCGGGGGAGTCGCGCGTCGAGCAGCATGTTGCCCGAGGAGTCGAACTCGGTGATGAACGGCGCCGAGCCCCAACCGACCATCTCGTTGCCGTTGGCGAGCGGCTCGAGGCTGCCCATGTACTCCGCGTTGAAGTTCGAGCCATGGGTGTACTGGCCGGCGAGGGTGGCGGAGTGCGTGCGCTGGTCAAGCTTGAGGACCAGCCCGCGCGAATATGAGGTGGGGTTGACGTACGTGCCCCCGCCGGTGATCTGGCAGCAGTGGTCGTCGAACATCGTGACCAGGGGCGACCCGGGATACACCACGACGTCGTGTTGCCACTGGAACGCGGCGCCCTTGCCGAGCTGGAAGCTCGAATGCGGGCCGCCGAGCGTCCACTCGATCTTCCCGGTGGCGATGTTCACCTTGTAGGCCGCCCAGGTGTTGCGCATCGAGACGACGAACGTGCCGTCACCCGGGAGGTTGATCGAGTTGACGTGGTAGGCGTCCCACGGGAAGCCGTTGGTGGGCAGCGACGCCTGCGAGTCGCTCAACGGGATGTGGTCGAGCGCGTCCCAGCTGTGGAGCAGCCTGCCGGTCGTCAGGTCGTACTCCTGCACGGCGGAGTCGATCAACGCGCCGTTGTAGGCGCCCCCGTACCTGGACAGGTTCATCGGAAGGTTCTTGTTCGCGGTCACCCACGCGTCATGGCCGCGGATGACGATCTCGTGCAACGTGACCACCCATCCGCTCCTCGCCTGGAGACGGGCGATCGGGCGGTAGTGCTGATCGAGGATCACGTCCTCGCCGGTCTCGGTGGCGCCGGTGTTGGTGATCGTGCCCTCCCAGTAGGCCAGCACGGGTTTGCCGTCGAACAGCTGGAGGCTCAGGTTGCCCGCCACATCCTGCTTGGGCACCGGCTCGAACCACACCGGCTGGAGGTGGTTGTCAAGGATCAGCGGGCCGCTCTGGCCGACGATCGGCGGATAGTTCAGGTCGTAGAAGTTCGCGGTCAGGATGTAGCCGGGGGCCAGCTTGCTCGACTCGATTGGGATCGTCGGGCGGATCACCGGCGGGTGGAGCGCCGGCGCCGACACGTAGCTGTACGTGCCGTCGGTCGTGTAGGCGCCGAGCGGCGCGCCGTGGGAGCCCCCGACGGCGAAGGCGAGCGCGACGAACGCGGCGATGACCCCGGCGACCACGCCAAGGATCGGCACTCGCCGCCTCCCCGGAGCCTTTTCCCCGACATGCCTCGGCACCAGCGTGAACGTGATGATCGCGGCGGCCGCGCACAGGCCGGCGGCGATGAAGTAGCCCAAGCGGAAGCCGTCGGTCAGCGCCTGCGGGACCTGATGCCCGCGGCCGATGAGATGGCTCGAGAGCGACGTGGCGAGCGTGATCAGCACGGCGATCCCGAGCCCGCCGCCGACCTGCCGTGAGGTATTGACGAGACCCGAGGCGAGCCCCTGCTGCCCTTGCCTGGCTCCCTGGGTGGCGGCGATCGTGGACGGGACGATCGACATGCCGATACCGGCCGCGGTCAGCACGCCCGGCACGATCACGTAGACCGCCGAGCTGCCGCTGGCGGCGATCTTCGTGAACAGGAGCATTCCGCCGGTCATCATCAACAGGCCACTGCCGAGCACCGAGCGGACCCCGAAGCGGCTGACCAGCTTTCCCGCGCTCCGGGCCACGAACATGATCGACAGCGCCATGGGCAGGAAGGTCAGCCCGGCGTGGAGGGGGGAGAGTCCGAGCACCTGCTGGAGGTACAGCGAGCTCAGGTACCACATGGGGAACAGCGCGGCGCTGAACAGCAGCACGATTCCGTTGGCCACGTTGAGCGGCTTGGTCAGGTCTTTGAACGGGACGAGCGGATCGGCGGAGCGCGTCTCGATCACGCAGAACGCGACAAGCAGCGCCAGGCCGGCGAGGATGGGCCCCAAGGCCAGGGCGGCCTGCCAGCTCCGCAGGCCGGCTTCGACGACGCCGTAGACGAGCACCATCTGCCCGAGCGTGAGGGTCACCGCGCCGGGGATGTCGAAGCTCCGACCGGCTTCGCCCCGGCGGCGGTCGGCCACCACCGCCCAGGCCACCACCGCGGTGGCGATGCCGATCGGCGGGTTGATCAGCAGGACCCAGCGCCAGCTGAGCTCCTGGGTGATGATCCCCCCGAACAGGGTCCCGGCGGCCCCGCCGAGCCCGTTCATCGCCGCCCAGAGGCCGATGGCCCGGTGGAGCTGGGGACCCGGGGGGAAAGAGGAGGTGACGATGGCCAGCGAGGACGCGGCCATGAACGCGCAGCTGAAGCCCTGAACGCCGCGGGCGAAGAGCAGCATCTGGCGGTTCGCCGCCGCGCCGCCGACCAGCGAGGTGACCGAGAACAGGACCAGCGCCGCGACGAACACCCGGCGCTGACCGAGCTGGTCGGCCGCGCGTCCGCCCAGCATGAGGAAACCGGCGAACGCGATCGCGTAGGCGTCGACGACCCACTGCAGATCGGCCGAGGTGAAGTTCAGGCTCGACTGGATCGAGGGCAGTGCGACGTTGACGATGCTCAGGTCGAGGATGACCATGAACTGCGCCACGCAGCACACGGTGAGAAGCAGCGTCTGGTGGGAGCCAAGGCCCGGCGCTCGGCGCCGGCGGGTCTCGGGGCCCTCCGCGACCGGCAGCGGGTCGGCGGTCAGCGCAGCGGGCGCGGCGGTGCCGGCGGCGCCGGCCACGGCGTCCCCGCTCGGTGCAGCGCCCTCCCCGTCCTCGGGGAGGAACCCGGTACCCGATGCCTCCATTCGCGCAGGGACTTTACCCGGCCGGTTCCCGGGACCTGATCGCTATTGCCCGGGCCGCGGCCGACGGGAACTTGGGCCGGCGGGAACGCGGGGGCCGGCGGCGAAGGTGGGGGCCGGCGGGGAGGTGGGGGCCGGCGCAACGTTGCGGCATCGCGGGTGTCTTGTACCCTGAAGAGCGAGCCCTTGGAAGCGAAACGGGAGCAGGGACCATGAAAAGAGCGCTGCTGAGCACGATCACGGCCGCCCTGGTGGTGGCTGGCTGTGGCGGCACGTCCAGCACGCAGTCGAGCTCCACCCCGGCGGCGTCCACGCCGGCGCAAACGCAACCGGCGGCTCAGACCACCCAGGCCACGACCAAGAAGGTCACGACCAGGCACAAGGCGCCGGCGCACAAGAAGGCGGCCGTGCACAAGGCCGCGCCGACCGCGACCGCCGCGGCTCAGCCGACGACGACGTCGGCGCCACCGGTGACCACGCACTCATCGCCTCCGGTCACCACGAGCGCTGCGCCGGCACCGGTCCTGGCCGCGCCCAAGCCCACCGGCTCGAGCACCAAGCAGAACAGCTCGCAGAACAAGAACAAGAGCAACAACAACGGGTCCAGCCTGAGCCAGCAGGGCTACTGAGCTTCCCGGCGGCGCCCGGGCGCCGCTCAGACGTCAGTACTTGTACTCGCGGAGGCCGTGCCAGTAGGCGCGCTGGCAGAAGCGCTCCAGGCGCCAGCAGACCAGGGCGAAGGCCAGCATCAGAACCCCGAACCCGGCCAGGGCGCCGAAGGCACCGCTGACGATCGGGACGAGCGCCATCAGCCAGCACCACGCGGCGAACCACGCGAACGGCCTCCAGGGTAGGCGCCAGGTCCATGGGCGGCGCTCGGGCGGCTCGTCCTCGGGCGGCTCCCAACCAGGGGGTTCCCAGTCGCCGCCGTGCACGAGGCCGAAGACGAGCATCGTCAACCCAGTATAGGCCCGTCCGTGGGCTCGTCTTCGGACGGCAGGCGCCAGATCGTGGAACCGTCCGGGGCGGTTTCGCTGTAGATCGACCCGGTGGCCGCGAGCGCGGCCAGTTCGGCTCGGAAGGCGTGATACGGGATCAAGCCAAGCTGGGCCAGCGCGACGTAGCCAACGCGGTCATACAGGTCGGACGTGCTCGCCGGTTCGCGGGTGACCACGGCCATCAGCGCCGAGGTGCGCGACATCGCGTCAACGTTAGCGCCCCGTATCGGCTCTCCGGTCCTTGCGCAGTCAGCTCGCCGGGTCGAGCGGCAGCGGCGAGGCGGGCTTGAGCTCCTCGAGGCGCAGGAGCGTCATCGCGCGAGCCGCTCCACCCCGCGTCGAGAGTCGGACGAGCACGCGCTGAAGCTGCGCGACCTCGCGCGCGACCACCAGCAGCATGGCGTCGGTCTCGCCGGTCACCCAATCGGCCGAGATCACCTCGGGCATCGCGCGGATGATCTCGCGGAAGCGCCGGTATGCGGTATCCCCGTGACGCTCGAGCGTCACGGCTACGTAGACCTGGAGGGGGAACCCGGCGGCCGCCGCGTCGAGGCGGGCGACGACGCTGCGCACGATGCCCGACTCCTTCAGGCGCCGCACCCGGTGGAGGGTCGCGGCGGGGGACAGGCCGACCAGGCGGGCGAGCTCCACGTTCGGGCGATCCGCGTCGGTCTGCAGCTCCTGAAGCAGCTTCACATCAATCAAATCAAGCGAAACGGCCATTTCACAAAATATTTCATCGTCATATGGGTGAGATGTCAAATCTGGCTGGATTTTCGCGCCGATCGGCCGATCCTCATTGGTATGAAGGCCCAGAACCGATCCGCCCTCTTCGCGCTCGCCGCCGCCGGCACGCTGTGGGGTCTCAACGTGCCGCTGACCAAGCTCGCGCTCGGTTGGCTCGGACCGGGGTGGCTCACGGTGGCTCGTTTCCTGGTGGCGGCGCCCGTGCTCGGCGTCATCGGTCGGCGGGGCCTGCGCGACGCCCTCACCGTGCGCGTGATGGCCTCCGGGGCGATCGGCTTCGGCGTCGTGATCGTGCTCCAGAACGTGGGCATCGAGCGAACCAGCGTGAGTCACGCGGCGATGATCGTCGGCGCGATCCCGGTGCTGGTCGCCCTGATCTCCGCCGGCCTCGGTCAGACTTCGACGCGTCCGCTCACGTGGGCCGGCTACGCCGTGGCGCTCGTCGGCATCGCCTTGGTTGCCGGCGCGGGCGGCGGCGGCGCAAGTGCCCGTGGCGATCTGTTCGTGCTGGGCTCCTCCGTCCTGTCTGCGGCATTCATCGCGATCCAGCCGCGGCTGCTGGCCGGACGTGACGCCGCGGCGGTGACCGCCGTGCAGTTCGCCGGCGGCGCGGTCGTCGCGCTTCCGGTGGCGATCCTCACCGGCGGCGTGCCCCACGGGCCGACCGCGGTCGTCCCCGCGGTCGCGCTGGGCCTGCTTGCCCTGGCCGGTACCCCGCTGCCGTTCTGGCTCTTCGCCTATGGCCAGGCCCGCGTCCCCGCCGATCTGGCCGGCGCCTTCCTCAACCTCGAGCCGGTCGTGGGCGCCGCTGCCGGTTGGCTGGCCCTCGGCGAGCCGGCGGCCCTGGGACAGCTCATCGGGGTAGCCGCCGTGCTGATGGGAATCGTCATGAGCACCGCGCCGCCCCGACCGGAGGCTTCGAGGGCGCCGGTCACCGTGCGTCTGCGTCGCCTCGCTTACGAAGTTCTTAGCTTCCGAGCGTGAGCCTCGCGCGGGCGCCTCGATCTAGAGAGCACCCGACCAAAAGGAGGCTCTCGATGACAAGAAAGCAGCGCAACGCGGTGGCCGTGGCCACCAGCATCCTGTGCCTGGCCGGAAGCGGCGGAGTGGCACTGGCCTGTGGCACCGGCGATCCGGGCTACACCGGGACGACCGGGACCACGACCACCACGGGCACGACCAGTACCACCGGCACAACCGGCTCTACCGGCACCACGACGACGACGTCGGCCACCGCGGACCCGAGCGGCGCGACCGCGACGACCACGGCGCGGCACACCCGTCGCCACTCGTCTCGCCGGACTCGACGCTCCAGCCAGGGGTGAGCGCTGCCGCCAAGCGTGGCGGCGCCACCGGGCCGGCCGGGGAGGAATGTCGC
>JAFAWR010000063.1 GCA_019241635.1 Solirubrobacterales bacterium
GACGGTGGCCACCCCGAGCGACGGCGGCTGGCGGATCAACGGCGAGAAGTGGTTCGTGACCTCGGGTGACGTGGCCCGCGTGCTGATCGTCATGGCCCTGGCGATCGACGGCTCCGGGCGCCTGCCGACGCTGTTCCTGGTCGAGCCCGACGCGCCGGGGGTCGAGTTCGTGGACAACCCGCGGTTTACCCACAACTATCCCCACGGCCATCCGACGATCCGCTTCACCGACGTCGAGGTGCCCGCCGACGCGGTGATCGGCGGCGTCGGCAACGGCGATGCGCTCCAGCGCGCGTGGTTCACCGAGGAGCGCCTGGGGATCGCCACCCACGGGCTCGGCGCGATGTGGCGCCTGCTCGACGAGACCACCGAGTGGGCGCTCCACCGCGTCCAGGGTGGGCGGCGGATCATGGACTACCAGGGCATCTCGTTCCCGCTCGCCGACAGCGCCACCGACGCCACGCTGGGCAGGCTGCTCGCGCTGCATGTCGCCGGCATGGTCGACGGCGGCGCGGATCTGAAGCTGATCCACGCCAAGGCGTCGATGGCCAAGCTGTTCGTCTCCGAGGCGGCCGGCCGCTGCGCCGACCGCGCCGTCCAGGCGTTCGGGGGCCGGGGCTACCTGCGCTCGAACGTGGCCGAGCGGTTCAACCGCGAGCTCCGCGTCGACCGCATCTGGGAGGGCACCAGCGAGGTGCAGCGGCTGATCATCGCCCGCGCGCTCGAGCGCCGCGGGGTCGAGGCGACGATCCATTGATGGACCTCTCCCGCCTGCTGGCACCGCGTTCGGTCGCGGTCCTCGGCGCCACCGACCGCCCGGCCAGCTACGGCGCCCAGGCCCTGCTCAACCTGGAGGCGATCGGGTTCCCCGGACCGGTGATCGGCGTCAACCCCAAGCGCGCCGAGGTGCTCGGGCGCCCGTGCGTGCCGACGCTCGCCGACCTGCCCGAGCCGGTGGACGCCGTGGTCATGGCGATCCCGGCCGCGGGGGTCCCGGCCGCGGTCGAGCAGGCGGGCGCCGTGGGCTGCGGCGGCGCCGTGGTCATCGGAGCCGGCTTCGCCGAGGTGCCCGAGGGCGTCTCGCTCCAACGTGAGCTGGTCAACGCCGCCCACCGTCACGAGCTCCCGGTGTGCGGGCCGAACTGCAACGGGATCGTGGCCATGCACGCCCGAGCCGTCCTGTGGGGGGACGCGCTCACCCCGCACGAGCCCGGACCGGTGGCGCTCGTCTCCCAGAGCGGCAACGTGGCAGTCAACGCCCTGGCCACGCGGCGCGGCGTGCGTTTCCACACGGTCGTCGCGAGCGGCAACCAGGCCGTGCTGGGCGCGGCCGACTACCTGGCGTTCCTGGCCGGCGAGGCCGACGTCGGCGCGATCGCCCTGTACCTCGAGGACGACGGCGGCCCGCGGCTGTGCGATGGGCTCGCGGCCTGCGCAGCGGCCGGCGTCCCTGTGGTCGTGCTGAAGGTCGGGAGCTCCGCGGCCGGGGCGCGAGCGGCCGCCGCGCACAGTGCCGCGCTGGCCGGCGATCAGCGCATCTTCCGCGCCCTGATCGAGGAGGCGGGCGGCGTGTGGGCGGCCGACGTGCACGAGCTGCTCGAGCTGGCCAAGGCACTCGCGGTGCGACCGGCGCGTCGGTGCGCCGCCCTCTCCCCCGCGCCCACCCGCGCCACCGCCACCCCCGCCGGCGGCCTGGCCATCATGACCTGTTCGGGCGGCGACTCCGCCCAGGGGGCCGACGAGGCGGCGCGGCTGGGGCTCGAGCTCCCGGCGCTCGCGCCCGCCACCTGCCAGCGGCTGCGTGAGGTTCTCCCGACCGCCGCGACCGTCGCCAACCCACTCGATTACACCGCGCTGCTCTGGGGTGACGGGCCCACCCTGACCCGACTGGTGCAGACCGTCGGCGAGGACCCGGCGATCGACCAGGTGCTGGTGTTCTATGACCAGTTCCCGGGCCTCGCCGGCGACATGGCGGAGGCGTCGGACGCCGTCCGCAACGGTGTGATCGCCGGCGCACGGGCCATCGCGGAGTCGGCCGCAACGATGATCTGCTCGACCCTTCCCGAGCTGCTCGACGACGCCGCGGCCTGGCGGTGCGTCCAGGCCGGCATCCCGGCCATCGCCGGCCTGCGCACGGGGCTGGCGTGTGCGGCGGCGATGCGGACGCCGCCCGGCGACCCCGCCCGGCTGCGCGAGATCGGCGCGGCCGCGCGCCAACGCTCGGGGACGAGCGGCGAATGGCTCTCCGAGGACCGGGCCAAGGAGCTGCTCCGGGCCGGGGGCGTCGAGGTCGTCGACGGCCGCCTGGTCACCGATGCCGCCGACGCGGTGCGCGCGCTCGACGAGCTGGGCGCGCCGATCGCGCTCAAGCTGAGCTCTCCGGCGATCCAGCACAAGTCCGAGCTCGGCGCGGTGTGGCTCGGGCTGTCCTCCGAGGCCGAGGTGGCCGACGCGTTCGCGCGCCTCGAAGTCCTCATGGCGCAGTTCGGTGGCGCCGTGCTGGCCGAGCGGATGGCGCTGCCGGGGGTCGAGCTGATCGTCGCCGCACGGGCCGACGCGGTGGTGCCGGCGGTGATCGTGGGACTGGGTGGCGTGTGGACCGAGGTCCTCGATAACGTGGCGATCGTGCCGCTGCCCGCCGACGCGGCGCGGATCGAGCGCGCGGTGCGCGGGTTGCGCGGCGCTCCGCTGCTGACCGGGGGCCGCGGGAGCACTCCGGTTGATCTGAGCGCGGTGGCGCGGATGGCCCAGCGGGTCGGCGAGCTCCTGCTCGAGGAGTCGCTCGAGCTGCTCGAGCTCAACCCGGTGCTGGCCGGGCCGGGCGGCGCCATGGCCGTCGACGCCGCGGCGCGCCAGCGCGTCGCGGTGCCCGAGGGGGTGGAGGCCGCGGCGGTGGAGGCCGCGGCGTGAACGACCTGATCGTGATCGGCGGCGGGTTCGCCGGCGTGACCACCGCCCGGGAGTCGGCGCTGCGCGGGCGCAGCGTGCTCCTGCTCGAGGCCCGCGACCGGCTCGGCGGGCGCACCTGGCGAGCCGACTGGAACGGATCGCCGGTCGAGTACGGCGGCGCCTGGGTCCACTGGCACCAGCCGCACACGTTCTCGGAGATCACTCGGGCGGGACTGGACGTCGTCGTGGGCGACAGCGCCTCGGTCGCCGGCTGGTACGTCGGCGAGGAGCGCCGCTCGGGCTCGGTCGAGCAGCGCGATGCGATCGTGCGACGCGGCTGGGACCGCTTCGTGGACGGCGTGCGCGAGGCGCTACCGGTGCCCCACGATCCGTTGCGCGCGATCGACAAGCTCGCGCGCTTCGACCGCCTGACCATCGCCGAGCGGTTGGACGAGCTGAAGCTCTCGGACGAGGAGGGCGCGGTGCTCACCGCCGAGCTCGAGTCGCTGGCCCACGCCCCGCTCCAGGACGCCGGCGCCGTGTCGGTGCTGCGCTGGCACGCCCTGTCCGGCTACAGCCTCGAGCTCACCCAGTTCACCGGCGGCCGGGTGACCATCGTCGGTGGGACCGCCGCGCTGCTCGACGGGGTCGCCTCGGGCGCGCCGTTCGAGCGCTGGCTGAACGCGCCGGTGGCCGCGGTCACCCGGCGCGGCGATCGGGTGGAGGTGGCCACGCGCGATGGGGCCGAGCTCAGCGCGCGCGCCGCGGTCGTGGCCGTGCCGCTGAACGCGCTGGGCGCGATCGAGTTCACGCCACCGCTGTCGGAGGACAAGCAGCGGGCGATCGCCCTCGGGCAGGCCTCGCGCGGGATCAAGATCTTCATCCGCGCCCGCGGGGAGCCGACCGCCCACAACAGCATCCGGCCCGGGCATCCGTTCGGCTACCTGGACACCGATTGGGTCAATGGCGATGGCTCCCAGCAGCTGATCGGGTTCGGCGCCGACGCAGCGCGCTGCGACCCCGACGACCTGACCGCCGTGCAGCGCGAGCTCGAGGCGATCCTGCCCGGCTACGAGGTCCTCGACGCCACCTCACACGACTGGCTCACCGATGAGCTGTCCCGCGGGACCTGGGCGATTCACCGGCCCGGTTGGTATGAGCACCACCACGCCGCGATGCAGCCCGCCGAGGGCCGGGTGCGGCTGGCCGGGTCGGACATCGCGGACGGCTGGGCTGGGTTCATCGACGGGGCGATCGAGTCGGGGCTGCGAGCGGGCGCGTGGGCCGCGGCGCTGGCATGATGGCCTGCTTCGTCAACGCGAAAACATCGGAGGCCCGAAAACATGGCAATCCTTGAGGACAAGGTCGCGATCGTGACCGGCTCGGCGCGCGGGATCGGACGCGCGACCGCCGAGCTGCTCTCCGAGCAGGGCGCCAAGGTGCTGATCAACGACATCGACGGCGACATCGCCGAGCAGGCCGCGTCGGAGATCTCCGGGGACACACTGGTGTTCTCGGGCGACCTGACCAAGGAGGGCGTCCCCGACCAGCTGGTCCAGAAGGTGATCGACGAGTGGGGCAAGGTCGACATCCTGGTCAACAACGCCGGCTACACGCTCGACGCGCCGATCCACAAGATGAGCGACGAGTGGTTCCAGAAGATGCTCGACATCCACTCAATCGTTCCGTTCCGCATGTGTCGCGCGGTCGCCCCCCACATGCGCGAGCCGGCCAAGAAGGAGCGCGAGGAGGGCGTCGAGGTGTTCCGCAAGATCGTCAACGTGTCCTCGATCTCGGGCACCATGGGCAACGCGGGGCAGGCGAACTACTCGAGCGGCAAGTCGGCCGTGGTCGGCCTGACCAGGACGCTGGCCAAGGAGTGGGGTCAGTTCAAGATCAACGTCAACGCGGTGGCCTTCGGGTTCATCGAGACCCGCCTGACCGCGCCCAAGAACGAGGAGAACGTCGCCGAGATCGGCGGCCAGAAGGTCCAGCTGGGCATCCCCGAGCAGATGATCGCGCTCGGACCGGCACTGATCCCGCTGGGCCGCCCGGGCAAGACGCACGAGGCGGCCGGCGGGGTGTTCCTGCTCTGCACGCCGTGGGCGAACTTCATCACCGGCCAGGTCCTGAACATCACCGGCGGTCAGTTCAGCGGCATGACTACGTAGTTCGCCCGGCCGATGGCGCTGGAGCTACGCATTTGATAGCTCCAGCGCCAAAGTTTCAGCGCGCCGCATCCACGAACCAGTCGAACACGGCCACGAAGCGGGGATCGATGCGCCACTCCTCCTGGAGCTCCCACTGCACGGCGAGCACCGGTCGCCCGGGCATCTCGACCGCTTCGGGAAGTCCGTCGGAAGCGCTCCGCGCCACAACCTCCAACCCGTCACCCACCCGGTCGATCGCCTGGTGGTGAAACGAGCTGACCTCGATCGCGGTCGTGCCCAAGGCCCGAGCCAGCAGGCTGTCGGACGCGATCGAGATCTCGTGGCGCGGATGGGGCGGTACCGGGAGCCCAGCGACCGAGGCCGCCTCGACCTCCTTCCAGCGCGCCCACCCCGGATCGCTCGGGTGCCCCGCGGCCACGAGCGAGACGTCCTGGACGAGTGTCCCCCCGAGCGCCACGTTGAGCAGCTGCACTCCCCGGCACATCCCCAGCACGGGCAGTCCGCGGTCGAGCGCCGCCGAGACCAGCGCGAGCTCGAAGGCGTCGCGCTGCGGCTCGGTCGCAGCCAGCAGCGCATGTGGTTCCTGGCCATAGCGCGCCGGATGGATGTCTCGGCCGTGCGCCAGCACGATCGCGTCGAGGACATCCAATACCGGCTCGATCGCGTCCACCAGCTGGGGCAGCGCCACGGGCAGCCCGCCGGCCTCCAGAACCGGACGGTGCACGCCCACACCGCTGTAGTCGCCGAAGTCGTGGACGCTCGCGGAAACCCCGATCAGGGGACGATGCTTGGCTGCTCTAGACACCGCTGACCCTCTCAGGTAGAACTGTATTGAACATATTTGTGCATAGGCGAGAGAGTCGGAGGGTTTGATGGCCGAGAAGACATGGGGTGGCGAGCCCTTCTGGGGACTGGGTTTCGAGTGGGACCCCGACTGGGTGCTCACCGACCGCCAGAAGGAGCTCCGGGAGACCCTCATCGAGCTTTGCGAGAAGGAGATGCGCGCCAACGCGAAGGTCTCCGACGATGAGCTCAAGTTCCCGCGCCGCAATCTCGAGCTGCTCGGCGAGCACGGCTTCCTCGCCCTCACCGTCCCGACCGAGTACGGAGGCCTGGGCGAGGACCACGTCGCCTTCGTGATGACCTGCGAGACGATCGCGCGCTACGGATGCGCCTCCACCGCGATGTGTTACGTGATGCACATGGGCGCGGTCAACACGATCATGCTTCGCCCCACCGATGCCCTGATCGAGAAGTACATAAAGCCGCTGAACAGCGGCAAGATCGGCACGCTGTCGTACTCCGATCCGGAGACCGGCTCGCACTTCTGGTATCCAATTTCGAGCGGGGCCGAGCGCCGGAACGGCGGCTACAACGTGCGCAAGAAGGCGTCGTGGACCACCTCGGGCGGGTTCGCCGACTTCTACGTCGTCCAGACCACCAGCCCCGACTTCACCGGCTATGACGACCTCAGTGTGTTCGTGATCGACGGCGAGCACGTTAAGTCGCAGCCCTCGACCTGGGACGCGCTCGGCCTGCGCGGGAACCAGTCGGGCCCGATCCAGGTCGACGGCGTCGACGTTCCCGGCGATCAGATCGTCGGCCCGGAGGGCGATGGTGCCGCGTCCAACGACGAGGCGGTCGACCCCTGGTTCCTCATCGGCTCGAGTTCTGTCTGGAACGGACTGGCGATGGGCGCGATCGACATCGGCAAGCGCCAGACCACCCGCAAGCGGCACGTCGACGTCGGCCTGCGCGTCGCCGACTACCCGACGATTCAGGACTACGTCGGCGAGGCGGTGATGGACACCAACGCCGCCCGGTTGTTCGTGTACTCAGTCGCGCAGGCGATGGACAACGCGACCAACCACAACACCATCCAGCCGCCTCCGGGCGAGTTCGCGCGCGCGAACTTCCTGCACTGGGCCTGGCAGATCAAGTTCACCGCGGCCAAGAACACCGCGCACGTGGTCGACAAGATGCTCCACGCCTGCGGCGGCACCGGCTACAAGCGCGACATGGAGCTCGAGCGCTACCTGCGCGACGCCAAGGCGGGCTGGGTCATGGGCCCCACCAACGAGGTCCTGCGGCAGTTCGTCGGCAAGGCGGTGCTGCTCGGGTTCGAGAGCCTCGACTAATGGAACCAGCACTACAACCGCCGAGCGGTCGAGAACGAGCTCAATAAGCTCGATGCGGAGGGTAAGCGCAAGCTGGCCGAGCAGCTGCTGGCCGAGGTCGAGAAGGCCTCGGCGCCGGCCGCCTCCTAGCGGGGAGACCCGGCCGTGGCGGTCCTCGTCAACGGGCTGCGGCCCACCGAGCCCGGGCTCGAGTTCTACCGGGTGGCCCCGGGTGGGGCCACCGAGGTGGCCATCCAGGGCGATGACCGGGTCCGGCTGATCGACCGCCACGGCGGGCAGACCGCCAAGCTCACCGCCCGCGGCGGCGAGGGCCTGGCC
>JAFAWR010000316.1 GCA_019241635.1 Solirubrobacterales bacterium
TCGCTGCGGCAGTTGACGATCCCGATGCCCACCTCGTCGAGCGCGAGCCAGAGATCGTGATCGCCACCGGTTACGCAGAAGTAGTGGCTGACGCCGTAGGCAGACAGGGTCTGGGCGATCGCGCGCGCCACGGTGAGCGTGGCCTTGCGCGATGCGGAGGCGGTCCCCTGGTGCAGGCCAGGTGCCGTGGGGCTTTCCTGCGGGTTCCGCACAGCCCTACCGAACGGCGTCGACCAGTTCGTGGGGTGCGGCCGGCCGGCGATGACGCAGCGCCTCGCGCCGGGCCTCTTCGCCTCCGACCCCCATGCTCAGTCCGTAGTAGGCATCCGAGGCCACCGCTTCAGGAAAGAAGTCGCTGATCTGCCTGTCCGGATACTCGCGCAGCATGTACTCGGCGATCTCGCCCCGCGTGGTGATCCAGACGTTGTCCTTCGCCTGCACGTATTCGATCGTCTCCTCGAGCGGGCGCGTCCTGAAGCCGTGGGCGAGGAAGGGGTGGGTCCCGAAGGCGAGCATCTGGGGGGATCCGCGCTGCCCCTCCGCGTACAGCGCGTCGAATGAGTCGCGCCACATCTGCAGCACGTCGCGCGCCGTCTTGTCCTGCATTCCGTAGCTGTCGTAGTCGGAGATCGCGTAGCTGTTCATCCCGACGAGGTCCCGGCCGCTGTGATGCTTGATGATGAACGGAACGTCGACGTTCCTGAACCCGCAGGCGTAGGTGAATCCACGCTCGGCGATGATGTCGAACGACTCCGGAGTGATGCTGCCGCCGGATGCGCTGTAGCCCACGGGCGGCTGTCCGATCAGATTGGTCAGTGCCTCGGTCGTCTTGTCGATCGACTCGGTCTGCTCGGCGACGGTCTGCTCCCACAGGAAGCTGTGGTCCCACCCCTGGACGACGAACTCGTGGCCCTCATCATGCACGCGCCTGGCCAGCTCGGGAAACAGCGTGACCGCCAGGCCGCTCACATACACACTGGTCTGGATCTCGTGCCGGCGCCAGACGTCGAGCAGGCGCTGCATCCCCGCGGTCTCCGCGTAGGCGTGCTCATAGACCGGATACATCCAGCGGTCGTACTCCGCGCCCGGCGGCACGGACTCGCCGGGACGCTGGTTGTTCCTCGAGGTGCCCAGATCCTGCGTCCAGGTCTCCCAGGAGATGTTGAACACCACCGCGATGTGTTGACCCTCCGGCCAGTGAAACTCACACTCGTACACGCATTCTCCTTCTCGAGTTAGGTGGTGCTCATGTTCACCGTCTTCACCTGGGTGAAGGAGAGCAACTCGTCGATTCCCTCCTCGCGCCCGACGCCGGAGTCCTTGAACCCCCCGTACGGCGCGCCCCAGTAATGCCTCGAGGCCGCGTTGATCCACAGGTACCCCGCTTCCAGCTCCGCCGCCATCCGGTGGGCCGTCCGCAGGTCGTTCGTCCAGACCCCGGCCGTGAGCCCGAATGGCACCCCGTTCGCGATCTCCACCGCTTGGCGCTCGTCCGCCCACCGCATCACCGACAGCACCGGGCCGAAGATCTCCTCCTGTCCGAGCGCCGATGCCGGTTCGACGTCGAGAAAGACCGTGGGCTCGACGAAGTAGCCACGATCTGGGTCGAGCCGCGCTGGCCGGCCACCGCCGCAGAGCAACCTCGCGCCGGCTTGATGACCCAGCTCGACATAGCGCAGAACCTTCTCGTACTGCTCGCGCGAGACGAGCGCCCCCATTTGAGTCTCGGGGTCGAGCGGATCGCCGACCCGGATCGCTTCGATCCCTTTGTTGACCTTCGCGATCACCTCGTCGGCGATCGACTCGTGCAGGAGGAGGCGCGACGTCGATCCACACGACTGCCCGGCGGTCCAGTGGAAGTTCATGCCGAGGACCGCCGCCTGCGCCGCCCGATCCAGGTCGGCGTCGGGAAACACGATCACCGGGTTCTTACCGCCCAGCTCGAGCGTGACGTGCTTCACGCCCGCTTCCGCCGCCGTCTTCTGAATCGCCCGGCCCGTCTGGACGCTGCCGATGAAGGCGATCCTGCGCACCGAAGGATTCTCGACCAGCGTCTTGCCGGCCACCGGACCGCGCCCGGTGATCACCGACAGGACCCCCGGGGGGAACACGTCCTGCAGCAGCTCGCCCATGCGCAACGCCGAGAGCGGCGTCTGGTCGGGCGCCTTGAGCACGACGGCGTTGCCCGCGATCAGCGGCGCCGCGCAGCGCGAAGCGGCGAACAAGATCGGATGGTTGTACGGGATGATCCGCGCGACCACGCCGTACGGCTCGCGCACGGTGTAGTGCAGATGGTCGCTGGTGAGGGGAATCGTCTCGCCCCCCAGCTCCATCGACCAGTCGGCGTACAGGTTCATGGTCGTGGCCGCCAGCTGCACGTCCATCCGCATCGCGGTGATCGGGTTGCCGCTGTCGACGGCGTCGAGGAAGGCGAGTTCGTGCTCGTGTTCGAGCAGCACGGCCGCGGCGCGGCGGATGTAGGCAGCGCGCTCGCGGGGCGGGATGCGCCGCCACTCCGCCGAGGCGGTGACGGCGGCTGCCACGGCACGGTCGACGTCCTCCGCGCCGGCATCGGGCACCTCGGCGATGACGTCTTCAGTCGCCGGGTTCTCCGTGGGGTATCGGTTTCCGCTCCGGGTGGCGGTCAACTGACCGCCGATCAGCAACCTCCAGTCCTTCGAGACGACACTGCTCAGCAGCGCGCGATATTCGGACCCCGCCGCCGACGGGCCGTCAATCTGGGCAGGGCGGTTGATCTCAAAGCGCGTGCTCATCTCTCTCCTCGCCCCCGCAACGCGACCGCTCGGGTCGGCGCTTCGCAAGTTACGTAGCGCATGGTGGAAACACAAATAGGAAAACGGAGGAGGATCGATAGCCTTCTGGTCGGTTACTCAGTTCACTTGGCGGCCAAGGTCACCGCGCTGTCACGGGCTCGCTCGGCCCGGCGTCGCCAGTGATCAGGGATCGGCGCACTGACGCCGCGGACGAAGTCGAACCCGACCAGTACGCTCTTCGCTTCGGCGACGACGCGGTCGCCGGCGCACAGCCGGTACTCGAGGGCGAGGCTCCTGGTGCCCACGCGTCCGAGCCGCACGCCAACCTCGACCGTCTCACCCACGGTGCGGAGCTCGCCGCGAAAGTCGATCTCGGTCCGGGCGAGGATCACGTCGGTCTCGTAGCTCATCGGTGGCGCCTCGTCAGGGTCGGCGGCTGCTTCGTACCAGCGCAGGCGCGCATCCTCGATGAAGGACGAGAACACAGCATTGTTGACGTGGCCGCGGCAGTCGAGGTCGCTGAAGCGCACCGTGGCCTCGTAGACAAACGGGAAACCGTCCATGGGGACACAGCGCTCAGGCGGGCTGCCCGTGCGCGAGCTGGTACTCGGTCGCCTCGTGGCCGATGGGTTGCAGCTCGCCGCCGAACACGCGCTCGATCGTCTCGGCGATCTCCGCGGGCGTCCAGCGCTCGCGCTCCTCGACGTGCTCGACCATGCGTGGGTGACGGATCATGCCCAGGCGTGGCCCCATCATGGCGACGATCTGCCCGGTCAGGTGGGAGGAGAGATCGCTCAGTAGGTACACGCACGCGGGCGCCACCACGTCCGGGGACACCGCATTGACGGCCTGCGAGGGGCGGTACGTGCCGGCGTTGGCGGCGAGCTCGTGGGCCCGGGTGTGGGCGCCGGGCGCCAACGCGTTGACCCGCACCGCGTAGGGCAGCAGCTCGAGGGCCCAGGCGAACGTGGTCGACATCGCGGCGCCCTTGATCGTGATGTAGGTGGAGTGGCCGGTTACGCCGAGCGCCGAGCGTGAGGTCAGGTTCACGATGCTGCCGCTGCGCTGCGCGCGCATGTGACGCATCGCGTGCACGCCGCAGAACAGCGTGCCCATGACCCCGACCTCCACGTCCTTGCGGATC
>JAFAWR010000227.1 GCA_019241635.1 Solirubrobacterales bacterium
GAGACGGTCGCGCGGTCGATGGCCAGCGAGATCGCCTGACGGACTGGAAGCTGGCTGAGCACCGGATTGGTCAGGTTGGGGAACAGCGAGACGTTGAGGACGGGCGGGAACCAGTAGTGGCGGTGGGCGGGATCCTTGGAGATGTAGAAGGACTGGATGTTGGGGATGTACTGGCCGCCCCACTGTGCCTGGCCCTGGGAGAGGGACAGGTTTGCCGGCGTGTTGGAGAGGAACGCCGGATAATCGACCTCCTTGACCCGCGGCACCGGATGGCCCGGCGTGCTCTGCCAGTAATGGGGGTTGTTCAGGTACTTGATGTTCGTCGGCGCGCAGTTGGACATCTCGTACGGGCCGGTGCCGACCGGATGGCTGTCGGCGTAGGCGTGAAGCTTTGACTGGTTGAGCGCGGCCCAGATGTGCTTGGGCACGATCGGGGTCTGGTCGGCGACCAGGTAGAAGTAGGGCTGCGAGGCCGACTTGAACGTGAAGACGACCTGGTCGCCCTTCTCGGTGACGCTGGTCAGCGGCCCACCGTCGGCGGTCCACAGCGCGTTCAGGTCGATCGTCTTGTCGCTCTTCATAGCGTTGAACGTGTACGCGACGTCGGCGGCGCTGAACGGCTGGCCGTCGCTCCAGGTGGCCCCGCTGCGGATCGTGAACGTGAGCGTCTTGAATCCGTCGGACCACTGCGAGGAGGCCGCGAGCCAGGGAGTGGTCGAGCCGGTCTGGAGGATGTTCACGTACTCGAGCGGCTCGTAGATCCAGCCGAAGGAGACCAGCGTGACGGCCGGATTGAACGGGTTGAACTGGCACGTCCAGGTCGAGCCGCTCTCGTTGTCGACGACTAGCTTGCCTGACACGGTTCCGCTGCTCGCCGTCTTCGACGACGTCGACGTACCCGACGAGTTCGACGAGGAACTACCGCCACAGGCGGCGAGAAGCATGCACACCGCGGCCAGAGCCACGACCCAGTGGAAGCGTTTCATCGAGACCCTCTCCTTCTCGTTCCGCAATCCCCGTCCGGAAGCACGGTTATTTGGGAAATATCTAAACAAATGGAAATATATCCGCGTCTGCTTCGAGGTTCAACCCTGTGGCTCATTGAAGACGTCTTGCCAATTTCCTCGGTCACGAGCGACTGCGCGGCCCTACGCCGGCCAGGCTGCGCTGGGCTCGCGGGGCGGACCCGGGCGAGAGCAGCATCGTCCGTGCGGCATGCAGCGCAACGGCGATCGCGCCCTGGAGCGCGGCTCGCTCGCCGAGCAGGCTGGTCTCGATGCGCGCGGTGATCGGGACCAGCGCCGCCGCCGACCCGCGGACCGGACGCAGCAGCAGAGGGCTCGCCCCGATGCCTCCGCCGAGCACGACGAGCTCGGGGTCGAGGATCGCGCACACGGTGGCGATCGCCGTCCCCAGGCGCGAGGCGACGTGATCGACCACCGACCGGGCGGCCGCGTTCCCGGTCTCCGCGAGCTCGAACACCTCCTGCACCGCGGAGAGATCGGGGTCGTCGGCACCTCGGCGCTCGTTGAACGCCGCCACGATCCCCGCCGCGCCGATCTCGTCCTCGAGGCCGCCGTGCAGCCGGTGACGCGGGTTGAACGGATCGCCGACCAGCGGCAGATAGCCGATCTCACCCGCCGCGCCGTGCGCGCCCCGCACGAGCTCGTCGTCGATGATGATCCCCATACCGATGCCGGCGCCGATCGCGATGAACACGACCGTCGAGGCGCCCCTGGCCAGGCCGAACCACTTTTCCCCGACCGCGGCGAGGTTGACGTTGTTCTCGACCAACACGGGCAGGTCGAAGCGATCGCGGATCACCTCGAGCGGGTCGAAGCCGCCCTCCGGCACGACGTTGTAGGCCAGCGAGGTGACCCGGCCGCTCGCCTGGTCGACGACCCCTGGCGACGAGAGCCCCAGGGCCAGCGGCGGCCCGTGCACGGCAGCGGCCTGATCGATGACCTCGGTGACCAGCTCCAGGATCTGCACTCCGACCGCGCGGCCGCCGTCCTTGGCCGTGGGGTGCTTGACGTCGCAGATCGGTTCGCCGAACAGGTCGGCTGCGGCGACCCGGACGTTGCTGCCGCCGATGTCGGCCCCGACGACGAAGCCGGCGCGCGGGCTCACCACATAGGACACCGGCTTGCGTCCGCGCTGCCCGGCGCGCATGCCCGCGGCTCGGACCATGCCGCCCTGCTCCAGCCGGCTGACCGCGGCCGAGACGGTGGGCTTGGAAAGATTGGTGGCCGCCGCGATTTCCGGGCGGGTGATCGGCCCCCGGCGGAAGATCGTCTCGAGCACGGCCTGCTCACCGAGCTCTCGGAGCAGGCTCAGTCGGGAGTCTGCTTCGGTCCGGCTGGACCGGCCGTTGCCGTCATCTTGGCTTCTACGAGGCATTGAGGTTAGATCTCTTTACGAATACGATGCCGCGAATGCGGCGTAAGAATAAGCACCAGCTCGGCGAAAAGGCAAGGTCTTTGCATAAGCATTGGCGACGGCGGGACAATCCGGCGTGATGAGGGCGCCCGGAGTCACGATCATCGGCTGCGTGCAGGCGGACGTGGTCATGAGCCCGGTCACCGACCTGCCCGCCCCCGGGAGCACGTTGCTGACCGAGCAGACCGCGGTGCGCGTCGGAGGCGCCGGCGCCAACGCGGCGCTGGCCGCCGCCGAAGCCGGCATGGAGGTCAGGCTGCTCGGCTGCGTTGGCGATGATCAGCTCGGGGGATGGATGCGCGAGCAGCTCGCTGCGGCGGGTCTGGCCGACGAGCTCGTCGTGCTGGCGGGCGAGACGAGCGGACTGACCGTCGTGCTCGAGTCGCCGGTGCGTGACCGGACCTTCCTCACTCACCTGGGCGTCAACGCGCGATGGGACGCGACGATGATTCCCGATGACGCGCTGAGGTGCGAGAACCTGTTGCTGTGCGACTACTTCGTGGCGCCGCGCCTGCGCGGGGAAACGGCGCGCCACCTGCTCGACAGCGCCCGCGCGCAAGGCGGGCGGACCTTCTTCGACACCACCTGGGATGCCGACGGCTTCTCGGAGGCGAGCCGGGCTGAGGTGCGTGAGCTCCTTCCGTCGGTCGATGTATTCCTGCCCAACGAGGTGGAGGCGTGCGCGATCGCCGGCGAGGCGGCGGACGCGGAGCGGGCGGCGCGGACGCTGCAGGCGGTGTCGGGCGGATGGGTGGTGGTCAAGCTGGGCCCCCGCGGCTGCTTCGCCGTCGGGCCGGAGGGCGGCGAGCTCGCCGTGCCGGCGCCGGAGGTGAGCGTCGCGGACACGACCGGCGCCGGGGACGCGTTCAACGCTGGCCTGGTTCATGCCCTGGCGGGCGGGATGGGATGGCCCGAGGCGCTGGCCATGGCCACGCGCTTCGCCAGCGCGATCATCTCCCGGCCCTCAAACGATCGCTACCGGAGCGCCATCCAGGCAGCGGAGGTGAGCACATGAAGCTGGCCGTGATCGGCGCCGGCTCGACCTACACGCCCGAGCTCGTCTCTGGGCTGATGCGCGAGCGGGAACGGATCGGCGTTCGCGAGCTCGTGCTCCACGACATCGACCGCGAGCGTCGCGAGGTCGTAGGCGGGCTGGCGGCGCGGATGCTCGAGCGCCAGGGCTTCGCCGGCGCGCTTTCGATCACCGGAGATCTCGATTCCGCGCTGCACGGAGCCGACATCGTGCTCATCCAGATCCGGGTCGGCGGCCAGGCGGCGCGCCTCCGGGACGAGACGATCCCCGCGGCCTGCGGATGCGTCGGGCAGGAGACGACCGGCGCCGGAGGGCTCGGGAAGGCAATGCGCACGGTGCCGGTGGTGCTCGAGATCGCCCAGCGCGCGCGCGAGCTGGCCCGATCCGACGCCTGGATCGTCGACTTCACCAACCCGGTGGGGATCGTGACTCGCGCCCTGCTCGACGCCGGCCACCGCGCGATCGGCCTGTGCAACGTGGCGATCAACTTCCAGCGCCAGATCGCCGGGCACCTCGGCGTGACACCGGACCGGGTGCTCGTGGATCAGGTCGGGCTGAATCATCTGACCTGGATCCGGGCGGTGTGGGTCGATGGGCGAGACGTGCTCGGGGAGCTGATCGGTGAGTACGGCGACGCGTTTGCGCATGAGATCGGGCTGCCCCGCGAACTGATCGAGACCCTGGGGGCGATTCCCTCGTACTACCTGCGCTACTTCTACGCCGAGCGCGAGGTGGTTCAGGAGCAGCGGATGACCACCCCCCGCGCGAAGACCGTCGCTCAGATCGAGCAGCAGCTCCTCGAGCTCTACCGCGATCCGTCGCTGGCCGAGAAGCCGGCGCTGCTCGAGCAGCGCGGCGGGGCGTTCTACAGCGAAGCCGCCACTCAGCTCGTCGCCTCGCTGGTGTCGGACAGCGGCGAGGTACAGGTGGTCGACGTCCGCAACGGCGGGGTGATTGCCGGACTGGCCGAGGACGACGTGGTCGAGGTTCCGGCCCGGGTCGGGCGCGACGGCGCGGTTCCGGTGGCCCAGCCGCCGCTGGCCCCCGAGTTGCTCGGCCTGGTCCAGCACGTCGCCGCCTACGAACGGCTCGCGGCGTCGGCCGCGGCGAACGGTGACCGCGACACCGCACGCCTGGCGCTGCTGGCCCATCCGCTGGTTCGGGAATACCGGCTGACCGAGAGCATGCTCGATCGACTGCTGGCGGCGGACGCGCCGGCGAGGATCGGGGCCCATCTATGAGCGGCGGGCAGCTCGTGGTGGCGGTCGACGGCGGCGGGGTCAAGACCGATCTCGCCCTGGTTGACTCGCTCGGCTCCGTGCTCGCGGTGGTGCGCGGCGGTTCCAGCCAGGCCCATTACCTCGGCGTCGCGGGCGCGGTCGACGTGCTCGAGGCGCTGCTCGATGAAGCGTGCGGCACCGCCGGCCTCGGCCGGCTCGCGCGCCCGTTCGCCGCGACGGCTCAGATCCTGCTCGCCGGCGCCGACCTGCCCGAGGAGGTGTCGGCGATCCGGACGGGGCTCGAGCTGCGTAACTGGAGCGAACGGCTCCTCGTGGACAGCGACATGCCCGCGCTGCTGCGTTCGGGCACCGACCGCGGGTGGGGGATAGCCGTGGTCTGCGGCACCGGGATCAATTGCCTCGGCCTCGCCCCGGACGGCCGCGAGGCCAGGTTTCTCTCGTTTGGCCCGGTGTCCGGCGACTGGGGCGGCGGGCGCGATGTCGGGCTGGCCGCCCTGGCCGCCGCGGTGCGGGCCGCCGACGGACGGGGACCGGCATCGGTTCTGCGTGAGGCGGTGCCTGCGCACTTCGGGCTGGCGGACCCACTTGAGGTGGCACGCGCCGTGCACCTGGACGAGCTGCCGATGGTCAGGCTCGGCGAGCTCGCTCCGGTCGTGCTCGCGGCATATGACGAGGACGCGGTGGCCGCGAGCATCATCCGGCGCCTGGCCGATGAGGTGGTCGCATTCGCCCGCGCCGCATTGCATCGACTCGAGCTGACCTCGCGCGACCCCGACGTAGTGCTCGGTGGGCGGGTGTTGCGATCGCTACCGCCGGGCGTCCTTAAGGGGATCGCGCGGGAGATCGAGACGGTCGCGCCGCTCGCTCGCGTGGTCGTGGCACGCAGCGAGCCGATCGTGGGCGCCGCGCTGCTCGGGCTCGATGCGCTTGGCGCGGATCCGAGCGTCAAGGACCGGGCGCGAGCCGGGCTCGACGCGGCGGTGGCCGATCTATCGAGCCTCGTCGTCGAGCGCCTCGGATAGCAGCGTCGCCACGTCGGCCACGCGCAACTCGGCGCCCGCGCTCTGCACGCCGTCGTCGAGCATCACCGTGCAGAACGGACACGCCACGGCGAGTGTGGCGGCACCGGTGGCGGCCGCCTCACGCACCCGCTCCTCGTTGATCGGCTTGGCGCGCTCCTCCATCCACATGTGCGCGCCGCCGGCGCCGCAGCAGAATGTCTGCTTGCCCGAGCGGCCCATCTCTATCGGCTTCCCGATGGCGGAGACGATTTCCCGTGGCGCCTGGAGCACATCGTTGTGACGGGCCAGGTAGCAGGAGTCGTGGTAGGTGATCTCGCTCGATTCGGGTGAGCGTTGCGGCCTGATCCGACCCTCGCGGACGAGATCCGAAAGCAGCTCGGAGTGGTGGATGACCTCGTAGCGGCCGCCGAAGTCCGGGTATTCGTTGGCCAGCGTGTTGAAGCAGTGGGGGCAGCCGGTGAGGACCTTGGTGACCCCGGCCTCATTCAGCGTCTCGACGTTCTGCTCGGCGAAGGCCTGAAACACGTACTCGTTCCCCATCCGGCGGGCCGGGTCGCCGGTGCAGCTCTCGCGCGGGCCGAGGATGGCGAAGTCGACGTTTGCCTGCTGCAGGACCTTCGCGGTGGCTTGCGCGCTCTTGCGCGCGCGCTCGTCGAAGGACGACGCACAGCCCACCCAGTAGAGGTAGTCGGGCGGCGGGTCGCCCGGCTCGAGGATCCTGATCCCCAGGCCGGCGGCCCAGTCGGCGCGCTCCGACTGCGGCTTGCCCCACGGGTTCGAGGCGCGCTCGACGTCGCGGAGCATCGGCTCAGCCTCGGCCGGGAAGCTTGACTCGACCATGACCAGGTGGCGGCGGAGGTCGACGATGTGATCGACGTGCTCGATCGAGACCGGGCACGCCTGGATGCAGGCGCCGCAGGTCACGCAATCCCACACGCTCTCGGCCGGGACCGCGTCTGGCACGAGCGTTGCTGGCCCGTCGTCGTCCGGCTTGGCGAATACGGCGTCGCGCAGGCCCATGATCACGAGCTTCGGGGACAGGATCTTGCCGGTGGCGTAGGCGGGGCAGGCGTCCTGGCAGCGCCCACACTCGGTGCAGGAGAACGTGTCGAGGACCTGCTTCCAGGTGAGGTCGGTGGCCTTGCCGGCACCGAATCTCAGCTCGTCCTCCGGGATGTCCGGGTCGTCGAACTTGAGTGGCTCGAGCCGCCCGCCGGCGCGGGTGCGCCCGAACCACACGTTGATCGCCGCGACGAAGATGTGGAGGTGCTTGGAGCGGGGGAGATAGGCCAGGAAGCTCAGGATCGTGAGGATGTGGATCCACACGAAGGCGCGCTCGAGGACCCTCGTCGCCTGGTTCTCGGCGAACACGTGCGACAGGCCGTTCGAGACCGGCGACCATGCCTTCGGCCACTCGTTGAGGTGCAGCGCGATCCTCGATGCGTGCCAGAGCAGGAGGCTGACCACGATCGTGGCGATCAGGGCGAGGATCAGGTCGGCCTCGCCCAGGTGGCTGCCTTTGAAGCGGCCCGGCCGCTGCACCTTGCGGATGTAGACGGCCGCGATCACGCCGACGAGCACGAGCACGCAGAAGACGTCGACGAGCAACGAGTACCAGCCCTGATGGCCGAGCCACGGGAGAGTCGAGTGCTTGTCCACCGCGCCGATCAACGCGATCAGGATCGTCGGGATGAGCACCATGAAGCCCCAGAAGATGAACGCGTGCATGAGGCCCGGGACGAGGCGCTGGAGCAGCTTGCGCTGAGCCAGGACGATTGTGGCCTCGTTGCGGGCGCGCCGGGCGGTGTCGCCGGTGCGCTGCGCCGCCTGGGCGGGCGCGGCGGCCCGGACCAGCCCGAGGAGCAGCCGCACCCGGGTGGCGAACAGGGCGCCGCTGGCGATCAGCGCGGCGGCGAGGGCTAGGGCGGAGACCAGCACGCTCGGGTCCGGAGCCGGTGCGGTCAGCCGCTCCGCGACCGGCGGATCTCGGCCGAGATGGCCGGCACCACCTCATGCAGATCGCCGATCACCGCGTAGTCGGCGCTGGCGAAGATCGACGCCTCGCGGTCGGGGTTGATGGCCAGGAGCTTCTTCGCCCCCTTGCAGCCCGCCATGTGCTGGGTGGCGCCGCTGATCCCGCAGGCGATGTACAGCGACGGGGAAACCTTGGTCCCGGTCTGCCCGACCTGGTCGGTGTGCGGGCGCCAGCCGGCGCTGGTCACCGCGCGCGAGCACCCGACCGCGGCGTGTAGCAGCTCGGCCAGCTCCTCGATCACCGCGAAGCCCTCGGCCGAGCCCACCCCGCGTCCGCCGGACACGACCACGTCGGCGTCGGTGAGCGAAACACCGGCGCTGAGGGCCTGGACGGTCTCTGAGACGCGCACCATGCCGGGCGCCGCATCGATCGACTCGACCTCTATCTCCACCGCGTCGGCCGCCACCGCGTGAGGCGCGACGGTGATGATCGCGGGCGAGCCGTGCAGGCGAGCCTCCTCGAGCAGGCTGCCGCCCCACCGCACCCGGGTGAGCGTGATCGGGTCGCCCGGGGTGACCGCGGTGCAGTTGGCCGCCATCGGGAGGTCGAGCTCGGCGGCGACGTGGGCGAGCGCCTCGTTGCCGCGGTCGGTGCCCGGCGCGACGACGATGTCCGGTGCGCGTTCGCGGACCAGGTTGGCCAGCGCCGTGCCGCAGCCGTCGGGCGAATAGCCGTCGGCGTCACCGATCGCCACCGCGCGCACGTCGCCGGCCTGCGCGAGTGCGCGTGCGAACGCGACCGCCTGGCGGTAGAGCTCGTCGTCGGAGCGCTCGGCGTAGATCAGGACCATCGTCGGTCAGACCAGCCCCAGGTCATGGAGGACACCGACCACCGCGGGGGCGGCGTCAGCGCCGTCGCCGAGGATCTCAGCCTGCTTGCCCGAGCCCGGAGGCAGGGTCAGGCGGACCATCTCGAGCCGCGAGTCGGTGCGGTGCGGGGTGGCGGACTCGAGCGGCTTGCGCTTGGCCCGGAGCCGTCCCGGAACCGACGGGTAGCGCGGCAGGTTGATCCCCTCCTTGACCGTGACCACCGCGGGCATCCGTACCTCGTAGACATCGCGGCCGCCCGGGACCTCCTGCTC
>JAFAWR010000105.1 GCA_019241635.1 Solirubrobacterales bacterium
GGCCGTGGGGGGCTGGCCGGGCACGAGCGCTCCGGCCCACCCGCAGCTGTTCGCGCCCAAGGGGGCGGGCGAGATGTTTCGCCACCTCGTGGCGTGCTGGGGGGATGAGGAGCTGGTCGAGCGGGCCTTCCATCTGCACGAGTACGACGGCCCCGACGAACTGACACTGGGGCCGATCGGGGTTCGCTTCTGCGAGGTGCCGCATTACACCCGCACGTTCGCGGTCGAGCTCTCGGCCGGCGGCGGGCGGTTCACCTATAGCGCCGACTGCAGCCCCAATGACCAGCTGGTGGGGTTCGCCCGGGATACCGACCTGCTGATGATCGAGGGGACACTGCCCCGGCCCGAGCGCACGGGAAAGCGAGGTCACCTCACTCCGCGCGAGGCGGGCGAGCACGGCCGGCGGGCGAGCGTCCGGCGCTTCGTGCTCACCCACTTCTCCGACGAGCTCGATCCGGAATGGGCGCGCCGTGAGGCGGCCGAGGCATTCGGTGGCACGGTTGAGCTGGCCTGCGACGGGGCGGTGTACCAGGTGCCGGGCAGCGACTGACCACGGCTAATCTCAGTAGGCATGTCGGACCGCGACCTGTTTGCCAACTTCGAGCGCATGCGCCGGGAGATGGATCAGCTGTTCGGTGACGTGTTCGGCATGTCCCGGCGGCGAACCGGGTTCATGCCCGCGGTCGATGTCGCCTATGCGCCGGACCCGCCCCGCGCGATCGTGACCGCCGAGCTGGCCGGGATCGACCCGGCCGAGATCGAGATCGAGATCGAGGGCCGCAAGCTGCTCCTTTCCGGCGGCCGCCGCGCCGCCGAATCGCGCACCGACGTCTATCAGCAGGTGGAGATCGCCCGCGGCCCGTTCCGCCGGGTCGTCGAGCTCGGGGCCGACGTGCGCGGGCAGGACGCGAAGGCCTCCTACGAGGACGGCATGCTGCGGATCGAGCTGCCCCTGGTGCACGAAATCAGCGCCCGCCCGGTGCCTGCCACACGGCTGGACGACGACACGTGATCGAGGTCGGCACCGCCGAGCGTCCGGCGCGTGACGTGGCGGTCGGGGCCACGCGCGAGCTCCCCCACCGGGTCGGCGTACTGCCCTTGCGCGACATCGTCACGTTCCCCGACATGCTCGTCCCGCTCAACATCGGCCAGCCGCGGAGCGTCGAGCTGATCAATGACGTGCTCCGCGGGGAGCGCACGATCGCCATGGTGGCCAGCCGCGATGCGCAGGTCGAGGTCCCGTCGCCGGATGAGCTCTACGAGGTCGGCGTGCTCGGCGCGGTGGCCCGGATGATCCGGGTGCCCGACGGCACGCTGCGGGTGCTCATCCAGGGCTCGCAGCGAATCCGCATCGAGCGCTGGGTGAAGACCGAGCCCTACCTGGTGGCGGAGATCGCCGAGGCCCCCGACGTGATCGATCAGACCCCCGAGCTGGTCGCGCTCATGCGCAACGTCCAGCACACGTTCACCGACATCATCGAACAGGTGCCCTACCTGCCCGAGGAGTTGCAGGTGATGGTGACCAACGTCGAGGACCCCAGCGCGCTCGCCCACCTGATCGCCGGCGCGCTCCGCATCCCGGCCGAGGAGAAGCAGGCGTTGCTCGAGCAGCTCGACGTCGGCAAGCGCCTGCGGCGGCTATCCGAGATCCTGGCCCGCGAGCTCGAGGTCGTGGCGATCGGCTCCAAGATCCAGTCCCAGGTCCAGTCCGAGCTCGATAAGGGGCAGCGCGAGTTCTTCTTGCGCCAGCAGCTCAAGGCCATCCAGGAGGAGCTCGGCGAGACCGACGAGGTCCAGGCCGAGATCGCCGAGCTGCGCTCCCAGCTCGAGGACACCGAGCTGCCCGAGGTGGTGAGCAAGCAGGTCGAGCGCGAGCTGTCCCGGCTCGAGCGGCTGCAGCCGGCGATGGCCGAGTACGGCGTGATCCGGGCCTACCTGGAGTGGATCGCGGCGCTTCCCTGGGACAAGCAGACTGAGGACAACCTCGATCTGCCCCACGCCCGCGAGGTCCTCGACGAAGACCACTACGACATCGAGCAGGTCAAGGAGCGCATCCTCGAGTTCCTCGCCGTCCGGCGCCTCAAACCGGACGCGCGCGGCTCGATCCTGTGCTTCGTGGGACCGCCGGGCGTGGGGAAGACCTCTCTGGGGCGGTCGATGGCGCGGGCGCTGGGGCGATCGTTCGAGCGAATCAGCGTCGGGGGCGTGCGAGACGAGGCCGAGATCCGTGGCCACCGCCGGACCTATATCGGGGCGATGCCCGGCGTGATCCTCCGCGCCCTGCGCGACGCCGGCGCGCGCAATCCCCTGTTGATGATCGACGAGATCGACAAGATGGGCGCGGATTTCCGGGGGGATCCCTCCAGCGCGATGCTCGAGGTGCTCGATCCCGAGCAGAACCAGGCGTTCCGCGACCACTACCTCGACCTCCCGTTCGACCTCTCGAACGCGATGTTCGTTACCACCGCGAACACGCTCGACACGATTCCCGGGCCGCTGCGCGACCGCATGGAGGTCATCCAGCTCGCCGGCTACACCGAGGAGGAGAAGCTCCAGATCGCTCGCCGCTACCTGGTGCCCCGGCAGATCGAGCGCAACGGCCTGACGCGTTCGCGGATCGCGTTCAGCGATGCTGCGCTGCGGGTGATCATCTCCGACTACACGCGCGAGGCGGGGGTCCGGCAGTTGGAGCGCGAGATCGGCACGATCTGCCGCAAGGTGGCGCGCCAGGTGGCCGAGGGCGCGGCGAAGCGGAAGGTGACGATCACCGAGCCGCGGGTGCGCTCGGCGCTGGGCAAGCGCAAGTTCTATTCCGAGACCCGCCGGCGCACCGCACGTCCCGGCGTGGCCACCGGCCTGGCCTGGACGCCGGTGGGAGGCGAGGTGCTGTTCATCGAGGCGAGCGCGATGCCCGGGACCGGTCGGCTGACCATCACCGGACAGCTCGGCGAGGTCATGCAGGAGTCGGCGCAGGCGGCGTTGTCGTTCGTTCGCTCGGAGGCTCTGGATCTGCTGCCGGAGCTGGCCGAGGACTGGTTCGCGACGCACGACATCCACGTCCACGTCCCGGCCGGCGCCACCCCGAAGGACGGGCCGAGCGCGGGCGTGGCCATGGTCGTGGCCCTGGCCTCGCTGCTCTCGGGGCGCCCCGTGCGCTCCGACGTCGCCATGACCGGCGAGATCACCCTGACCGGCCAGGTGCTGCCGATCGGCGGCCTGAAGGAGAAGTCCCTGGCCGCCCAGCGCGGCGGGATCCGCTGCGTGATCGCCCCGGAGCGCAACGAGCACGACGTCGACGAGATTCCCGAGCACCTGCGCAAGGACCTTTCCTTCCGGTTCGTGAGCACGGTCGAGGAGGCGCTCGAGATCGCGCTCCAGCGGCGCCCCGCCCGCCCGCGCCCCCGGGCCCTGCGCGCGGCCTGAACGCTTGCGGGTTGAACCCGGGTAGATAGGGGAACGAATCCCACCGGGGGTCCGTCCGATTGGCGTATCCTCACACCACGACCCCGAAGCACGAGGGAGATCTATGGCAATACGAGGAAAAAAGTCTGTGGCCGATCAGGTGAAATCCGTGGACCTTTCGGGCATCAGCAAGGCGACTCCGTACATCCAGCGGGTGATTCAAGACGCCACGCTGCGTGACAACGTCCGCACGGCATACGACTCCACCCGGAGCGCGTATTCCCGCCTGACCAACGGCAAGGCCCCGGCCAAGGCCCTGCTGGAGGACAAGAAGCTCCAGCGCGACCTGCAGAACGCCGTTGAGGCGCTCCGCGAGGCGACCAACGCCCTGGCCGAGGCGCCGAAGAAGACGCGCCCGGCCAAGAAGAAGGGCCTCCGGCTCGGCCGCAAGTTGATGATCGCCACGCTCGGGTTCGGGCTGGCGCTCGCCGGCAGCGAGGGCCTCCGCACCAAGGTGCTCGACATGGTCTTCGGCAAGGAGGAGGAGTTCGAATACACCCCGCCTCCCGCCGCCGCATCGACTCCGCCGAGTTCCCCGGTCGGAGCCGCCTAGCCGGCGTGGACGCAGCCCAGACCACGTGAGCGGAGGCGCCGGTAGGCGCCTCCGGCGCGTTAAGATCGCCTTCAGTGGAGGCGGCAACTCATCCCACCGTCGCGCGCCCGCGTAACCGAGAGCTCTCCGGCGTCAAGGCGGCGCGGATCGTCGAGGCCATGCGGGCCAGCGTGGCCGACCGCGGCATCGCGGGCTCCACTTTCGATCACGTGGCCAGCGAGGCCGGGGTCTCGCGGGGGTTGCTGCACTACTACTTCGGGACCAAGGAGCAGCTCCTGATCGAGGTCGTGCGCCGCGAGTGCGACGTGCGCACCGAGCGGCTGGGGGAGGCGATCGAAGCGGCCGACGACGCCGAGGACGTGCTCGACGCGCTCGTGCGCAGCTTCGAGGACTGGCTGGGCGACGGCCCGGCGCCGGTGATGATCTACGAGATGCTCACGCTGGCCCAGCGCAACGAAGAGATCGCCGCCGAGCTGACCGAGTTGGGTCGCCGCACCCGCTCTCACCTGGGCGAAGCGCTGGCGGGCAAGCGCGCCGCGGGGATCCTCTCGCTCCGGGTCGAGCCCGAGCTGGCGGCCATGTTCCTGTTCGCGCTGGCGGACGGCGTGATCGTCCGGCGTCTGAGCGAGCCCGAGCTCGATATCGCCCCGCTCACCGAGCAGGCCATCGCGGCCGCTCGCGCGGTGCTGAGCTGAGCTTCCGCGGGGACGTGGACGGCGACGGGTGCGCCGGCTGATCGCTCTGGCGCTGGCCGCCGTCGTGCTGCTCGTGCTGATCCTCGCCCAGCTGCTGCTGCCCGGGCTCGCGGAGCACCGGCTGCGCGACCAGCTCTCGAAGTCGGGGACGGTGCTCTCGGTGAAGGTCAGCGCGTTTCCCGCCATCGAGCTGCTGTGGGGCCACGCCGACAGCGTGGTCGTGCGCATGGCCAGCTACCGGTCGCGGTCGAGCGCGATCGGGGGGCGCTTGGACAGCGCGGCGAACGTGGGCACGCTGGACGTTGGCGTGCAGGAGCTCGAGTCGGGGGCGCTCACGCTCCGCGCCGCCCGGCTGCGCAAGCAGGGCGATGAGCTGATCGGCACGGCGTTGGTCGCCGAGGCCGACCTGCGCTCGGCGGTGCCCTTCCTTACCAACGTGCAGCCGATCGCCTCGGCCGACGGCCAGCTCGTGTTGCGGGGCACCGCGAGCCTCCTCGGCCTCAGCGCGAGCGTCGACGTCACCGTGGCCGCGCAGAACGGCGCGCTCGTCGTCGCGCCCAACGTCCCGTTCGGTGGGCTGGCCACGATCACGCTGTTCAACGATCCGCACGTCCGGGTTCAGTCGGTGGCCGCGACCCCCGTGCCCGGCGGGTTCTCGATCGAGGCGCAGGCGCAGGTTCAGTAGGCGCGGCGGGGTGAGGGGTTGGCGCGGCGGGCTGCCCGTCTCACGGATCCGCCTGCAGTGCCGCCACCCCGCTGACATTGCCCGAGGCGACGATGCGGTTCATCGCCTGCGGCTCGTTCTCCAGGTAGCGGTCAAGGAACGCGATCGTCACCCGCTCGACGACTCCCAGCTGGGGCTGCTCGGTCGTGTAGGGCGGCAGGTGCTGGGCGCCGAGCAGCTTGAGCAGGAACTTGGGACGGGGGGCGAGGTCGAAGAAGTCGTAGGTGTTCACCGGCCGGTTGGTGGTGTCCGCCGTCCCCTGCGCGGCGAGCAGCGGCGGGCTGGGCGTCGGGAAGGCAAAGCCGGCGCCCGGCAGCTGGGCCCCCGACAAGATCACCGCGGCCCGGACGCGGCGATCGATGAACGAGCGGTCGTACGCGACGGCCAGCGCCGTCTCGCCTCCGTCGGACTGACCGGAGACGGCGATCTCGCGGCGATCGATCAGCCCGGCGAACAGTCCGCGGTGCCCGGCGCTCAGCGTGAGCATGTGGGAGATCACGAAGCTCATGTCGCGGGGCTGGTTGACGATGTCGGACTCGTTCGGACCGCCGGGAGCGTGCGCATTGCCGAGCGGGAAGATCGGCTCGGCCACCACGTAGCCGGCCGCCGCCCAGGCCTGGAGCAGGCTTGCGTACGGGCCGGGCGTCACCGCGAACCCGTGGCCGAAGACGACCAGCGGGAACGGTCCGGCGCCGCGCGCGGGGGTGGCGCCCCGGCGGTCCACCGAGGAGGCGGGGCCGATGGCCGGATAACGGATCACTGTGACCAGCGTCCGTGGGCCGGGCTTCTGGCCGGGGTAGTGGACCGTCCGGCTCCGATCGACGAACGTCAGCGCGCGAATCCCGACGGCGAAGGCGCCGTGGTGCGTGGCTCGGGCCACGGAGCGGACGTGAGCGCGTGTGCGCTCCGGCGCGTGGGGCGGACCCGCTCCGCTTGGCGCGACCACGATCCCCGCCAGCAACGAAGCCAACGCGGCGATCAGCGCGCCGAGTGACCCCGTGCCCCCCAGCAGCGTCATTCAGCGGAGGTAAACCGCGAAGAAGTCGCGGTCATCCGGGGTCAGGTAGCGCAGCGGTGAGCGCGTCATTCCGGCCAGCAGGTTGGCCGGCCGTCCGGCGCCCGGGAAGCGATAGGTGATGAAGCTGGGCCAGTAGGAGTTGATATCGAGCTCCATCGCCCGCACCGCGCCGGCGTGCAGCAGGATGCGGGCGAGCGAGCCGACCGTGAGGTCGTTGGCCGCGGCGTAGATCAGGTTGCCGCGGCGGTCGATGCCGACCCCAGAGCGCCACACATACACGTTGTTCCCCAGGGTCGCGCCCCACTCCGGGCCATTGGACAGGTTGGGATTCACCTGGCCCCCGTCGACGATCAGCGGCAGGTCCTGGCGCGCATAGGACACGTTCGGCCCGGCGGTGGCCCCGCCATGCCATGCGGTCACGTCGATCCGGCCGCTGCGGTAGCGCACGATCGTGGCCAGGCCGTCGTGCATCGGAGCGTATGTGTGCCCGTCGTAGGCGAACCCGCCGCCCGAGTCGGCCAGCTTGAAGCCGCTGTTGAACGTGGCGACGAGGCCGCTGCGCAGGGCGTGCGGCACCTCCATCGGCCCGCGATTCGGGATCGAGACCGCGGGTTCCTTCAGCCCGGGATACAGCTGCACCGACGTCCGGGTGTGATCGATCCAGGCCACCCCGGCCACGAGCTCGGGGTAGGAGGGGTCGGGGCGAAAGCTCGTGATCAGTACCGGGGGGCGCGACCCACCGCCGGCGAACGTGGCATGCCACATCCCCTCGCCGGGCAACGCCGGATGGATGATCGGCCTGATCCGCGGCGGACGGTAGTGATGGACGCCGCGGTGGTGAGCGGCCACCGAAGTGCGACTGGCGAAAATGCCCGACTGGGCCGGCAGCGCTCGTAGCGCCGGACCGCCCTTGGCCGGCGCATTGAGCGAGTAGTACCAGTTCTCGACCGTGTTCACGATGCCGCGCGCCCCGTGGTCGCGCAGCCATTCCACCGTGCGGATGCCCAGGCTCGAGTCGGAGCGCTGGGCAATCGTGCCCACGTAGGAGATGAGCACGGGGACGAGGCAGAGCAGCCCTGTGAGCAGGGCCACCCGGCGGGCGCGCGACCACCGCGAAGGCCGCTCGGCGGAGCCGCTTCCGAACACCGGGGCCGGCGCGGGCCGCGGCGAAATCACACCTGATTTTGGTTCCGTGAGCACGAGTGAATACGTTGTACACGCGATCGGTGGCCGGAAACACGTAGGTGAAAGGGTCCTCACCCAGAACCTACGTTGCACTGATGTAATCAACCTAGGTTCCTGACGATGCCAGCTGTGGGTGCAGACGCACTGCTGCCCGAAGACGCGCGCGGCCAGTCGGTCGTCACCGGCGCAGCGTGGGAACCCGGCGGTCAGCGCCACGGCGCGAGGACCCGTCGGGGTTCGCCGCGGGCCGTGCTGATCACGATGCGCCCCAAGCAGTGGATCAAGAACGCGCTCGTGGTGGCCGCCGCGGGCGCCGCCGGGGCGCTCGGACGCGACGACGTTCCGGTCCGGGTCGGTCTGGCCTGCCTCGCCTTCTGTCTGCTCGCCTCGGGGATCTACGCGATCAACGACGTGCGCGACGCGCCCGAGGACCGGCTGCACCCGCGCAAGCGCCACCGTCCGGTCGCCGCCGGGCAACTCGACCCAGGCGCCGCGACCGTACTCGGGGTGGCCCTCGTCCTGGCCGGTCTCGGGCTGGCTGCCCTGGTCCGCCCGCTGCTCGGCGTGGTGGCACTCTCCTATGCGGTGCTCACCGTGGGTTACACGATCGCGCTGCGCCGGATCGCGATCCTCGACATCGCAGCGATCGCGGGTGGCTTCGTCCTGCGGGCGGTGGCCGGCGGGGCGGCGGCGCCGGTCACCCTGTCGCGCTGGTTCGTGCTCGTGGTCACCGCCGCGGCGGTGCTGCTGGCCGCCGGCAAGCGCCACGCCGAGCTGCGCAGAACCGAGCGCGCGGGCGGCGAGGGCCGCCGCGTCCTGGCCCGCTACGGCGCTGGGCGCCTGCGGCTGATCATCGCCGGCGCCGCCGCGGTGGCGCTGTTCGCCTACGGCGTGTGGGCGTTCGCGGGATCCGACGTCGACGGGATCCCGTGGCGGCCTCTGACGCTCATCCCATTCGCGGCCGCCCTGCTGCGCTACTGCGCGCTGATCGGGGCCGGTGGCGGCGAGGCGCCCGAGGATCTGCTCCTGGGCGACCGCTGGCTTGCCCTGGCCGGCGGCACCTGGCTCGTGGTCTTCGCGCTCGGTGTCCATGCCGCCGGTTGACCTCGCGGACGCGCCCGCGATCGTGGCTCCTGAAGCCGTGCGCCTGCGTGGATGGGGTGGTGGCCCTGGCGCCGCCGGCTGGCGCCTGCGCCCCGAGCGCGCCGAGTCGCTGATCGCGGCGTTGCGCTTGTTCCGCGAGCGTGCCGGCAAATGGCCTGGCGTGCTGGCCCGCGGGATGGGGCGGAGCTACGGCGACGCCGCCCAGCTCGCCGGCGGCCTGATCATCGAGACCACGCGCCTGCGGTCGGTCGCGCTGGACGAGGCCGGCGGCTGCGTCACCGCCGGCGCGGGCGTCACCCTCGGCGAGCTGCTCGCGCGGCTCGTGCCCGCCGGATGGATGGCCCCGGTCCTTCCCGGGACCCAGCATGTCTCGGTCGGCGGCGCCATCGCCGGCGACATCCACGGCAAGAACCACGGGAGCGCCGGGACGTTCGGTCGTCACGTCGAGGCGCTGGGACTCCTCACCGCAGCCGGCGAGGAGCTCTCGCTGAGTCCCGGGGACGCGCTGTTCGAGGCCACGCTCGGCGGGATGGGACTGACCGGGATCATCGTGTGGGCGCGAGTTCGGCTGGCGCCGGTGAGCAGTCCGTACCTGTCGGTGGACACCGATCGCGTCGAGGACCTCGACGCCGCGCTGGCGGCGCTGCGCGCCCCCGGCGGCCCGCACCGCGTGGCCTGGCTCGACCTGCTCGCCCGCCGGGCCGGACGCGGCGTGGTCACCCGGGCCGAGCATCTGCCCGCGTCCGCCGTGCCACGCGGCGCGCGCGGCGCGGCCACGGTGCGCGCGCGGACCACGGTGCCGGGCCGCTGGCCCGGAGC
>JAFAWR010000230.1 GCA_019241635.1 Solirubrobacterales bacterium
GCGTTGGCCGGCGTGCAGCCGTGCTTGAGCGCCACGCAGCTCTGGATGAACGACACGTTGATGTCGAACACGTCATAGAACGCGAACAGGAAGCCGGTTCCGATGATTCCCACGAACACGAACGGCATCGACCACACGCTGATCCGATCGAGCCGAGCCAGGATCGACTTCGGGGTGTGCGCGCCGGCGGGTGTCGCCTGCGTGCCCTGCCGCTGACCCCCGATGGATGTAGAACTCATCTCGCCACCCTCGCTTTCCTCGTCTCTGCCCCAAATTCGTACCCGTGGCTCATGGCACGGAAACCGCATAATCAATTCGCGCGAAGGAGGCCTGGCCGTGAAATCAGCTGACAGAGTGAGCCGGGCATGAGGCTCGGTGGGCGGACGGTGGTGGTGACCGGCGCCGCCGGGGGAATCGGCCGGGCGCTGGCGCTGCGCTGCGCCGCCGAGGGCGCGCGGGTGGCAGCCACCGACGTCCAGGCGCAGGGGTTGGAGGCGGTGGGCGGTGAGCTCGGCGCCGGCCATCTCGCCGTGCCGGTCGACGTGACCGACGGCGAGGCGCTGTCCGGGCTGATCGACCGGGTCGAGGCTGAGCTGGGCCCGGTCGAGGTGTTCTTCGCTAACGCCGGCGTGGCGATCGGCGAGGACCCCATGGACACTCCCGATGAGGTGTGGGACCGGGCCTTCGCGGTCAACGTGCGCGCGCACGTGATCGCCGCGCGGCGGCTGCTGCCGGGTTGGCTGGATCGAGGAGAGGGCTACTTCATCGCCACCGCCTCGGCCGCCGGGCTGCTGACTCAGATCGGGTCGGCGCCCTACGCGGTGACCAAGCACGCCGCGGTGGCCTTCGCCGAGTGGCTAACCGTCACCTATGGTGACCGGGGCGTCCGCGTGAGCTGCCTGTGCCCGATGGGGGTGCGGACGGCGATGCTGGCCGGCGAGGAGCTGAGCCACCGGGTCGTTCGCAGCGCCGGGGAGGTACTCGAGCCTTCCGACGTCGCCGATGCGGTCGTGGCGGCGATCGACCGCGAGCAGTTCCTGATCCTTCCCCATCCGGAGGTGCTCACGTTCTTCCAGCGCAAGGGGCTTGACTACGAGCGCTGGTTATCCGGGATGCGCAGGCTGCAGGCGCGCACCGCCACCGGCGAGTGAGGAGTTGTGTGATTTGATCGCGGCATGATCGTCCGCTGGGGCCTGCGCTCGCTGCCCGGCGTGCTCGACGAGCTGTCGGTGAGCGAGCCGCTGCTGATCGCGAGCGAGCGCTGGAGCGATTTTCAGGTCCCGCCTGTGAGCCGGCGCTTTCACGGCGTGCAGCCGCATGCCGAGGTGACCGGGGTGCGCGAGGCGGTGGCGGCCGCCGAGGGCGCGGACGGGCTGGTCGCGCTCGGCGGGGGGAGCGCGATCGACACGGCCAAGGCGGTGTCCAGCGAGACCGGCCTGCCGATCGTCTCGATTCCGACTACGTACTCGGGCGCCGAGTGGACGCAGGGCTTCGGGATGCGCGACAAGGCCGCGGGCTTGAAGCGCGGCGGTGGCGGTGGGCGGACGGAGGCGATCGTCTATGACCCGTCGCTGACCCTCGATCTTCCGGCGGCGTCGAGTGCCGGCACCGCGATGAACGCTCTGGCCCACTGCGCCGAGGCGCTGTACGTGCCGGGGCATACCGAGGACACCGACCTGGTGGCGGTCGACGGCGCCCGGCTGATCTCGCGGTGGCTACCACGGGTGGTCGAGGATGGCCGCGATCCCGAGGCGCGGCGAGGCCTGCTTAAGGGAGCCATGTACGCCGGGGCGGCGCTCCGGGTCGGAATGGGCCTCGGGCACGCCATGGCCCAGGCCCTGGGCGGGCGCTACGGGCTGCCGCACGGAACGATGAACGCCGTCTGCCTGCCGCCGGCCCTTCGTTACAACCAGGAGGTGGCCGCCGAGGGGATCGCGCGCTTCGCGCGGGCGATGGAGGTCGACGACGCGATCGCCCGGGTGATCGAGCTGGCCGCGCTGGCCGGACCGCCCCGCCTGCGCGAGTACGACGTGCCGCGCGAGGACCTCCCGTCGCTGTCGGAGGCGATCGCCGAGCGCGCGCCCGCCAAGGCCAATCCGCGCCCGGCGCCGCCCGGGGCCATCGAAGAGCTACTCGAGGAGATCTGGTGACGCGCATCCTGACCACCCATGTAGGCAGCCTGCCCCGGCCGCCGGAGCTGGTCGAGCTCGTGTGGGCCGAGGATCGGGGCGAGACCGTCGACCGCGCGGAGTGCGACCGCCTCCTCGACGAGGCGGTCCGCGACCGGGTGCGCCGCCAGGTGGAGGCCGGTATCGACTACGTCTCGGACGGCGAGATGTCCAAGATCGGCTACGCCACCTACATCCGCCACCGGCTCAGCGGGTTCGAGGTGGGCGAGGTGCCCCGGGCCACGCCGGCCGACCTCGACGCCTATCCGCGCTACATGAAGCGGCTCGCCGACGAGGGCGGGAGCGCCCGCTACCTGCGCCCGATCTGCCGCGGGCCGATTACCTATGAGCATCGCGATCCGGTGGAGCGCGACCTGCAGCGCCTCGCGCGTGCCGTTGAGGGCCAGCCGGTGGCGGGCGCGTTCATGAACGCGCCCTCGCCCGGGATCATCGCGCTGTTTCAGCCCAACGAGTACTACCCGAGCCTCGACGAGTATCTGGAGGCGATCGGCGAGGCGATGAAGACGGAGTACGAGGCGATCGTGGCCGCCGGGTTCCAGGTCCAGATCGACGCGCCGGACCTGGCCATGGGCCGCCACATCATGTATCGAGACCGCTCCGACGAGGAGTTCGTGGCCGCCGCCGTCCGTCACGTCGAGGCGATCAACCGCGCGCTCCGCGACGTCCCGGCCGAGCGGGCGCGGCTGCACCTGTGCTGGGGCAACTACGAGGGCCCGCACCATCTCGACATCGATGCGGCCAAGATCGCCGAAGCGGTCCTCCGGGCCAAGCCCGCGATGCTCCAGTTCGAGGCGGCCAACCCGCGCCACGAGCACGAGTGGGCGGTCTGGCGCGAGGTCGACATCCCGGCCGAGAAGATCCTCGCGCCGGGGGTGATCGACTCGACGTGCAACTACATCGAGCACCCGGACCTGGTCGCGCAGCGGCTCGAGCGCTTCGCCGACATCGTGGGCGCGGATCGGGTGATGGCCGGCACCGACTGCGGCTTCGGCACGTGGTCGGGGTTCGGCTCGGTCGATCCCGACATCTGCTGGGCCAAGCTGGCCGCGCTGTCCGAGGGCGCGCGGCGCGCGAGCGAGCGGGCAGCGGGCGCGCCGGCATGACCCGCCACACCCCGAGCGGCCCGCTCACCACATCGCGGCGCGGCTCCTTCTGGGTTGGCGTCTCCGACCGGCTCGACGGTCCTCTCGGCACCGTGCTCCGCGGCCCGATGTATGTGGAATGGGAGGCGCCGGAGTCGCCGGCGGGACCGCCCTGGGTGCTCGTGCACGGCGGCGGCGGCCAGGGCACCGACTACCTGACCACGCCCGACGGCCGCCTCGGCTGGTCGCGGCTGCTGGTGGAGAAGGGGCACACCGTGTACGTGGTCGATCGCCCGGGACACGGCCGCTCGCCCCACCATCCCGACGTGCTCGGGCCCATGGGGCCGCCGATGGGGGCGGAGATGCTACGGCCGATCTTCGTGCCGCCGCCCGAGGGCGACGACTCCAACCCGTGGTCTGCGAGCCACACCCAGTGGCCAGGCGGGCGCGAGCCCGGCGACCCGGTCTACGACCAGTGGCTGGCGCCCTCCGGGCCGATGCTGGCCGACTGGAGCGACATGCACGCCCTCGAGGAGGTGCGGCTGGCCGAGCTGCTCGACCTGGTCGGCCCGGCCGTGGTGGTCACGCACTCGGCGGGCGGGCCTGGAACCTTCCGGGCCGCCGACTCCCGGCCGGATCAAGTGGCGGCACTGATCGCGATCGAGGTCCTCCAGGAGGATCCGCCGCGCCGGCTGCCCAACCTGACGCGATTCCCGATCGCGGTGGTGACCGGCGAGGCGTCGATGTTCCGGGCGTCGGACGCCGACCTGGTGGCGTTCCTCGAGCAGGGCGGATGCGACGTCGAGCTCATCCAGCTGGCCGACCACGGCGTACACGGCAACGCGCACGGGATCATGCTCGAGCGCAACAACACCGAGGCATTGGCCGTGCTCACCGACTGGGTGGCGCGCCGGCTGGCCGCCTGATCCCCCCGAACACGAAAATTCCAGCATTACAGACCGTTCCGTGCACTTACTGACGGATGATTCGTCCTGGAGACGAAAAATCCGGAACTCCAGCCAGCCTGGCCCTGGAATGGTGGAATTTTCGTGTGGGGTGTGGGGTGGGCGTGGGCCGGCGGCGGTGGGGCGCGCGCGGGGGCCGGGGGGCGGGGGTCAGCGGCCGGGGGTGCGCTGGGGCTCGCCGAGGGCGGCGCGGCCGATGTCGCCGTAGAACATGTCGCGCAGCTGGAGGTTGCGGTGGGCGGCGGCGACGGCCATGTCGCGGAAGACGCGGGTCATGCGCTCTCCGTCGCGGGCGACGCCCGCGCCGACGGTCTGCCAGAGGTCCTCGTCGATCACCCGCCAGCACATCAGCATCGCCTCGCGGGCGATTCCGGCCAGGAGCATGTCGTCGCCGAACGTGTACGGAATTCCGTCCTCGACGTTTCGCCGGCAGAGCTCCATGTGCCGCTCGGCGGCGTGCAGGGTGGCCGCCTCGGCGGTGGCGATGTGGGTCAGGGCCCGGCCGTACCAGCGCTGGTAGTCCGGGTCCTTGACCCGCGGGATGAACGGCGGCAGTGGCGTCTTGCGCTCGCGCATCAGGCGCTCGTACTCGTCAAGCGCGTTGTAGGCGGCGCCGATGGTCACCGCGGCCAGCGAGATCGTGAAGATCGAGACCGCCCGGCCCGAGTACATCGGGTTGCCGTGCAGGCGCGAGCCGGGGGTGCCGCCGGCCACGTCGACGTCGAGCATGCTCCCTTCGAAGCCCCAGGGGAGCGGGATGCGCGTCCCGGAGAAGCGGATGCTGTGCGACCCGGACCCCTTCAGCCCGAGCATGTCGCCCCAGTCGTCGAGCATCTCCCACTCGCTCCGGGGGGCGACGAACAGGAGCTGGGGCGGCGGATCGTCGGGGGCGGCGCCGGCCGGCGCCGGCAGCAGCGCCTGTCCCATGTAGAAGGTCGCGTACGGCGTGCCGGACGCGAACGCGACCTGTCCGTTGATCTCCCAGCCTGAATCGGTGCGGCTGGCCCGACCGACCGGAGCGGCCACCGAGGAGCAGCGGAAATCCCCGCCGGCGAAGATCTCGTCCTGCGCCTCCTGCGGCCACCACGAGCCGACCATCAGGGCGTGGTTCATGGCCAGCCCCACGCACCACGCGGTGGACACGCAGCCGCGAGCGATCTCCTGCACCACCCGGACGTAGGTCGGGACGTCGAATTCGTAGCCGCCGTAGCGGCGGGGCACGTACAGGTGGTAGATGCCGGCGGTCAGGAACGCCTCGTGCATCTCCTGCGAGTAGTACGTGCGCTGTTCGGTGGCCTCCTGGTCGGCGATCAGCCGGGGCCGGAGCGCGGCCGCGCGGGCGATCAGCTCCTCAGGGGTCAGCCCGGGCTCCGGCGGCTCGAGCCTGGTCCCGACCGTCCCAGCGCTGCTCATCGAGCGGATCGTAGGGGAGGATTACCGACCCGAGTTGGCCGTGCGCGCACGATCGCTTGCGTCACCGCGCCGGCTGGGCGGCTCGCGCTCGTCGAGCAGCTCGCTCGCGTCCGCCGGGGCCATCCAGGCGCGCCACGGCCGGGTCATCGCCGCCCACGCGACCGCGGCCGCGAGCAGCAGTCCGCACAGGGTCCATCCCAGCGCGGTGGTCTGCAGGCCGACGTACTTCAGACCCGAGGCGAAGATCACGAACGCGATGGCGGGGCGGACATAGCGATCGGGGATGGTCGAGGACAGCATCGACCCGACCAGGACGGCGGGAACGCTGCCGATGATCAGCGACCCGGTCACGTCGAGGACCACGTGGCCGAAGATCAGGGCGCCGACGGCGGCGGCGAGGGTCAGCGGCACCGCCTGGGTGAGGTCGGTGCCCACGAGCTGGTTGGCCCCGATCGTCGGATACACGAACAGCAGCAGCACGATCATCAGCGAGCCCGAGCCGACCGAGGTCATGCCGACGATCAGGCCGCCGACGATTCCGATGGCGATCGTGGCGAGCGGCCGCGCCTCGATGTCGTGGACGATCCCGAGGCGGTTCTGGCCGCTGCGGCGGTCGAGCACGAAGCGCAGGGCCATCGCGCCGGCACCGAGGAGCAGGGCGACGCCGAGGATGGTCTCGATGTGCTGCGTGGCCGACTTCGAATTGCCCAGCTCATGGAGGATGTAGGCGCCGAGGAAGGCCGCGGGGACCGAGCCGAGGACCATCCAGCGGACCAGGCGAAGATTCACCGTGCCGGCACGCAGATGGACCCCGGCGCCGAACGGGCGCATCACCACGGCGGCCACGAGATCGCTCGAGATGGCCGCCGACGGGGTGACGCCGAACAGGAGGATCAGCATCGGGGTCATCAGCGCGCCGCCGCCGGCGCCGGTCATGCCGACAAGCAGCCCGATGATGGCGCTCCCGAGGACGATGTAGGGATCGATGTGCATTCCGGAGTGCGTTACTCGGCTGGGCTGGCGGTTTCGCCCGCCGGACGGTCCGCCTCGCGCCCGAGGGCGAGCAGATCGCGGGGCGCCTCGCCCGAGAGCACCCACGTCTCGCCATCGGTCCTCAGCACCCCCCGCCGGGTCAGCTCGGACAGGGCGGTGGTCACGGTCGGCCGGCGAGCCGCCACCAGATCGGCGAGGACCGCATGGGTGAGGCGAAGCCGCAGCACGGTGCCGTCGCTGCGCACCCGGCCCCAGCGCGCGGCCAGATGCCAGAGCAGCATGTGCAGTCGGACGTCGACGCGGGCCTGGTGGACGATCGCCATGTTGACCGACATGTTCTTGGAGCGCTGCAGTGCCCGGGCAATCAGGCACCCACCCAGCTCGGGGTACTGGACGAGGCGACGCTCGAAGTCGAGGTCGAGCGCGGCGACCCGGGTGGGCACGACGATCGACCAGACCGTGGTCAGCGGCAGGAGCGGCGAAACGCTCTCCTCGTTGGGGCGCAGGAGGTCGCCCTCGCCGATCAGCTCGGCGCCGAA
>JAFAWR010000140.1 GCA_019241635.1 Solirubrobacterales bacterium
TTGGTCGACGACGGCGTGGTGAAGATCATGACCACCTCGCGCGGGATCACCGACACGCGCGTGTACGACCGCCAGGGCGTGATCGACCGCTACGGGATCCCCCCCGAGCTGATCCCCGACTTCATCGGGCTGAAGGGCGACACCAGCGACAACATCCCGGGCGTTCCGGGCATCGGCGACAAGACCGCCGCCGAGCTGCTCCAGCGCTTCGGCACGCTGGAGGACGTCCTCGGCCACATCGACGACATCAGCGGGGCCAAGCGCAAGCAGAACCTGACCGAGCATGCCGAGGCGGCGCGCATCTCCAAGCAGCTGGCCACGGCCAAGCGCGACATCGACGTCGAGCTGGACCTCCAGACGTTCGCCGCCGCCACCCCCGATCGCTCCAAGCTCCGCGACACCTTCCGCCGGTTCGAGCTGCGCGAGCCGCTGCGTCGTCTCGAGGAGGCGCTCGGCTCGGCCGACGCCGCCGCGCCCGCCCCCGAGGCCGAGCAGGCGCTGAGCGCGCGAGTGCGCACCGGGGTCAAGGTCGAGGCGCTGGGCCGCCTGCCCGACCGCGAGGTGGCGATCGCCGTCCGGCCCCCGGAGGCGCCGCCCGACCAGCTGTTCTCGCCCGATCTCGGCTGGCGCTTCGCCGTCCACGCGGACGGGGCCGCCGAGGTCCTGTGCGGCGAGGCTGCCTCGGCCGCGGACGTCGTGCGGGCGCTCGGCCGCCGCCCGGTCATCGCCCATGACGCCAAATCGCTGGGCGAGGTGCCCGCCGAGCTCGCCCACGACACCGAGGTGGCCGCCTACCTGCTCGAGCCGGCTCGGCGCGCGTACCCGTTCCGGGAGCTGACCGAGGAACGGGGGCTGGGCACCGACCTGGAGGACCCGGCCGCCGCCGACGCTCTCCTGCTCGGCGCGCTGGCCGCCTGGCAGCGCGAGGAGATCCGCGGACGCGGCCTCACCGACCTGCTCCATGAGGTCGAGCTGCCGCTGGTGCGCGTCCTGCGCGAGATGGAGCTCGAGGGCTGCAAGCTCGACACCGATCGGCTGCGCGAGATCTCCGCCCGGGTCAAGGCCGAGGCCGACGAGCTCGAGCGCGAGATCTTCGCCATGACCGGCGAGGAGTTCACGCTGGGCTCCCCCAAGCAGCTCGAGGAGGTCCTGTTCGGCCGGCTCGGCCTGTCGCGCAAGCGCCGCGGCAAGACCGGATACTCCACCGACGCGCGTGTACTCCAGGCCATCCGCCAGGAGCATCCGGTGATCCCCAAGATCGAGCGCTGGCGTGAGCTGACCAAGCTGGCCCAGACGTATCTGGACGCGCTGCCTTTGCTGGTCGACCCGCGCGGCCGGATCCACACTACGTTCAACCAGACCGCGGCCACCACCGGTCGGCTGTCCTCGAATAACCCGAACCTGCAGAACATTCCGATTCGCACGGCGCTGGGGCGCGAGATCCGCGCCTGCTTCGTCGCCGCGCCGGGCGATCAGCTGGTTTCGGTCGACTACTCCCAGGTGGAGCTGCGCCTGCTGGCCCACATCGCCGGTGAGGACGCGCTAAAGGAAATCTTCCGGAAGGGCGAAGATGTCCACACCGCCACGGCCTGCCGTGTGTTTGGGGTGACACCGGAGCAGATCGACCCTGGAATGCGATCGAAATCGAAGATGATCAACTACGGCATCGTCTACGGGCTGTCGGCGTGGGGGATGGCCGACCGACTGGACATCCCCCAGGAGGAGGCCGAGGAGTTCATCAAGCGCTACATGGACGGCTTCCCTGCGGTGGCGCGGTGGATCGAGGAGACCATCGAGCAGGGCACCGAGCACGGCTACGTCTCGACCCTGTTCGGCCGCCGGAGGCAGGTCCCCGAGCTCCGCGCCCGGCGCTGGGAGCTGCGCAAGCAGGGCGAGCGGTTCGCGGTCAACATGGTGATCCAGGGCACCGCCGCCGACATCATGAAGGTGGCCATGGTGCGCTGCGATCAGGCGATCAAGCAGGCCGGGCTGCGCTCGCGCATGATCCTCCAGATCCACGACGAGCTCCTGTTCGAGGGCCCCGCGGAGGAGACCGAGGCGGTACGGCGAATCGCGGTCGAGCAGATGGGGGGCGCGTTCGAGATGGATCCGCCGCTGGCCGTCGAGGTGGGCGTGGGGCCCGACTGGCTGGCCGCGAAGTGACCGTGCGCTGGCTCCGCACCGCGGCAATGGTCGGCGCCGCCCTTGCGCTGCTCGCCGTGTCGCCGGCGCTCGCGCAGGCCAAGTTCTTCGGCGGCATGGTCCCCGACGTTCCCACCGGCGCGGGCGGCCTGCCGGCCCATCTCGCCGCGCACCACCCGAACCTCCCCTACGGGGGCGGGCCGGTGCTCCACGCAAACCGCACCCACGTGATCTTCTGGGATCCCGCCGGCTCTGGGCTGGCCTTCGACGCCGGCTACCAGCCGCTGATCGAGACGTTCCTGATCGACGTCGCCGCCGACAGCCACCGGACCAGCAACGTGTACGGCCTGAGCGGGCAGTACACCGACGGCGGCGGGCCGGCGGCCTATGACTCGACCTACGGCGGCGAGGTGCTCGCCACCGATCCGCTGCCCCCCAACGGCTGCACCGAGCCCGCGCTGTCGGGCCCGGGCTGGAGCGTGTGCATGACCGATGACCAGCTCGAGGCCGAGATCGAGCGCGTGATCGCCGCCGACCGCCTGCCCACCACCAACCACGACGTGTACTTCCTGGTCACCCCCGACGGCCTGGGCAGCTGCACCGACGCCGGCTCTTCGAGCTGCGCCCTGGGCGGGTCGCGGGGTGGCTACTGCGGCTATCACTCCGACACCGAGAGCGGGGTCTACTACGCGGTGATCCCGTACAACGCGGTGCCCGGCCACTGCCAGTCGAACAATCCGCGACCCAACGGGAGCACGGCCGATCCGACCATCTCGACGATCAGCCACGAGCACAACGAGATGGTCACCGACCCGACTGGCGACGCCTGGATCGACGCGACCGGCGACGAGGACGGGGACCTGTGCCTGACCGATTTCGGTCCCAGCCTCGCTGGGCCGGGCGGGTCCATGACGACGGCGTGGAACGAGACGATCCACGGCGGCCGCTTCTTCCTCCAGGAGGAGTGGAGCAACGCCGACTCGAGCTGTCAGCCGCGGGCCAAGCCCGACGCGCTGTCGTTCGGGCTGACCCGGCGCGCCGGCCGTACCCGGTGGTTGTCGTTCGTGGCCCGCGGGTCCGATCCCGAGGGGCGCATGGTCGGCTATGAGTGGTCCTTCGGCGACGGGCGCGCGGGCGCCGGCCGGCACGTCTCGCACACCTTCCGCATCCCCGGGTCCTACCGGGTCATGCTCCGCTCGACCGACAACTGGGGCAACTGGACGTTCTCCTCGCGGACGGTCACGATCAGGGCACGCTGACCGCGGGCGCGCCGGTTGCCCGAGACAGCGCCACGACCGAGCGCGGGTGGGCGATCTCCAGGTAGTGGCCGAAGGACCAGTCAAGGAAGCGGCGGCTCTGCAGGGTCCGAAGGCACCCGGCCAGCAGTCGCGGCGCGATCCGCGGGACCAGCCGTTGGACGCGCAGCAGCCAGCGGTACGCGGCGGCGTGTGAGGCGCTGAACGCGCCGTAGCGCTCGAGCGCCTCGTCGGGCCCGCGCCGCCCGGCCAGGACCTCGCTCAGCTCGCGCCCGGCGGCCAGGCCGAAGTACAGCGCGGTGCGGATCCCCTCGGCGGTCAGGGGCAGGCAGTGGCCGGCCGAGTCGCCGACGAAGAACACGCCGTCCTCGGTGGCCGGGCGTAGCGCGTGCGGGATCCAGTTGCCCTGGTAGCGGACCGTGTCGGCTTTCAGGTCGGTGGCCAGCCGGACGGTCGGCTCCTTGACGTGGAAGCGCGGGTCGAACGAGCCGACGCCGATGCGGAGCTCCTCGCCGGCCGGGAAGCTCCAGACGTACCCGGCCGGGACGTAGGAGCGGTCGATCCAGATCTCCATCTCGCTGCCCGACCCGTGCGGATGGACCTCGAGGCCGCGGGAGAGCAGGGCGTCCGGGGGCTGGATGTTCTCGGCGCTCCCGAGGACGCGGCGCCAGCCGAGGGCATCGACGATGTGGGTGGCCCTGATGTCGCCCCGGTCGGTGTGCACTGTCCTGCCGGTGCGGCCGTTGACCTTGGCGGTCTCGAACGTGAACGCGCCCCGGCTCTGGTCGGCGAGCAGGCCGCACAGCGTCCGGTAGTCGAAGGTCGAGAACGTCCAGGGCAGCCGGTAGTTCACGGTGGTGTGCGGGGTGTGGATGACCAGCTCGCCGAACGTTTGCTGCAAGGCGCTGTGCAGCCCGAGCTGGGTCAGCCAGCCGGTCGGGATCCCGCACGCCGAGGTCTGCCGCTCGCCGATCTCGTACCGGTCGATGAGCAGCACATCGGCGCCGCTGCCGGACAACTCGCGGGCCACGGCGAGGCCGGCGAAGCTCGCCCCGCAGATCAACACGTCGCAGTCCCGGTCCAGGGGCGTCCGCTCAGCGCCGCGCTTGGTCGCTCTGATCGGCATCGGCAGCGGATGATAGGCACGCGTTACGGAGGGGGTGCAGAGCGCTCATCCCCCGATCTGCGGCTATCCTCCGCTTCACCAATGTCTTCTACCACAACGCTTAATCCCGCCACCGACCATTCGAATGCCAAGGTCGTCGAGGGCTCGGGCGGCCTGCTCCTCGAGATCGACGGCCAGATCGTCCCCAACTACGACGCCACCGTTCATCCCTTCCAGGAGGGCGACGTCGTCACCGGCCAGGTCGTCCGCATCGACAACGACGAGGTCCTGGTCGACATCGGCTACAAGTCCGAGGGGGTCATCCCCTCGTCGGAGCTTTCGATCCGCAAGTCCGTGGATCCGAGCGAGGAGGTGTCCCTCGGCGAAGAGGTCGACGCCCTCGTTCTCACCAAGGAGGATCAGGACGGCCGCCTGATCCTGTCCAAGAAGCGCGCCCGCTTCGAGAAGGCGTGGCGCCGCATCGAGGCCGCCGCCGAGTCGGGTGAGCCGGTCGAGGGTGCCGTGATCGAGGTCGTCAAGGGCGGCCTGATCATCGACCTCGGGGTGCGCGGCTTCCTGCCCGCCTCGCTGGTCGACATCCGCCGCGTGCCCAACCTCGACGAGTACATGGGCCAGGCGATCGAGTGCAAGGTGATCGAGCTCAACCGCTCGCGCAACAACGTGGTCCTGTCGCGGCGCGCCGTGCTCGAGGAGCAGCGCAAGGAGGATCGCGAGCGGATCCTCGACCGCCTGCAGCCCGG
>JAFAWR010000384.1 GCA_019241635.1 Solirubrobacterales bacterium
CCGCCGTAGCACTTGGCGGTGACGTCCTTGCGGAACGCCTTGATCGTCTCGCGCGCCACGATGCGCGACCCGATCGCGGCCTGGATGGGAACGTCGTACTGCTGGCGGGGGATGGTCTGGCGAAGCTTCTCGGCCAGCGTGCGCCCGGCGTCGTAGGCCTTTGACCTGTGCACGAGCATCGACAGCGCGTCGACCTCGTCGCCGACCAGCAGGATGTCGAGCTTGACCAGGTCCGACTCGCGCAGCCCGATCAGCTCGTAGTCAAGCGAGGCGTAGCCGCGCGTGCGCGACTTGAGCTGGTCGAAGAAGTCGAGCACGATCTCGGCCAGCGGCAGGTCGTAGGTGAGCTGCACCCGCTCGGCGCTCAGGTAGTGCATGCCCGCGTGCTCGCCGCGGCGCTCCTGGCAGAGCTCCATGATCTGCCCGATGTACTCCTTGGGGGTGAGGATCGAGGCGCGGATGTACGGCTCGCGCACGCTGGCCACCCGCGCCGGATCGGGCATGTCGGCCGGGCTGTGGACCGGCAGCACGCTGCCGTCGGTCAGCGTCACCTCGTACTCGACGCTCGGCATCGTCGTGAGCAGCTCGAGGTCGTACTCGCGCTCGAGCCGCTCGCGGACGATGTCCATGTGCAGCAGCCCGAGGAATCCACAGCGGAACCCGAAGCCGAGCGCGTCGCTGGTCTCGGGCTCCCAGGACAGCGCCGCGTCGTTGAGGCTGAGCTTCTCCAGCGCGTCGCGCAGATCTGGATAGTCGTCGGAGTTGATCGGGAACAGGCCGCAGAACACCATCGGCTTGACCTCCCGGTAACCGGGAAGCGGCTCGGTGGCCGCGCCCAGCTTGGTCGTCAGCGTGTCGCCGACGCGGAGCTTGGTCACGTCCTTGATCCCGGTGATGAGAAACCCGACCTCGCCGGCGTGAAGCGCGGCGGCCGAGGTCATCTGCGGGGTGAAGAAGCCGATGTCGTCGATCTCGGCCTCGGTGCCGGCCTGCATGGCCCGGATCGCCTCGCCCTTGGTGAACGTCCCGTCGACCACCCGGATGTAGGCGATCACGCCTCGGTACTGGTCGAACTCCGAGTCGAAGATCAGCGCCCGCGGCGCCGCGTCCGGGTCGCCGCTGGGCGGCGGGACGCGCGCGATCAACTCGTCGAGCACGTCGGTGACCCCCTCGCCGGTCTTCGCGCTGATCCGCCGCACGCTGTCGGCCGGCTCGCCGATCAGGTCAGCCACCTCCTCGGCCACCCGCTCGGGCTCGGCTCCGGGCAGGTCGACCTTGTTCAGGCACGGGATCAGCTCGAGCCCCGAGTCGATCGCCAGGTACGTGTTGGCCACGGTCTGCGCTTCCACTCCCTGCGAGGCGTCGACCACCAGCAGCGCGCCCTCGCACGCGGCGAGCGAGCGCGACACCTCATAGGTGAAGTCGACATGGCCCGGCGTGTCGATCAGGTGCAGTTGATACGCCTGGCCATCGCCGGCTTCGTAGAACACCCGCACCGCCTGGGCCTTGATGGTGATCCCGCGCTCGCGCTCGAGCTCCATCGAGTCGAGCACCTGGGCGCGCATCGCGCGCGGATCGACCGTGTGGGTGAGCTCGAGGATGCGGTCGGCCAGCGTCGACTTGCCGTGGTCGATGTGCGCGATGATCGAGAAGTTCCGGATATGAGCCTGGTCGGCCATGCTTCGAGGATATTGGGGCCTCGCTGCGCTCGGCGTCCGTGGGGCCTCGTTCCCCGTCCGGACGGGGCTGCCTGGCCCCATGGACGCCGCCGCAGGCGGCCCCTCCTAATCGCTCTTACGCTTGAAAAGCTTGGGGAGGAGCCCGAGCTCCTGGAGCGCGGGCCCGCCGGCCGCGCCGATCGTGAGCAACCCGGCGAAGATGGCCACGGCGTCGATCGACTTGCGTCCCCGCTTGTTCCAGTAGTCGTCCTCGAGGTCGAGCCACAGCGCGAACTCGTCCAGGGTCAGCGCGCTGGCCACGCCGTAAAGCGCGGCGGTTACGCGTGATGGCACGCGCCGGCCCGGCTGGGGCCCGAGGCCCCAGCGATAGGTCCAGGCGTAACCCAGCCCGAGTAGGCCGAAGATGCCGAACGTGGAGTGGTGAATGTGGGTGCCGCCCTCCGAGAAGTTGTGGAACGGGCCGACGCCGGCCCGGATCGCGTGGGTGACACCGCGCGCGGTGGCGAACGTTGTGGTGAATCCGATCGCGCTGAGCAGCGCCCGCTCACGGCGCGGGTCCTCGAAGTGGCGGTGGTAGACGTCTCCGAAATCGGGCATCGCGAGTGGTTCTACCCCCGACGCAGGCGACTCATAACCAGCTGCTCGATCTGGCGCGCCTCGGGGATGCGCATCTTCAGGGTCAGCCACGCGTACAGCGCTCCGGACACCGCGCACGCGAACCCGACCGCGACGATCTGCGCGAGCAGTGACGTGTGGCCTAGCCCCTTGTCCAACAGGTACCACACCCCCCGCGCGACCGCGGCCATGATCACGGTGGCGACGAGGATGCGCGCGGTGATCATCAGCGTCTGGCCGCCCTCGAGGTAGCCGTTCAGCCCGATCCGGAGCCGGTGGAGCTGGAGCGCCGTCATGACCAGGTTGGCCGCCGCGGTTCCGATGACCAGGCCCGCGATGCCCAGCGGCTTGTACAGCGCGATCGACACAATTGCGTCGACGGCCATGTTCATCGCCGCCAGCTTGGTCGGGATCCACGGTCGCTGGACGGCGAAGAAAGTCCGCGTGAGAAGCAGGTTCACCCCGGCGAAGGGCAGGCTGAACGAGAACCAGAACAGCGCGGTCGAGACGTAGTGCGTGGACAGCGGGCCGAAGTCCTTGTGCTGGAAGACGAGCCGCACGATCGGCGTCGAGAGCACGAGCATCAGCGCGGCGGACGGGATCAGCAGCAGGTTGATCTGGCGCATCCCGTTGCCCACGGCGCGGCGGATTCCCGCGGGGTCCCTAGCCACCGCCATCCGGCTGAGCGTCGGGAACAGCACGGTCGCGACCGCGACGCTGAAGATCCCCTGCGGCAGCATGTAGATGCGGAAGGCCTGGTTGATCGCCGCCGGCGCGTAGCTCCCGACCAGCGACCCGAAGCCCGAGTTGATGAAGATGTCGAGGTTGACGATCCCGATGCTGAGCGTCACCGGCACGAACAGGATGAGGACCTGGCGCACGCGCGGGTCGCGCCAGTCGAAGCTGAAGGCGAGCCGGAAATCGATCCGACGCAGCGCGGCCACGACCATCAGGAACTGCACCACGGTGGCTGCCAGCCAGGCGATCGCGTACGCGTAGACCTGGTCCTCGCCGTGGAACTGCCCGCGCAGGACGATCAGGCCGACCAGGATCACGATGTTCCACACCGCGGGCGTGAGGGCCGGGATCGTGAACTCGTCGTAGGCCTGGAGGATGCCGACGAGCAGTCCGGTGAGGCTCAGCAGCAGGACGACCGGGAACAGCACGCGGGACAGGCCGGCGGTGAGCGCGGCCGGGATTCCGCTGGCGGTGAACAGGGGCGTGACGACGCCCGCGATCGCCAGCCACACCAGCGTCAGCGCGCCAAGGGCCACCAGGATGACCCAGAACAGGGTCGCGGCCAGGCGGAAGGCCTCGCGCTTACGCCCCTTCTGGAGCAGCTCGGTGAACACCGGGACGAACGCCGCCGACAGCGCCGCCTGAGAAAACAGGTTGCTGAACAGGTTGGGTACCTGGGAGGCGAGCGTGTACGCCGAATACGCGGCGCTGGTGCCGAAGAACGCGGCTCCGGCCACCTCGCGCCCGAGCCCGGCGACGCGCGAGAGCGCCGTGGCGATTGCGAAGATCGCCGTGTTGTCGGCGATGCGCCGGCGGCGCGGTCCGCTCCCCGGCGGCTCGCCCGGTGGCTGCCCGCCCGGCGGCCCGGGCGGCTCCGGTCCGAGGGGCGGGCGGGGTCCCGGTCCGTCGGATCCGAATCGTTGGGTATCGATCTCAGCCAGGGCGGCTATAGTAGGGCCGCGCCGCGGCGGAACCTCCGCGGTCGTCCCCTCCCTCCCGCCCAAATGGCCAACATCAAGTCACAGAAGAAGCGGATCGTGCGCGCCGAGCGCGAGCGACTCGAGAACCGCCGCTACACCTCCAAGATCAAGACGTACTTCCGCCGGCTCGAACGTGCGGTCGCCGATGGCGACGGAACGCAGGCGGACACCGAGCACCGCGAGCTCGTGCAGACGATCGACAAGGCGGTCAAGCGCGGCGCTCTGCACCGCAACGCCGGCGCGCGCAAGAAGTCGCGCGCGGCGCGCCTGCGACGGGGCTGATCCCACGCGCCCGCGCGCGATGGTGCAAGCGCGGTTGCGACCGCGCGCGCCCGGCGGCGAGCCGGTAACTTTGGCGTCCTGATGGCGGAGGCTGTCGAGTCGGCAACCACCGAAGCGCGCGGCGTCGCCTTCGAGCTCGATCGAATCGAGATGGCGGATGATGATCGACTCGAGGTGAACGGCCGCTGGTTCGGCGTGCGCGGACGTCGCTTCATCCGGCCGAGCCTGACGCTGCTGGCCGACGAGGAGCAGCGCCGCCTGCTCGCCGACCTCGATCACAAGCCGTGGGCGGCCGAGGATGGCCAGCCGTGGCAGGCCACCTTCCCCTATGCCGAGCAGGACGGTGAGTGGGTCGAGGCCGAGTTGAACGTGGCGCCCGACATCACGGTGACGCTGCCCCTTCCCGGCGCTTCGCGCGGTCGGCGCCGCCGGCCCGGCGCGGCCAGCCGGCCCGCCGCCGCCAGCCGGCCCGGGACCGCTGCCTCGGAGTCGACCCGCACCGAGTCTCGGCGCAGCCACGCCCCGTCGGCCGAACTGGTCAAGGCCCGCCGCGAGTTGCAGCGCCTCCAGCGCGAGGTGCATCGTCGCGACGGTGAGATCGCCGAGCTGTCGACCGAGCTGGAGAAGCGCGGCGCCAAGCTCGAGGAGATCTCCGGCGCGCGTGACGCGGCCCGCGAGGCAGGCCAGGCCGCCGCTGAGGAACGCGAACGGTTGACGCGCGCTCGCGGCGAGGCCCTGGCTTCGCGCGACCAGGTCGCGGCCGAGCGCGACGCCGCCGCCAAGGCGAGCGAGGAGGCATTGCGGCTCCGCGACGCCGCGCTTGCCGCGCGTGACGAGGCGCTCGCCGAGCGTCGCGCCGCGGTGCAGGAGCGCGAGGAGGTCGCGGCGCGGCTGGCCGGCGCGCTGTCTGCCCAGGAGGCCGCCCTGGCGCAGCGCGATGAGGTCATCGCCGAACGGGACGAGATCATCGCCGAGCGGGACGAGCTTCTCGGGCAGCGCGACGACGCTCTGCGCGCGCGCCACGGAGTGGTCACGGCTCGCGAGCGCGTTGTCGCCGAGCGCGACGCCCTGCAGGCGACCATCGAGCAGCTGCGCTCAGAGCGCGACGAGGTGCTCGCCTCTCGCGGCGCCGCCCTGGTGATGCGCAACGCCGCCAACGCGCCGCCGGCCTACCGTCGCGAGGGCAACCGGTGGCTGCACTTCCTGCCGGCACTGGTAGTGCTGGTAATCGCGCTGGTCGCCGCGCTGGCGCTGCACATCATCTAGGCCACCCCGTCGGTCAGGGCAGCCGGCCCGACCAGCGCGTCGACGTCGCCGCCGCGAGGAGCAGGAAGGCCAAGCCGCCGATGGCGAACGCGACCGTGACCTCGCGCTTGCGGGTCACGCTGCCGAGACGGTCGGCGAGCTGCTTGTAGATCGAGCTGAGCTGATCCGCGCTCTGGGCGTTGAAGAAGCGCCCGCCGGACAGCTGGGCGATCTCCTGCATCAGCGCGGGATCGGGCGGGACGGCCACCGGCGCGCCGTAGGGGTCGGGGTTGGCCAGGACGCCGTTCGGCGTGCCGAGGGCGACCGTGTCGATCGGGATCTTGTCGTGCGCGGCCTCCTGCGCCACCGTGGTCACGTCGACCCCGGCGTTGGCCGCACCATCGGAGAGCAGCACGATGGCCGACGGCGGATGCTTCGGGTCTGCTCCGCGGAGGAGCTGGAGGGCGAGCTCGAGGGCGTCGCCGGTCGCGGTGGCGCCGTTCGCGCTCTGGCTGTCGATGATCTCCTCGGCGGCGGCGTGGTTGGCCTGCGGCGCCTGAACCGCGTCCGGCGAGTCGGAGAACGCGATCGCGCCGACCAGGACGTTCGCGGGCAGGCGGTTGATGAACGTGTCGGCGGCGCGCTCGGCGGCGGCCAGGCGGGTGGGCTGGACGTCGGTGGCGGCCATCGAGCCGGAGTGGTCGGTGACCAGCATGATCGAGGCTTGGTCGACCGCTGCGCTGTAGCTGACGTGCGGTCGGGCCAGCGCGAAGGCGAGCGCGGCCATCGCCGCCAGGGCGAAGGCCGGCGGCAGACGACGCCGCCACGAGCTGCCCGCGCCGGCGGCGGCCAGTTGCAGCGTGCTGATCGCCGGGAAGCGAACCGCGTAGCGCCGGGGACGGCGGCGGGCGGCGATCGATGCGCCGATGGCCAGTGGGATCAGCGCCAGCGCCGCCAGCCATATCGGCGCGGCGAAGCTCATCGCAGGCGGCGCCCCAGCGCGAGGAGCCAGTCCTGATCTGTCGAGAGCGTGACGTGATCGACCTGGAGGCGACGCAGCTCGCGCGCCAGCGTCTCGCGGCGTTCGCGCTCGAGCGCGGCGAACCGTTCGCGCACCCGTCGCCTTGAGGTGTCGACCTCGACACGGGCGCCGGTCTCGGGGTCGACCAGGGCCAGATGCCCGACCGCCGGGACCTCAGCCTCACGTGGATCGACGATCTCGACCGCGAGCACCGAGTGCCGGATCCTCAGCGCGCCCATTCCGCGCTGCCAGTCCTCCTGATCGCGGAAGTCGCTGATCACGACGACCAGCCCGGGCGCTCGCGCCATCCGCATCACGTGGGTCAGCGCGCCGGCCAGGCCGTGGGGATCGTGCTGGCCGTCGGGCGCGACCCCCTCGGCCAGCATTCGCCGCAGCGCGACCATCCCCGGCTTGGCGCCGCGCGGAGGCAGCAGTCGAGGCGCGGCGGCGCCGAACGCCACGACGCCGACGCTGCCCGCCCGCCGCACGCCGAGCCGGGCGAAGACCAGCGCGACGCCCTCGGCCACGTCGGCCTTCAGCCGCCGTGCGGTGCCGAAGGCCATCGATGGGGAGACGTCGAGCACGATCCAGGTGGTCAGCGCGCGCTCAGGGACGTGCAGGCGGACGTGCGGCTGCCCCGTGCGGGCGGTGGCCGCGGGGTCGATGTGGCGGACGTCGTCGCCGATCTCGTAGGGCCTGAGCTGAGCGAGCTCGGTGCCTGCGCCCACCCCGGCGGCGCGCCGGTCGCCCGGGAGCATCCGCGCCACGAGCCGGCTCAGCGCGAGGTCGAGCGCCTCGATCAGCGGCTGGGCCAGCGGCCCAGGGCCCTGCCGGGCGGCCGGCGGTTCTAGGGGCGCTGCGGTCACAGGGCCCTCGCGATGCGCTGTCCCTCTGGCCCGGCCCCGCGAATCAGCTCCTCGCCATGCGGCTCGGGGACCGCGGCCAGGACGCGCTCGAGCAGCTCGTCCGCGGTCACGCCCTCGCTCAGGGCGTCGTAGGAGAGCACGATCCGGTGACGGAGCACGTCCGCCGCGAGATCGCGGATGTCGTCTGTCGTCACGTGACCGCGCCCACGGAGCAGCGCGAGCACCCGCGCGGCTTGCACCAACCCGATCGGGCCGCGCGGGCTGGCGCCGAACTCGATCATGGCTTTGATCTCGCTCAGGCCGTGTTTTTCCGGGTGGCGAGTGGCGTCGGCGAGCGCCACCGCGTAGCCGATCGTCTCGCGGTCGACCAGCACGGTCTGCGCCGCTCTTGCGTAGCGTTTGAGGTCGGCGAGGGCAAGCCGCTCTTGCACGACGGCCGGCACGTGGAGGCTCCGCCCCACGACGGCTGCCTCCTCGCCCGTGTCGGGATAGTCGACGAGGATCTTCATCAGGAAGCGGTCGACCTGGGCCTCGGGGAGCGGGTAGGTGCCCTCGGACTCGATCGGGTTCTGGGTCGCCATCACGATGAACGGCTCGGGGACCTCGTAGGTGGCCCCGCCGATCGTCACCTGCTGCTCCTGCATGACCTCGAGCAGCGCCGACTGCACCTTGGCGGGCGCCCGGTTGATCTCGTCGGCGAGCAGGAAGTTGCAGAACACGGGCCCGAGCTCGGTCTGGAAGCTGCCCGTGTCGGGGCGATACACGCGCGTGCCGACCAGGTCGGCCGGAACCAGGTCGGGGGTGAACTGGATCCGGCTGTAGGAGCCGCCCAGGACGGCGGCGAGCGTCTTGACGGTCAGCGTCTTGGCCAGGCCGGGGACGCCCTCGAGCAGCACGTGGCCGCCGGCGAGCAGGCTGACCAGCAGGCGTTCGAGCATCGCATCCTGCCCGACGATCACGCGTTTGATCTCGTGGAGCGCCTCGGTCAGGGCCGCGCGGGCCTCGGACCGGAGCGCGTGAGCGTCGGCTGGGTCGGTCATCTGTGTGTCTCCTTTGCGTCCTTGGTGCGGTAGTGCTGAGTCGTTCGGTCCTAAACCAGTCGTCCGAACCACGTGAGCGAGGCGACGCCGCCGAGCAGCAGCAGGGCGAGTCCGCCGCCGGCGAAGCTCGAGGTGATCTCGCGCTTGATCTTCTTGTGGCTGAGCTCGGCGCCGAGGTGCTGGTAGACGGTGCTCAGCTTGTTGGCGTCGGTCGCGGTGAACGATTTGCCGTGTGAGACGCTCGCGATCTGCGCGAGCTGCGAGGGATCAGGCGGGACGGGCACGGTGACTGTGCCGCTGGCGCGCTTTTCGGTGACCGTCCCGTGGGCCGTGCCGAGCACGACCGTGTAGATCGGGATGTGATCGGCGGCCGCCTGCTGAGCCGCGCTGATCGGATCCGACCCGACGTCATTGCTGCCGTCCGACAGCAGCACGATCGCCGCCGGCGGCTGCTTGGCGCCGGCTTTCTGGTTGGCGGTGAGCGTGCGCAGCGAGGTCCGGATCGCGTCGCCGATCGCCGTGCCGCCGGTGATCTTGAGCTGCGCGAGGGCCGATTTGACCAGTGCGTGATCAGTGGTCGGCGACTGGAGCAGGCTCACGTGCGTGTTGAACTCGAGCAGTCCGACCCGCACCGAGCCGGGCACGCTGGCCAGGAACTGCCTGGCGGCGCGCTCCGCCGCCTGCAGGCGGTCGGGTGCGACGTCTGTGGACGCCATCGAGCCGCTCGTGTCGTTGGCCAGGATGATCGAGGCGGTGTCGATCGGCACCGCCACCACGCGCTGGGGACGGGCCGCCGCGAGGATCAGGGTGGCCAGCGCGATCGCGAACACGAGCATCGGCGCGTGCCGGCGCCAGCGCGGTTGCCGCGGCGCCACCGAGGGGACGAGCTTCGGGGCCGCGAAGGCGGCTGCGGCTGCGGCTCGGCGGCGTTGCTGGCCTACGTACCACCAGATGAGCAGCGGAATGGCCAGGAGGGCGAGCAGCGTCAGCGGGTGAAGAAAGGTCATGGCGTGCCGAGGGGGCTGCTCACGGGGTTCCGAGGGGGCGGCCGCCGAGCGAGACGTGCACGGTGTACTGCGACGCGCCGCGCTGCAGCTGGATGTCCACCGTGTCGCCCGGCTGCATGCCGGAGATCGCCGAGGTCAGGATGGCCGGCGCGACGATGGGCTGGGTGTCGAGCTGGGTGATCACGTCCCCGGCCCGGATGCCCGCGCCGGCGGCCGGGCTGCCCGGGACGACCGCGGCGACCAGCGCGCCGCGGATCGGGGCATTGGCCAGGCGAACCCCGAGCCACGCCTCGGTGCCGGCGCTCGAAGCGACGGGTTGTTGCGGCTGGCTGGTGGGACTCGAGTCCGAGATCACCGCGTATGCCGCCCCCGCGATGAGCAACGTCAGCACCCCGGTCAGCACGACGAGCCGCAGCCGGCGCCGGGGCCAGGTGCGCAGCGTCGCCACGTATTCCCGGATCCGTCGGCGCGTCCGGTGGGGCCGTTGGCGCCGCGGCGGCTCGGCGGGGGTCTCAGGCTCGGGTTGCGGTCGGGGGCGCGCGCGGCGCCTGGCCAGGTCGTCCGCGTGGGCGGAGGACTCGTCCTCCCAGCCGTCGGACCACAGATGCCTAGGAGCGGTCATTTGCCCACAGCAAGCTAGGCGGCGTTGGTGAGATCTTCTTAAGAAGAGCCCGGCCGGTCAGCCGTGCCCTGGATCGCGAGCCCGGGCGATCACGCGTCCCGGCCCCGGATCAGCCCGTAGCGATCTGCCGGATTGCTCTCAGCGCGACCGTGTCCTCGCCGGCGCCGCCGCTGCCCCCGCCCCGCGAGGCCAGCTCGAGCTCGGCGAGCTGCTCGATCGTCCGCTGGAGGTTCTCGGCCCCGGTCCGGCCGGCATCGGCGATCAGCCGGTCGGCCGCCTTCGAGGGCATCCGCAGCCTGCGCTTGATCTGAGCGGTGGGTTCGCCCGCCTCGAGCGCGGTTGCGATCTCGTGAGCGGTCCGCACGCGCTGGCTCATCCAGTAGAGCAGTCCCGACAGCCGTTCGCCCTGGCTGCGCAAGGTGAGATACAGCGAGGTGGCCGCGGGAGCGTCGCCGCTCACGATCGTGTCGGCCAGCGACCACGCCCGGTGCTCGGCCGAAGGCGCTGCCAGCTCGTCGAGCATGGTCGCGTCTACGCGCGCGCCCGGGCCCGCGTACAGGGCGAGCTTCTCGAGCTCGCGCAGCAACCGCTGCTGGCGATCGCCGACCTGGGCGATGAGCGCGCGGGCGGTGTCGGGCTCGAGCTGGAGGCCCAGCTCGCGAGCGCGAGCGATCACCCACTTGGGCAGCTCCCATGGCTTTACGCTCTGCTCGGCGCTGATGTCTCCCCCGGCCTTCTTGACCGCGTCGTGGAGGCGACTCGGCGCCTTGGCCCGCCCATCCTCGCGTGCGAAGAAGGCGACGGTCGTGTCGGGCGGGATGTCTTTCAGCGCCGCCTCGAGCGGCTCCATCTGCTTGTCGGTCCAGCGCTCGGCGCCGTCGACGATGATGAACCGCCGGCCGAGGGCGAAGGTCAGGGCGTTCAGTGCGCTCGTCACCGCCTCGGGGGTGGCGGCATCGTTCTCGAACAGTTCGATCCCCTGGACACCACTCTCGGCCTCGGCGAGCCCGCGCAGTCGGGCCCGGCGCTCGGCGATGCGGCCGTGGTCGTCGCCGTGGATCAGATAGGCGGGCTTGAAGCTTGGCACGTCGTTCGCAGTCTATGAGCGGCCGCGGCCACTCACCTGACCACGACGTTGACCAGCTTGTCCGGGACCACGATCACCTTGGCGACCTGCTGGCCGTTCAGGTGCATCTGCACGCCACGAGATTCCAGACACAGCTTTTCGAGTTCCTCGCGCGGCGCCCCGGTCGGCGCGCTGACCCGGTCGCGGACCTTGCCGTTCACCTGGCAGACGAGCTCGAAGGTCTCGGCCTGGAGCATGTCCGGGTCGGCGTCGGGCCACGGCTCCTCCCATACCCGCCGGCCGGTCAGCATCTCGTAGGCCTCGGCGCTGAGGTGGGGCGCGAATGGGAAAAGGAGCGACGCTGCTGTGGCGGTCGCGAACCGCCGTGCCCCGGGGTCGGCGTCCGGATAGCGGTAGATCTCGTTGATCAGCTCAATGATCGCCGACAGCGCCGTGTTGAAGGCAAAGCGCGTCGCGGTGTCGCGGGTCACCTTCTCGATTGCCCAGTTGGCCTTGCGAACGATCGTGAGCGCGTCCCCCTCGGGGCTGGTTGGCTGGTCCACCCCCTCGCCCTGGTCGCTCAGCTCGTCGGCCAGGCGCCACAGCCGAGCCAGCAGCCGGCGGTGCACCCCCTCGATCCCGGTGTCCGCCCATGCGGCGTCCTGATCGGGCGGCCCGATGACCAGGATGTAGCAGCGAGCGGCGTCCGCGCCGAAACGGTCGACGATCGGCTGGGGGCTGATCACGTTCCCGAACGACTTCGACATCTTGTTGCCGTCCGGCCCGAGGATCATTCCCTGCGTGAACAAGGCCTGGAACGGCTCCTGGACGTCGAGCAGCTCCATGTCGGCCAGCGCCTTGATGAAGAAGCGCGAGTACATCAGGTGCAGGATCGCGTGCTCCACGCCGCCGATGTACTGATCGACCGGCATCCAGCTGCGCAGCACGTGCCGGTCCCAGGCCGCATGGTCATTGTGGGCGTCGCAGTAGCGCAGGTAGTACCAACTGGAGTCGACGAACGTGTCCAACGTGTCGGTCTCGCGCTTGGCCGCGCCCCCGCACTGCGGGCAGCGCGTGTTCACCCAGTCCTCCGCCGCCGCCAGCGGCGAGCGTCCCTTCGGCTGGTAGTCCTCGATGTCGGGGAGCTCGACCGGCAGGTCGGCTTCCGGCACCGGGACCATGCCGCATTTCCCGCAGTACACGACGGGGATGGGGCAGCCCCAGTAGCGCTGGCGAGAGACCAGCCAGTCGCGCAGCTTGTAGCTCACCGAGAAGTGCCCCTTGCCCTCGCGGTCGAGCCACTCGACGATCGCCCGCTGGCCCTCCACCGAGTTCATGCCGCTGAACTGGCCCGAGTTGATCAGCACCTCGTTCTCGGTGTGAGCGGTGAACGCACCTGCCTCGGTGGCACTGCCGTCGGTGTCGCCGCCGGTCGGCGCCACCGACGCCGCAGGATCCTCCCCAACCCCCGGCGCCACCGAGGCCGCGGGATCCTCCGCACCCCCCGCCGCTACCGAGGCCGCGGGATCCTCCCCACCCCCCGGCGCCACCGAGGCCGCGGGATCCTCCCCACCCCCCGCCGACACCACCTGGCGGATCGGCAGGTCGAACGCCTTGGCGAAGTCGTAGTCACGCTGGTCGTGCGCTGGCACGGCCATGATCGCGCCGGTGCCGTACTCCATCAGCACATAGTCGGAGACGAACATCGGAATCTGCTCGTTGGTGACCGGATTGGTCACCGTGCGTCCCAGTGGCACGCCGGTCTTCGGCTTGTCGGTCGCGCCCCGCAGCTCAGGTGCCTCGGTCAGCGAGCGGTTGACGTACTCGTGGACCGCCCGCTCGTGACTCGTGCCCTCGGCGAGCCGAAACACGTCCGGATGCTCGGGCGCCATGACGAAGAAGGTGGCGCCGAACAGCGTGTCCGGCCGGGTGGTGAACACCGGATAGTCGATTCCGAGCTCCTCGCAGCGGAACACCACCTCCGCGCCCTCGCTGCGCCCGATCCAGTTGCGCTGCATGGCCTTCACGTGCGTGGGCCAGTCGATCGCGTCCAGGTCGTCCAGCAGGCGGTCGGCGTAGTCGGTGATGCGGAAGAACCACTGCTCGAGCTGGCGCACCTCCACTTCGGCCCCGCACCGCTCGCACCGGCCGTCGATCACCTGCTCGTTGGCCAGCACGGTCTGGTCGTTGGGACACCAGTTGACCGCCGCGGTCTTCTTATAGGCCAGGTCGCGCTCGAGCAGCTTCAGGAAGATCCACTGGGTCCAGCGGTAGTACGAAGGCTCGTGAGTGGCGAACTCGCGACTCCAGTCAATCGAGATCCCCCAGCGGTGAAACGCCTCCCGGAACGTGGCAATCGAGCGGTTCGTCGCCTCGCGCGGGTGCACCCCGGTCTTGATCGCGTTGTTCTCCGCCGGCAGCCCGAACGCGTCGTAGCCCATCGGGTGCAGCACCCTGCGCCCGATCCGCCGGTGGAAATGCGCGATCACATCGCCTACCGAGTAGTTCTTCAGGTGCCCGATGTGCGGCTCCCCGCTCGGATAGGGCAGCATCTCGAGCACATAGGACTTCTCCCGGCCGTCGCCGCCGTCGGGACTGTTGGAGACCTCCCAGGTGCGTTCGCGCTTCCAGATCTCCTGCCACTTGGGCTCTATCTGCTTGGGGTCGTAGCGTCGCTCGGACACGGCAGCTGGGAGGTTACTTCGAGAGCCGCCACCCCCGAGGCGCCGCAAGTCCCAGCCTCGCGCCACCGCGCCCGCGACCCCGCCTCAGCGCCACCGCGCCCGCGACCCCGCCTCAGCGCCACTGCCGCCCAAGCCCGCTTTACCATCCGGGCGTGGCTGATCCACCCGGTCCTCGCCCGAACGAGCCTTCGCACGGCGGCGCCGCCCTCGCCGCCGAGCGCGTCGCCGCAATCGTTGCCGCCGCCGAGGAGACGGCGGAGCGGCTGCGCCGCGAGACCGAGGCGCGAGCGAGTGAACGCATCGCCGAGGCTCAACGCGCCGCCGATAACCGCGTTCAGGCCGCCGAGGAGGAGGCCGATGAGATTGTCCGGATGGCCCAGGCCGAGGCCGCCCGGTTGCGCGAGGAGGGCCGGACCGAGGCCGAAGCGGCCAAAACGGCGGCGACCAGCGAGGCGCTGGCGGTGGTGGCCCGTGCGGACTCAAGCGCCGAGCAGATCACCACCGAGGCCCGCGAGACCGCCGCGGCGACCCGGTCCGCGGCCGAGGAGCGCGCCCGGGGCCTCCTTGACGACGCCCGCGCAACCGCCGACGGCGTGCGCTCCGAGGGCCTCGAGCTGGTCGCCAACCTGCGCGAGATGAGCAACTCCCTGCGCTCCAACGCCGACCGCCTCCTCGGCGACGTGCAGCGAGTGCACTCCCGGCTGGTGGCCCAGATCGAGCGGGTCGAGGGCGCCGCGGGCGGTCGTGGGGCTGGACGTCCCGCGACGCGTCGGCGACCCCGCGAAGAGACAGCGGACTCGCCCGAGCCCCGCTCCTCGACGGTCACCGACGACGGGCTCGACGTGCCGGAGTTCATCCCGCCCGGCTAGCTTTTGCGCCGCGTTTCCCCTGCACTCGCCCGGTTCCGTCCGAGCCGTGTGCGAACGTACGTTCGTGATGAACTCGAACGTCAAGGGAGCCATCGCCGAGCAGGCGATCGTGTTGGCGGCCACCAAGCTCGGTGTGCCTGTTCTACGACCGGTCGCGGAACACGGCCGGACCGACCTGGCGCTGGAGATCGGCGGCGAGCTGTTCCGCGTTCAGGTGAAGTGGGGTCGTTTGAGCCCGGCTCGGGACACGATCACCGTCGTCCTGTACACGTCGCGTTGCACGACGAGGGGCCACGTGCGCACGACATACAGGGCGGGCGAGGTCGATCTGTTTGCGGTGTACTGCGGTGAACTGGACCGGTGCTTCTTGCTTCCGGGGCCAGCGCTCGCGGACCGAAATTCCATCCTTCTCCGCCTGACGCCCGCGCGCAACGGACAGCACTCATGCATTAACCTTGCGGACGACTTCACATTCGACGGGGCTGTAGCTCAGTTGGCTAGAGCGTCTGGCTGGCAGCCAGAAGGTCAGGGGTTCGAGTCCCCTCAGCTCCATTCGAGCCCACCAAGAGGGGCCGTCACGATTGGCGCCGACTCCTTCCGCGTCGCGCTCGGGAGGTGGTTGGACCGGGTCGCGGCCGGCGAGGACGCGGTGGTCACGCGTCGTGGAAAGCCGATGATCAGGCTGAGCCCGGCGGCCCCACTGCCTCACGATCGGATGATCGAGGCGTGATCGTGCGAGTCATCCGCGGTCCTGCTTCGCGGCCTCGAGCGCCGCCGGTGGATCCATGCCGCCACGGCTGAGCACGAGCTCGAGCGCGCGGTCGGCCAGTTCGGCCGCTTCGGCGCCGCCCACCGACTCATCGCGCAGAGCGAGCGCAAGCAGCACCTGGCGCAAGAGCTCCGGGCTCTGAGTGTCCGGGGGAGGCCCCGCGGATGGGAGGGCTCGCACGGATGCGAGCAACCGCGGGGCGCTCGCGCCACCGCCGAACAGCCGTCCTGGAGCCTTGTCCGGGATCACGGCCGCGATCGCGCCGGTGGCCGGGTTGACCACGCTGATCTTGCTGCGCAGGCCCGAGCGCTCCAGCGCCAGGCGGTATCCCGACAAACGCAAATAGCCGAGCTGAGCGGCCAGCTGGATGAAGGCCGAGGCCTCCGTCTCGTCCTTGAGCCGCGGCTGGTGCAGCGAGATCTGGGTGCCCGAGTCGGGCAGGCCTGGATCGGGCTCGCCGGCCACGAGCAGAAAGGCGTGCGATCCCAGCCGCCCGGCGCCGACTCCGGCGACGTCGACGAGCAGCTGGTAGCCGCCGAGGCCGAGCGCGCCCACGATCCCGGTCGGCAGCGGGTTCGCGGCCAGGTGTCCTGGTGAGAAGCTCACGCGAGTCAGTTGTCGAGCAGGCCGCCGACGATGCCTCCGAGCAGGTCGCGGCCGCCGCGCTGCGAGTCGCCGCCGGCGCCCTCCTGGACGGGCGGGTGGTAGTAGGCGCTCTGCAGGCCGACCCGGCCGGGGCCGGTGAAGCGGTTGAACACGAGGTTGCCGGCACCGCTGAGGAAGCCGGTCTTGAACCCGTAGACCTCCTGGCTCATCTGCACCGTGTGGTCGCGGTAGATCCAACCGCCCGGCTCGATGTCGATCGACTCGCCCGGCTCGAGGTTCTTCTCGAACACGTTGCCGTAGCCGTGCATCCAGACCACGCCCTCGTGGTCGCCGGCGAAGAAGTGGTCGACCCAGAAGCCGCCTCCGTAGAGCATGTTGGAGAAGCCCTTCTGGCGGCTGTAGTCGTACTGCACGCCGCCGGTGGCGGCCAGGAACTGGTGCTCGCGGGCCATGATGCCCTGTCCGGGCTGAAGGTGCAGCGCGACGATGTGACCGGGCGCGTCGCGGCTGAAGGCGAGCTCGCCAGGCGACTGGGCCTCGAGCAACAGCAGCGGCATGCCACCGAACACGCGGCGCTTCAGTCCCTTGCCGAGGGGATGCAGACCGATCTGGAGCTGCGGGTACTTCCACAGGAGCACGTGGTGCTCGAAGTAGACGGGCACCCGGCCGTCGAGCGCCATGTGCAGGACG
>JAFAWR010000163.1 GCA_019241635.1 Solirubrobacterales bacterium
GTTCGGGTTCGATTACCACACGTGCGCGGTGATCAACGCGATCGACAAGCAGTCGCCGGACATCGCCCAGGGCGTCGACCGGGCTTACGAGTCGCGCATCGATCCCGGCGACGACGATGAGCTCGACCTGGCCGGCGCGGGCGATCAGGGGATGATGTTCGGCTACGCGTCGAATGAGACCGAGGAGCTGATGCCGCTGCCGATCTCGCTGGCGCACAAGCTGGCCAAGCGCCTGGCCGACGTGCGCCGGGCCGAGATCCTGCCGTATCTGCGCCCGGACGGGAAGACGCAGGTGACCGTGCGCTACGTGGACGGGCGGCCGGTCGAGATCGAGAAGGTCCTGATCTCGACCCAGCACCGCGACGGCGCCGAGTCCCTGTTGCGCGACGACCTCTGGGAACACGTGATCCAGCCGGTCGTGCCCGAAGATCTCTACGACGCCCGCAAGCTGCACAAGGCGCTCCTGGTCAATCCGACCGGCCGATTCGTGATCGGGGGGCCGATGGGCGACTGCGGGTTGACCGGGCGTAAGATCATCGTCGATACCTATGGCGGGATGGCCCGGCACGGGGGTGGGGCGTTCAGCGGAAAGGATCCGAGCAAGGTCGATCGGAGCGCGGCCTACGCGGCCCGCTACGTGGCCAAGAACCTGGTGGCGGCCGGCCTGGCCGACCGGCTCGAGGTGCAGGTGGCCTACGCGATCGGCGTGGCTCACCCGGTGTCGGTCATGGTCGAGACGTTCGGGACCGAGAAGCTCTCCCGCTCGCGGATCCTCGAGTTGATCGGCGAGCATTTCGACCTGCGCCCCGGCGCGTTTCGCTCCTATCTGCGGCTGCATCGCCCGGTCTACCAGAAGACCGCGGCATACGGCCACTTCGGCCGCGAGGATCACGACTTCACCTGGGAGCGCACCGACAAGGCGGCCGCGCTCCGCGCCGCGGCCGGGCTCGGCACGGCTGCGCTCCGCGCGTAGCGCGCCGCTTCGGTCAGCGCGGAGTGCCCGTTTACACCCGCGGGTGAGTCAGGCCGAGGTCCTGAAGCGCCGCGTCGACCGTGCGGACGATCCCGCCCGGGTCGTCCACGCCGCGGAACGAGAAGTCATAGGCGGCGCCGGCCGCGGTATCGAAGTCGACCGTGCCGACTCCGAGTAGCCGCTCGAGCAGGCGCTGGCGCGAACTCACGTTCTGAACCCGCTCGAGCCGGCACTCGTGCAGCTCTCTCGAGAGCAGCCCGGAGCGGATGGTGAGGCGGCGGTTTGTGATCGTGTAGGTGGTGGCGATCCGCCTGATCAGCCCCCGGGCGAGCACCACGAGGAACACGACGAGCACCGCGAGCGCCACCCAGAGGACGTCGACGGCCTTGCCGGCCAGGCGCGTCACGAGCCCGGCGATCACGCCGGCCAGGATCGCCACGATCAAGCCCCGCAGGTAGAACGCGAGCATCGACCGCCACGAAGGGTGGCCGTGGAAGAACACCTGCTCTCCCGGCTCCGGCGCCACCGGCCTGAGCGTATCGGTCGCCGAGACCGGATCAGTGCCCGAGCGCCAGCGCCAGCACGCCGACCACGACAGCGACGCCGGCGAGCAGCCCGGCCAGCGGCGCGGGCTCCGTCTCGGAGCGGCCGGAGGGACGCCAGAACGCGTACCAGATCACGAATGGTGCGCCGCCGATCGCGCACGTGCCGGCCCAGCTCCGCTCGCCTGAGCGCGCCGCGGCCACGGTTCCGATCGCCCGCGAGCACGCCTCGAGCGCGATCGCGAAGCCGAGCATGACGCGGCCGGCGGTGAACGCGACTCCAACCACGCCGAGATACACCTCGACGATCAGGATCACGGCAAGCGCCAACCCGACGAGCAGACCCAGCCCCTGCTCCATCGCGGGCGCGACCGCCGCGCGCTCGACCTTGACCGGCGTCCACGAGGGCGCGGGTGCGCTGCGATGCGGGGGCGGCGGCGCCGGTCGGGGCACGTGCTCGAGGTCGAAGATCTTGGCCGCCAGCCCGGCCTCGACGACGGCGGGATCGTCCCCGAGGAGCCCCGGATCGAGGGTCAGCAGACCGAGGCCGCGGGCGGGGATCCGCTCGCGGTAGAGCCGGTCATTGGAGTCCGGTGCCGAACGGCAGATCACGACCAGCCGCGCGCGCGGGTAGTACGCGTCGACCGGTAGCCATTCGTCGGCGGCCGCACCCGGCCCGCGCAGCCAGGCGAACATGTGCCTGCGGCGCCCGACCTCGCCGAGCAGCCGGTCGCACATGGCCAGGATCGTGGTGACGGGGAGGCTCGGCCCAGCGAGGCCGGCCTCCTCGAGCCCGGGCGAGCGCGCGCCCGGAGCCAGATGCTCGGTGGTCATCCTGACCTGACTCTACCCTCCGGTACCCCCATGCACGCCAACCTTGCAAGCCCTCGCCCACTGATCGCGCGGGTCGAACCGCTCACTCGGACCCGAGCGGTCCGGGGGCCGTTCGACTACCGGCTGCGTCCGGAGCAAGCCGACGTGGGCGTGGGCGCCGTGCTGCGCGTCCCGTTCGGCCGCCAGACCACGCTCGGCGTGGTGCTCGCGCTGGCGACCGAGTCGGCGCTGGCCCCCGAGCGTCTGGCCGAGCCCGATGCCGTACTCCCGCCCGGCGTGCCGGCCGACCTGGTCGAGCTCGCAGCGTGGATCGCCGAGCAGTACTGCTCCACCCCGGCTCGGGCGCTGTCGCTGGTCCTGCCCCCAGGTGCCGGCTCAGGCGCGGGCAAGCCCAAGCCGATCCTGGTCGCGGAGCTCACCGAGGCGGGCGCCGGCGCGCTGCTCGGCGCCGAGCGCCTGACCGACCGCCAGCGGGTGGCGCTGAGCCGCCTGCAGGATGGCGGCCCGGCGCTGGCCACGGCGCTCGGCACGGCCACGCTCAGGCGCCTCGAGGCGCGCGGCCTGGTCGCGCTCCGCTCGCTGGAGCGGGCACCCAGGCCCGATGCGGTGACCATCGGGCGCCGCCTGGACGGTGCCGCGGAGCTGACCGGCGATCAGCGCCGGGCGCTCGACGCCGTGCTCGAGGCGCTTGGCACGCGCGATCGGGACGGGGCGGCCCAGCGATTCCTGCTGCACGGCGTGACCGGATCGGGCAAGACCGAGGTCTACCTCCAGGCGGTCCAGGCCGTCCTCGCCGCCGGGCGGGGGGCGATCGTGCTGGTTCCCGAGATCGCCCTCACCCCGCAGACCGTCGGCCGCTTCCAGGCGCGGTTCGGCGACATCGTGGCCGTGCTCCACTCCGGCCTCGGTCAGCGTGAGCGCCAGGAGGAGTGGCTGCGGCTGCGCTCCGGCGCGGCGCGGGTGTGCGTGGGGCCGCGCTCGGCGGTGTTCGCGCCGCTCGCCGACATCGAGCTGATCGTCCTCGACGAGGAGCACGACGGCTCCTACAAGCACGAAGGCGATCCCCGCTATGACGCCCGCGCGGTAGCCGAACGCCGGGCCGAGCAGCACGGCGCGGTGCTGCTCGCGGGCAGCGCCACCCCGCGGCCCGAGAGCGTGGTGGCGCTGCAGCGCCTGCGCCTGCCCGACCGGATCGACGGCCGGCCGCTGCCGCCGGTCGAGGTGCTCGACATGCGTGGCCTGCACCACCCCCTGCATCCCCACACGAGGATGGCGCTGGCCGACGTGCGCGCCGCCGAGACCAAGGCGATCGTGCTCCTGAACCGGCGGGGCTGGTCGAACTTCCTTTCCTGCCGCGGCTGCGGCCACGTGTGGATGTGCCCCAACTGCGAGGTGGCGCTCGTCCTGCACAGGGGCCAGAACTTCGTGGCCTGTCACCACTGCGGGCACCGCCGCCGGGCGCCGAGCCGCTGCGAGGAGTGTGGCTCGATCGCCGTGGCCCGTCACGGGGCAGGCACCGAGAGCATCGAGGAGGAGCTGCGCGATGCGTTCGGCGCGGAGCTGCCGGTGTTCCGCCTCGACGCGGACGCGGTCGCCGGCAAGGGCCGTCTGGCCGAGACGCTGGCCCGGTTCGAGGCCGCCCCGACCGGGGTGCTGGTGGGAACCCAGATGGTCGCCAAGGGCCACGACTTCGCCGACGTCGCGCTCGGCGTCGTCCTCGACGCCGATCAGACGCTCCGCTTCCCGGACTTCCGGGCCGAAGAGCGGACGTTCGCGCTGATCACCCAGCTGGCCGGGCGCGTGGGCCGGGGCGAGGACGGCGGACGCGTGCTCGTCCAGACGCTGGCTCCGCAGGCGCGATCGATCGCGCTCGCGGCCCACCACGACACCGACGGCTTCCTGACCGTCGAGCTCCGCCGCCGCCAGGCGCTCGGCTACCCACCCTACGGGACGCTGGTCCGGATCGTCTGTGCATCGCCGGACGCCGGCGATGCGCTCGCGCTGGCCACCCGACTGCACGAGAAGATCGTCCCCGCGGGCGCCACCGTGCTCGGTCCGGCGCCGCTGTTCCGGCTCCGGGGCCGCTCGCGCAGCCAGCTGGTCATCAAGTGTCACGACCGGCTGGCCACGCTGCGGGCGGTGGGTGCCGCGGTCGACGCCTGCGCCGCCGACGCCGTCCGGCGCGGGGTCAGCGTGAGCGTCGACCCTGACCCGCAGTGACACCGGAGTAACCCCGCAGTGACCGTTGCGGTGACCCCGCAGTGACGCTGGCGGAGCACTAAGCTGACGGCGTGTCCACCGACACCGATCCCCACGCTGACACCGGCCTCGACCCCGAGCTCGAGCCCCAGCCCGAGGCCGGGGTCGAGCCCGAGCGCCCGGAGCCCGAGCTCGATCCCGAGACGGTGGCTCGCCGCGACGCCGCGCTGGCCCAGATCCGCAGCTTCGGCGATCCCGTGCTGCGGACCAAGGCGCGGAAGATCGACCGCATCGACGACGCGCTGCGCGACGAGGTCGAGCGGATGGGGCGGCTCATGGACGACGCGCTCGGGGTCGGGCTGGCGGCCACGCAGGTCGGAGTGGTTCACCGCCTGCTCGTCTACCGGGTCCAGCAGCAGAGTCCGCTGGCCGCGCTGATCAATCCAGAGCTGGAGTGGTCGGGCCGTGACACCGAAGCGATGGAGGAGGGCTGCCTCAGCCTGCCCGGCGTGCACGTCGAAGTCGATCGGCCGATCCACGTCCGGGTCCGCGCGCTCAACGAGTTCGGGGAGCCGATCGTGATCGAGGCGTCGGGCCTCGAGGCGCGCGTGATCCAGCACGAGATGGACCACCTCGACGGCGTGCTGATCCTCGACCGCACCTCGCGCGATCAGCGCAAGGAGGCCATGCGCACCCTGCGCGAGGCCCAGCAGGCCGCGTAGATACCGGTAGTTGCGCACGGTCTACCTCGGCACCTCTGAGTTCGCCGCCGCTGTCCTGGCGCGGCTGGCCGACTCTCCGCACCGCCCGGCGCTGGTCGTGACCCGGCCCGATCGTCCGCGCGGCCGGGGTCGCAAGCTGGGATCGCCCCCGGTCGCCGACCTCGCGCGCGAGCTCGGGATCGAGCTGACCCAGCCGGACACCGTGAACGACGAGGCTGCGCTGGCCACGATCGCCCGGGCTCGCCCCGATGCGGTGTGCGTATGCGCGTTCGGCGCGCTGATCAGGGAGCCGCTGCTGTCGGCCTTCCCGATGCTCAACGTTCACCCGTCGCTGCTCCCGCGCTGGCGCGGCGCCGCGCCGATCGAGCGCGCGATCATGAGCGGCGACGCGCGGACCGGCGTGTCGATCATTCAGCTCACCGAGGGGCTCGACTCGGGACCCGTGTGCGCGCAGGCGATCGAGCCGATCGCCGCCGATGACACCTACGGGAGCCTGGCCCCGCGGCTGGAGGCCGTGGGCGCCGACCTTCTCATCCGCGTGCTCGGCGAGTCGCCGCCGTACATCCCCCAGGACGATGCCCTGGCCACGTACGCGACCAAGATCGCGCCCGAGGATCGCGTTCTCGATCCGGCCCGCTCGGCCGAAGAGCTCGAGCGCACCGTGCGTGCCCTGACTCCGCACATCGGCGCCCACGTCGTGCTCGCCGACGGGGACCGGCTAGGGGTGCGCGAGGCCCGGATCATTCCGGCCGGCGGACCGGCGCCCGGGGAGCTGTCGTTCGAAGGGCCGCGGCCGGTGCTCGGCTGCGCTCAGGGTGCACTCGAGCTGCTCGTCGTCCAACCCCCCGGGCGGCGGGCGATGAGCGGCGAGGACTACCTGCGGGGCCGGCCCAGGTAGACACCCGGCATGCCCGCCACCAGAGCCCCCGGCCGCGTCTCACCGGCCCGCGCGTGCGCCCTGCGGGTCATCCGCCGCGTGTTCGAGCAGGACGCCTACGCCGACCGGGCCTTCGCCGGCGAGGCTTCCGATCTCGAGCCCCGCGACCGGGCCCTGGCCATGGCGCTCAGCTACGGCACCGTGCAGCGGCGGGCCACGCTCGACCACATCGCCACGCAGCTCCTGGACCGCCGTCTCGAACGGCTCGAGGCGCCGGTGCTGGCGGTGCTCAGGCTCGGCCTGTTCGAGCTCCTACTCCTCGGCGGGAGCGCGGATCACGCCGCGGTGAACGAGAGCGTCGAGCTGGCCAAGCGGGCGAGCCCCCGGGGGGCCGGGCTGGTCAACGCGGTCCTGCGGCGGGCCACCCGCGAGGGTCCCGCGATACTGGCCGGGCTGGGCGACGAGACGCCCGAAGTGGCGGCGGTTCTCCACTCCGTGCCCGGCTGGCTGGCCACCCAGTGGTGGGAGGAGCTCGGACCCGAGGAGGCCCGTGGGCTCCTGCGCGTGGTGAACCGCCCGGCCGAGTCCGCCCTGCGGGTCAACACCCTGGCCGCGGCGCCGGCCGAGGTGGCCGGCGGGCTGCCCGTGGCGAGCCGGCCGGCGCCCGGGGTCCCCGAGGGGCTCGTGCTGGAGGGCCCGTTCGACATCCAGAGCTCCGAGCCCTGGCGGGCCGGGACGATCCAGCCGCAGTCGCGCGCGTCGATGCTGGTCGCTCGGGTGCTCGACCCGCAGCCCGGCCAGAGAGTCCTCGATCTGTGCGCGGCACCGGGGGGCAAGACCACCCACCTGGCCGCGCTGATCGAGGATCGGGGCCAGATCGTCGCGGTCGAGCGCCATCCCGGCCGGGCCGCCGCGCTCCAGCGGACGGCGGCGCGGCTGCACGCCGCAAGCGTACGGGTCGAGGTGGGGGATGCCGCCGAGGCGCGCGGCGACGGGCCGTTTGACCGCGTGCTGGTCGACCCGCCGTGCAGCGGTCTCGGCACGCTGCAATCCCGGCCGGATCTGCGCTGGCGTGCGCGGCGGGAGGCGATCGGAGAGCTGACCGAGCTCCAGGGCCGGATCCTCGAGGCCGGCGCCGGCTGCCTCGCGCCCGGGGGCGCGCTGGTGTACTCGGTGTGCACGATCTCCCGCGCCGAGGGGCAGGGCGTGATCGAGCGGTTCCTGGCCGCCCGAGACGACTTCGCGGCCGAGGAGCCGGCCCTTTCGGACGAGCTCCGGGGCGTCCCGGCCGGGCCCGGAGTCCAGCTCCTGCCCCATCGCGACGGCACCGACGGGTTCTTCATCGCCCGCCTGCGGCGTGCGGGCCCGCGGCCTCGCAATTGACGATTCCGACGGCGTCTGGACGCGCCCGACCCCACCGGCTCGCTCTCACTTACCACCAGTAATATCGAGGCGAGCCGGCGGCGTCAGACACGCCCAGCCACTCGTCGGACTCCGCCACTTGCTCGGCCACGGACCCGTACCCTACGTCTCTACCTTGACCGAATCCCTGCCCAAGCTCGGCCCCGAGTGCCCGGCATGCGGCGAGCCGTGGCTCCGCCCGACGGCGGCGCCGGGGCGCTACAGGTGTGTCTACTGCCTGCAGCGCTACGAGCTCGTTTCGGTGTGCCCCAACTGCGGGGAGCACTCGACGATCGTGCGGATGTCGAGCACGGCGATCGTGGCCTGCAACCACTGCCACGGCAGCATGTTGCGGGCGGTGTAGCGGCTTGGCCGAGCACCCGGGCGGCCCGGCCGACGCCACACTGCGTCTGTTGCGCGAGCCGCGGATCGCCCCGTCGATCCTGTCCGCGGACTTCACCCGCCTGGGCGAGCAGGTCGGGGAGGTGATCGCGGCCGGCGCGCGGGTCATCCACGTCGACGTCATGGACGGCCGCTTCGTCGCTCCGATCACCTTCGGGGCGCTGATGGTCGAGGCTCTCGCCGACCAGGTCCACGCGGCGGGCGCGATCCTCGACGTGCACTTGATGATCGAGCGGCCGGAGCGCTACGTGGCCGACGTCGCCCGGGCGGGAGCGGACAGCATCACGGTCCACGTCGAGGCCACCCCGCACCTGCACTACGCGCTCCAGGCCATCCGCGAATCCGGGTGCTCCGCCGGTGCGGCCATCTGCCCCGCCACGCCGACCTCGAGCCTGGACGAGGTCGCCCACGAGCTGCTCGACCTCGCCCTGTGCATGAGCGTCAATCCCGGTTGGGGCGGTCAGGAGTTCATACCCTGGTCACTTCAGAAGCTGGCGCGGCTGCGGAGCGGGCTTCCCGATCATGTGGCCGTCGAGGTGGACGGCGGGGTGCACGAGGCCACCGCCCGGTCCTGCGTGGAGGCTGGAGCCAACTTGCTGGTCACCGGATCGGCGGTGTTCGGGACGCCCGATCCGGCGGCCGCCTACGCCGCCATCGCCGCGGCTGCCGGCATCGGCTGACCCGGCCGCCGACTCGGCTCAGCGCAGCATGGCGCCCGGCTCGACGCTAGCCTGCCGATGGTGCATCCTGCGAGCCTCCGCGGCGCCCCGGCGCTGCTGATCGTCCTCCTGGTATGTGCCGGCTGTGGATCGAGCGGATCCTCCAAGGTCAGCGCGAGCACCTACGTCAAGTCGGTCTGCTCGGCGATCTCCCCGCTCGAGCGCGACGTGGGGAACCGGTTGAGCGCGCTCGGCGGATCGTCCGCCACCAACGCGGCCGAGGCCAAGAAGACGCTCCAGGACTTCCTGGGCGCGATCGCGCAGGACTCCGACCAGGCGGTTTCGCATCTCCGCTCGGCCGGGACTCCGGACATCACGAACGGCCACACGGTGGCCGGAGCGATCGTCAGGGCGTTCACTGAGCTCAGAGATGCCATGCGGGTGGCGGTGACGAAGTCGCAGTCGCTTCCGACCGATTCGGCGGCGTCGTTCAACAGCGCCGCTCAGGCGCTCACCACGAGCGTTCGCGGCTCGCTCAACAGCATCGACGCCAGCGGGCTAACCAACCCCGAGCTCGAGAAGGCCGCTGCCAAGGAGCCCGCCTGCAAGAGCCTCAATTCCTAGTGTCTCGACGCTAGGAAGCGGCCCTCGGCCGGGCGGGCGCGGGGCCGCGGCGATAGATCGCGGTCAACAGGCCGCAGAGCACCAGCGCGGCGGTGAAATAGGACACCTCGACGCGGGTCACCTGGTTGCTGATCGCTCCCGAGAGCATCAGGACGACGAACAGCGCCGCCGCCGACAGCCACGCCACGGCGGCCAGGGCGTTTCGCCCCCGGGCCAGCGCCGCCTGGTTGAGCGTGCCCGCGGCCAGGTGAAGCCCCATCCCGAGGCCGACCACGGCAAGCCCGAATCGGCCGTAGGAGAAGCCCTTGTTGCCCAGGAACGCCGTCATCACTAACGGGCCGACGGCCAGCAGGCCGACGGCCACCGCGCCCCCGAAGGCGGCGATGACCAGCACGGTCGTGCGGATCGCGCGGTGGAACTCGTCGGCGCTCTCGCGCGCCTCGAGCCCGGCCAGATGGGGGAGGATCGAGGTCTGGATGGCCTGGAAGAGCTGGAGCGGGGCACGCACGATCAGCAGCACGTTGAACACGAACCCGGTGATTCCGACGGTCAGCCCGGCCTTGCTTCCCGCCTTGGCGGCGACGATCAGCACGCCGGCGTTCATCAGGGTCTGCTCGGCGAGCATGATCCCCACCACCGAGACGGCAAAGCCCGCGCCGTGTCGCAGGCTGAGATCGGTGGCCGCCTCCTCGACCTGAGCGTGAGCGGGGCCCTCACGGGCGGCGTCGGCGGCGGGCAGCGCGGAGGGCCCGCGCACCCGCAGGCGCGAGAAGGCGAATGGGATCACGAACAGTGAGGCGAACGGCGCGACCGCCATCCCGAGGCCGACGATGCTCTGGCCGGATCCGATGCCGACCGCCACGGCGAGCGCGAACAGGAAGCGCGAGGTCGACTCGAGGAACACGAGGCCGCCGTACAGCGCGAATCGCTGGTGTCCGGCCAGCCAGCCGCGGGCGAAGTAGCTGGCCGAATAGGCCAGGACGCCGATGACGAGGATCCAGTAGAGCGCGCTCGAGCCGTCGAACATCCCCTGCTCGATGTCGTGGCGCGTGGCAAGCGCGACGACGACGAACACCGAGGCGAACCCGAACTGGATCAGGGCCGGGATGCGCAGCGAATGGCCTCGCAGGCCGCGAGCCCGGCGGTCGGCGATCGTCCGCGAGAGCAGCTGCTCGACCGGCCGGTAGATCACCGACAGGATCACGAACATGATCGCCCAGCACAGCGAGATCCGGCTGTAGGAAGCGGGGTCGAGCGCGTTGCTGGCCAGGGCGAGGTAGAGGAAGGTGAAGATGCCGGTGGAGGCGATCCCAACCGAGAGGACCCGCGCGCCCGAGGCGTAGGAGGGCTCCTCACCGGGGCCCGGCGCTCCGCTAGCCACCTCAGGTTCGGCGGCGGCCGGCGGGCGCGACGTGGTCGTGGTCGGGCCGTGCGACGGCGGGGGAGCCGGCATCAGGACACCCGCACGAGAAGCATCGTCCAGGGAAACGGCGAGCACGCCTCGATGACCTGGCCGTAGCGCCCGGCCGCGCGCACGAAGCTCCGCTTGGACCAGTGGTTCACGTGCCCCGGGGTGTTGCCGAGATCGCCCACGTAGGCCCCGCGGGCGAGGTTCAGCGCGCGCCACAGCGGCTCGCGGGGGACCGAGACCAGCACGTGACGAGTGGCCACCCTGGCCATCTCGGCCAGGGTGCCCTCGGGATCGGGCACGTGCTCGAGGACCTCGGTCGCGGCGACCAGGTCGAATGAGCCGTCGCCGAGCGGCAGGGCAGCGCCGTCGAAGGTACGGAACTCAAGGTTGTCCCGCCGGCGCCTGCGCCAGTGCGCCTCGAGCTTGGGATCGGGCAAATCGATGCCGAGCACCGGCTTCGCGCCCAGACGCTCGGCCCAGCGTTCGGTCAAGACCCCCTCGCCGCAGCCCACGTCGAGGATCGATTGGGGGTCGGCCCGCGTGAACAGTCGCTCGAGCGTGGCCTCGAACCCGGACATGAGCCGGCGGACCACGGGATTGGTCGAGCCGTACTTGTCGAACGTGTTGCCGGTGGGGACGGCCCCCGGGGCGGCGCTCATACCTCGAGCGCCCTGCGCTCCGCGGGGTCCGGCTCGGTGCCGGCACCGCCGTCGGCGCGGGCGGCCGGGCGGCCCGGGTCGCCATGTTCGTAGTGCGAGGGCTCGATGCCGAGCTGGAGCTCGATCCGGCGCACCCGCTCGAACGTACGCTGGGTCAGCGTGCGCTGGGAGGCCAGGAGATCGCCGATCACCCCGAGGGCGCCGAGCAGCATGGCGCCGAAGAACAGCACGGCGCCGAGGATCAGCGACTGGACGTGACCGGCCCGGCCGCCATGGACGATGAACAGGATCAGGAAGCGGGCGAACAGGGCCACGGCCGGCAGGCCGATGATCAACGCGCCGCCCCAGAACAGCTTGAGCGGCTCGTACTGGGCCCACACCCGGAAGATGGTCAGCGCGTTGCGGCGTACATAGGCCCCGACGGAGGGGAACAGGCGGGACTCCCGGGTCTTGGGATTGGTCCGGACCGGCACGTGGTCGATCGCGACCTCCAGCTTGCCGGCCTGGATGATCGTCTCGAGCGTGTAGGTGAACTTGGACACCACGTGCATCTGGAGCGCGGCCTCGCGGTTGTAGGCCCGGAAACCCGAGGTGGTGTCGGGGACCGCGGTCGCCGAGGCATGGCGCACGACCCACGAGCCGAGCCGCTGGAGCAGCTTCTTGGCGGCCGAGAACTCCTCGATCGTCTTGACCTGGCGGTCCCCGACCACCATGTCGGCTTCGCCGCGAACGATCGGCCCGACGAGCTTCGGGATGTCGGCTCCCTCGTACTGATTGTCGGCGTCGGTGTTGACGATCACCTCGGCGCCGAGCTTCAGGCCCGCGTCGAGCCCGGCCTGGAAGGCGGCGGCCAGACCCTTGTGGTTGGTCAGGCGGACGACATGGTCGACGCCGTGCTCGCGCGCAACCTCCACCGTGCGGTCGCTCGAGCCGTCGTCGATGATCAGCCATTCGACGACGCTGAAGCCCGCCACCTGCCGGGGCAGCCGCTTAAGCGTGGTGGGAAGCTGGCGCTCCTCGTTGAAGCAGGGGATCTGGATGATGAGCTTCATTGGGCTCCAGGTGCGCTGTGAAGCAAAACGAGCCGTTCGGCGAGAAGGAGCGCTTCGTGGCGCCGCGTCGGGACAACGGTAGCGACCCGGGTGGTCACGGAGAGCCGCGCCCGTAGGGGGCGTTTAGGAGGGCGGCCTATCCTGCGCATTCACAGAGTCATGTCCGCTCCGACCGACATCGATCGCCGCCACCTCGCTCGCGCGATCGAGCTGGCCGAGGGCGGCCGGGGGAGGGTCAGCCCCAACCCGCTGGTCGGTGCGGTCATCGGCCGCCACGATGAGGTCCTCGGCGAGGGCTTCCACCAGGCGGTGGGCGGCCCGCACGCCGAGGTCGAAGCGATCCAGGCCGCCGCCGGGCGCGACCTGGGCGGCGCGACGCTGTACGTCTCGCTCGAGCCGTGCTGCCACACGGGCCGCACCCCGCCGTGCACCGAGGCGATCCGGGCCGCCGGCATCGGGCGCGTGGTCGTCGCGTCCGATGACCCGAGCGAGCACGCCTCCGGCCGCGGCCTGGGCATCCTGCGCGACGAGGGGGTCGAGGTCGTGGTCGCGGACGGCGAGCTGGCCACCCGCGCCCGCTTGCTCAACCAGCCGTTTCGCAAGCACGCCCGCACGGGGCGCCCGTGGGTGCTGTTCAAGTCGGCGATGACGCTCGACGGCAAGGTGGCCACGCGGGGCGGGGACTCCAAGTGGATCTCCGGAGAGGAGAGCCGGCGGCTCGCCCACCACTGGCGGGCCCAGTGCGACGCGGTCGCGGTCGGCATCGGGACCGCGCTGGCCGACGACCCCCGGCTCACCGCCCGCATCGATGGCGTGATCAGGCAGCCGCGCCGCGTGGTCTTCGACTCCCTGGCCCGGCTGCCGCTCGGCTCGCAGCTGGTCCGCGACGCGCGCAAGGTTCCGCTGACCGTGGTGGTCTCCCGAGCCGCTCCGCGAACCGCCACCGACGCGCTGGCCACCCACGGCGCCGACGTCGTCGTGGCCACCGGCGAAAACGAGACCGCCCGGGTGCGCTCCGCGCTCGACCAGCTGGGCGCCGACGGGATCGGCTCGATGCTGCTCGAGGGCGGTCCGCACCTGGCCGGCGCGTTTCTCGACGCCGGCGAGGTCGACGAGATGCGGCTGTTCCTCGCGCCGATGGTCCTGGGCGGACGCACCGCTCGCGATCCGCTCGAGGGGGAGGGGGTCGAGGCGATCGCCGACGCGGCCCGCGCGCTCACCCTCGACTGCGAGCGGGTCGGGGACGATCTGCTGGTCTCCGCGCGGATGCGCGAGTGGTGAGGACGCGGCCGTAGTGTTCACCGGACTCGTCCAGGGCCTGGGCCGGATCGGCGCGATCGACCGCTCCGGCGACGGCGCGCGCGTGCGGATCGAGACGCCGCTGGTCGCCGAGCTCCGCGCCGGCGATTCGATCGCGGTCAACGGCGTGTGCCTGAGCGCGACCGCCCTTGAGAACGGCTCGTTCGTCGCCGACGCCATGAACGAGACGCTCTCGCGCACCTCGCTCGGCGATCTCACGCCCGGCTCGGAGGTCAACCTGGAGCTGCCGCTCCGCGCCGGCGACCGGCTCGGAGGCCACGTCGTGCAGGGTCACGTGGACGGCGTGGGCCACGTGGGCGCGGTCACCGACGACGGGTTCGCCCGCCGGATCCGGGTCGACGCTCCACCCGAGCTCATGCGCTACGTGATCGAGAAGGGATCGATCGCGGTGGACGGCGTGTCGCTTACGGTCGCGGAGCTGGACAGCCGATCGTTTACCGTCTCTCTCATACCCGACACCGTGCAGCGCACGAATCTCGGGCGGGCGACGGTCGGCGACAGAGTGAACCTGGAGGTCGATGTGCTGGCGAAATACGTTGAGAAGCTGATGGGGGGGTCGAAGTGAGCTCGGGGGTGAGGACGCCATTCGCCACCATCGAGGAGGCCATCGAGGACATTCGCCAGGGCAAGATGGTCGTCGTCTGCGACGACGAGAACCGC
>JAFAWR010000225.1 GCA_019241635.1 Solirubrobacterales bacterium
GGCCGAGGCTCAGAAGCTCCGCGACGTCGCGTAGCGCCAGCCTGGCGACCGCCGCCTAAACCGGACTAAACGAAACCGCCGCCCGCGTCTAAACGCGCGGCGAATGAATGGGCGAACGCCCGATGTGGCGGCGTTCGCTTACCGCCAGCATGTCAGCCATGGCACGCGCCGCCGACCCGGTGGCGCGGTGAACGGGACTGGAGATGTGAAGGCATGCGAAAGCGATTGATGCGCGCGCCCCTGCTTGGCTTGGCGGTGGCGGCCGGATGGCTGTGGTTCGGAAGCTTCGCGGCGTGGGGCGACACGACGGTCGACACCACCGCCTGTCCCTCGGACGGGAACGTGACCCTGACCTCGCCTGGTTCGGGAAGGGGGGCTTCGCAGGACGAGGCGGGCAACGAGTTCGTGGCGCCCACCGACTACCTGAAAACGTTCAGCGCTGTGGTGGCGGCCGATCAGAATCAGGCGGTGACTATCGGGCTGTACAGCGTCACGGGCACGACCCCGAGCTCGTCGCCGCTGTGGAGCGCGCCGGCGACGGTCATGAGCACCGGCGCCGCGTACCAGCGGCAAACATTCACGATCGATCAGCCGCTGAGCGCGGGCAATACGTACGCGCTCGCCCTCACGGGCGGGCCGCCGACGGCGAACCTCACCTGGGCGCTCGCCACGCCGAGCCCCGGCGCATGCAACCCCGGGCCGCTCGTCGACGCCTATGCCGGGCAGCCCTGGTTCCCGCCCCTGACCAACTCCGTGTTGCTGTTCGACGCGGATTTCGGCACGGCCTCACCTCCGAGCCTGAATCCCGCGCCGGTCTCGTTCCCGGGTCAGACCGTGGGAACGATCGGCAGCGTCGAGACGGTCACGGTCAGCTCCACCGGTGACGTTCCCCTGACGCTCGGAACGCTGAGCGTGAGCGGGGCGGACGGTGGGGACTTCGTGACGGTCGAGGACCAGTGCTCGGGCCAGACGCTCCAGCCGCCCGCGACCTGCACGGTTGGGCTGCGCTTCGCACCACAGGTGACCGGCGGGGCGATGCGGACGGCGACGCTCAGCGTCCCCTACCTCACCGGCACCGCGGCCCCGGCCGGAGCGGCGAGTCCCCCCTACAGCGTCCTCACGGACTCGCTCTCCGGCACCGTCCTGTCGGCGGCTGCCGGTCAGTCGGCCGGCACGCCGACCTCGGTGGGGCATGGCAAGGTCGAGGAGGTCACCTGCGCCACGGTCACCCGGATCAAGCGGCTGAACGGCCGTAACCGTCGCGTGAGCCAGGAGCAGTGCCGAATCAAGCTCGTGCCGGGACCGCTCACCCTCAAGGCGGGCGGCGCCGGGCAGGCCAGCCTCTCGCGGGCCGGGGTCGTATACGCGACCGGGGTCGTGCAGGGCGCCCGGGTGGTGCTTCGGGCGCGACGCGCGCTCACCCCGGGCAGCTACATCCTCACGGTGAGCGCTCACCACACGACGACCCGGCGGCAAGCCAAGGTCCTCTGAGCCTCGGCGTGCGGCGCCGCTCACCGCGGCGGCGCCGCACGTCCACCCTGCCCGGGCTGGGCTCAAGGCCGAGCGCTCAAGGGTCGATTTGGGGAGGGATGTTCGATCTCCATGAGGCGCTCCGCTATGTCGTCGAGAACGAGGGCTCGGACCTTCACGTGAAGGTGCCGGCGCGCCCGACGGCGCGCTTCCGCGGCCACCTCGAGCCGCTGCCCCAGTACGCCGACTCGCTCACGCCGGCCGACACCGAGCGAGTGCTCCGCCAGATGCTTGCCGACCACGGGGAGAAGGCCGCGGCGTTCGACACCGACAACGAGATCGACTTCTCCTACACCGTGCCCGATCTTGCCCGGTTCCGCGTCAACGCGTTCCGCCAGCGCGGATCGGTCTCGATCGTCGCTCGCGTCATCCCGTTCACGGTCAAGACCGTGGACGAGCTCGGGCTGCCGTCGGTGATCGAGGCGATCGCCGATGAGGAGCGTGGCCTGATCCTGCTCACCGGCACCACGGGCTCCGGCAAGTCCACCACGCTAGCGGCCATCATCAACCACATCAATCGGATGAAGGCGCGGCATATCGTCACGATCGAGGACCCGATCGAGTATCTGCACCGCGACATCAATTCGATCATCAACCAGCGCGAGGTCGGGATGGACACCGCCTCGTTCAGCCGCGCCATGCGCCGCGTCCTGCGCCAGGACCCCGACGTGATCCTGATCGGCGAGATGCGCGACGAGGAGACGGTGCGAACCGCGCTGTCGGCCGCCGAGACCGGCCACCTCGTACTCTCGACCGTCCACACGCTCGACGCGGCCGAGAGCGTCAACCGCATCATCGACTTCTTCCAGCCCCATGAGCAGACCCAGGCGCGGGCCATGCTCGCGGGCACGCTCAAGGCCGTGGTTTCGCAGCGGCTGGTGCGCACGGCCGACCACGCGGGCCGGGTCGCGGTGTGCGAGATCCTTCGGATGACCGGCCGGGCGCGCGACATGGTCCTCGACTCCGATCAGACCGACCGCCTGCGCGAGGTCATCGCCGAGGGTGAGTACTACGGGATGCAGACCTTCGACCAGGCCCTGCTGCACCACGTCAAGGCCGGCCGCGTGGCCATGGAGGACGCCATCCAGGCCGCCTCCAGCCCGCACGACTTCAAGCTGCTGGTGGCCGGCGACGGGCGTACGGCGACCTCGATGAACGACCTGGCCCGGGGTGGTCAGGGCGAGCCGGACCGCGAGCCTCCGGCGCCGGCCCATGTCCCCCCGGTCCGGGAGCCCAGCCCGGTCACGGCCTCGGCAGCAGGCCCCCTCACCGCCTCGGCGCCTTCGAACGGTCGCGTCTCGGCGCCGCCGCCCGGCCTGCTCGGCTAGACCGGTCCCTGTCGGACCCTCCCGCCCGGCCTGCGCCGGGTCCCACTGACCCGGCTCTCGGACCGAGGTCACCAAGCTGACACCCGCAGGCATCCGCCCCGGTATAGGCTGCCTCCGGCAAACGTAGGCGTGGGGAGAACGGAGGAGTGAATGGTGCGAAGCGCACGTCGAGTGGTGTCCGGGTTCGGTGTGCTGGCGGCGGTGATCGCCCTGGGCCAGCTGGCTGGCTCGGCGGCCGCGATAGCACAAGGTCAGGCCGCGACGCAGCGGGTGATCGTCGTGCTCAAGAACCAGGAGACCGGGCTTCCGGCCACCCGGGCGGATATCGGCGCCCGACGGCAGGCGATCCAGTCCGCGCAGGCGCCGGTGACTAGCCAGCTCAACTCCTCGGGCGCGCGCGACGTGCACCGATACACGGTGCTGAACGCGGTGTCAGCCACCGTGTCCCCGGCTGAGGAGGCTCAGCTCAAGTCCAACCCGGCGGTCAGCCAGGTCGTTCCCGACCAGGTCATCCGGCTCGCTCCGGCCCAGGTCACCGGGAACGGCGGTTCGGCGACGGGAACGACCCCTAGCGGCGTCTGCGCTCCAGCCGGAAAGGTTCAGCTCAACCCGCAGGCGCTCGAGACGATCCACGCCGATTCGGATGTGCCCGGCGCGCAGACCGCGCGCTCGCTTGGCTTCACCGGCGCGGGCGTGACGGTTGGCTTCATCGCCGACGGCCTGGACATCAACAATCCCGACTTCATCCGCTCCACCGGCCAGCACGTGTTCATCGACTACAAGGACTTCAGCGGCGAGGGCACCAGCGTGCCCACCGGCGGTGAGGAGGCCTTCGGCGACGCCAGCTCGATCGCCGCGCAGGGCCGCCAGGTCTACAACGTGGCCGGCTACGGCCCCCACGCCGTGACTGGTACGTGCGACATCCGCGTCGAGGGCGTCGCCCCGGGCGCCAGCCTGGTCGGGCTCGACATCTTCGGGGCCGAGGACGCCGGCTTCAACTCGTCGTTCCTCCAGGCCATCGACTACGCGGTGGGCACCGACCACGTCAACGTCCTCAACGAGTCGCTGGGCAACAACTACTACCCCGACGACCAGGCCACGCTCGACGTGATCAAGCAGGCCAACGACAACGCGACGGCCGCCGGTACGACGGTCACCGTCTCGAGCGGCGATGCCGGCGTGACCAGCACGATCGGCACTCCGTCGACTGACCCGAACGTGCTGTCGATGGGCGCCACCACGACCTACCGGGTCGACCTCCAGGACGGCTACGGCGGAGCGCAGTTCCCGGGCATCAGCAGCTACCTCAACAACGACGTCAGCTCGTTCAGCTCGGGCGGATTCGAGCAGAGCGGGCGTACCGTGGACGCAGTCGCGCCGGGCGAGCTCAACTGGGCTCTGTGCTCGACCAACACCGCGATGTACGGCGACTGCGTCAGCTACGGCGGCAATCCGACCCCGGTGATCCCGTTCGGCGGGACCAGCGAGTCGGCACCGCTGACCGCCGGCGAGGCGGCGCTGGTCATCCAGGCGTATCGCCAGGGACACGGTGGCGCCAGCCCAACCCCTGCCGTGGTCAAGCAGATCATTGTCTCCACGACCGATGACATCGGCTCACCGGCCGATCAGCAGGGTGCCGGCCTGATCGACGCCTACAAGGCCGTGCAGGCGGCCGAGTCGTACCGCACGCCGACCAGCTCACCAAAGGCGAGCGGCGCCACGCTGCTGGAGAACCCCACGCAGCTGAACGCGGTCGACAATCCCGGGAGCACCGAGCGTCTGACCGACACGATCACTAACAACGGCTCGGGCGCGCAGACCGTCTCGCTCTCGACCCGCACGCTCGGGACCTACAGCACGATCAAGACGGCCAAGGTCACGCTCAGCGACTCGAGCAGCCCGAAGACCTCCGATTGGACGGGCACCCCGAGCAACTACGAGCCCGTGACCTTCAGCGTACCGTCGGGTGAGAACCGGCTGAACGTGTCGCTGGCGTTCCAGAACTCGGCGACGGAACCCCTGACCGCCCGCGTGCGGCTCACGCTGGTCGATCCGAGTGGGGCCCTGGCCGCGTATTCGGTGCCTCAGGGCGACGGCGGCTATGGCAACGCACAGGTCACTAATCCCAAGCCCGGTACGTGGACCGCTTACGTTTGGAGCCGCGAGGCCGCCAACGGCGGGACCAACGGGCCGGTGCTGCTCGGCGCCCAGGTGGCCAAGTACGCCCCGTTCGGGCACGTGAGCCCGTCGAGCCTGACCCTGGCCCCAGGGCAGTCCCGGCAGGTGACGCTGACCGTGAACACGCCCGCGACGCCCGGTGACACGTCGGGCGCGATCGTGCTCAGCAGTAACGGCGGCCCCGGCTTCGGCCGGCAGTCGACCATCCCGGTGACGCTGCGCAGCCTGATCCCGAACGGCTCGCAGTCATTCACCCAGACGCTGACCGGCGGCAACGGACGCTCGCTGATCACCGGCGAGACGTTCTACTACCAGCTCCACGTGCCGGCCGGTCTTCCCGAGCTGAATGCCTCGGCGGTCCTGGCCGACAACCCGAACAACCCGTTCACGGCCTGGCTGATCAACCCGAACGGGGAGGCGGTGGCCCAGGCGGCAAACGAGCTCCCGAGCTCGACCGCTCCCGGCTACACCAACCAGCAGGGAGCGCAGCTGCACGTGCTCTCGCCGACGGCGGGAACCTGGACGCTGATCATCGCGTTCATCCCGCAGGTGTCCGGTACGGCGCTGTCTGAGCCGTTCACGGTGGCCACCAACGACCGGGCGGTCCCCGCGTCCGCGGCCGGCGTGCCGAACTCGTCCGGGGCCAAGCTGGCCAAGGGCCAGGCCCAGACCTACAACATCAAGATCACCAACAACGGACCGGCACCCGACGAATACTTCGTCGACCCGCGGCTTCCGGGCAGCACGCCGATGAACCTCGTCGCGCTGAACAGCCCGGATACCACGATTCCGCTCAACATCACCGAGAACGTTCCGGTGTATCTGTTCCCGACGCACGCCACGGCGTTCACCGCGGTGGCCACGACGACTGGGTCGACGCCGATCCAGTTCGACGCCGGAGCCCCTTCGGGCGATCCGGATGTCGCCTCGGGCGTGGGAACGGATGTCAGCGCCTCGTTCGCGGCGAACCCGCTGGCCCAGGGGCTGTGGGACATCGCGCCGACCACGCCTGGGCCGTTCGGTCCCACCGGCGCGCCGAGCGAGCCGGTTCACACCACGATGAGCATCGCGGCTGAGCCGTTCGACTCGGCGGTGAGCTCGCAGACCGGCGACCTGTGGCAGGCGAGCATCGATCCATCGCAGCTGCAGGGCTTCTCGCCGGTGATCGTGGGCCCGGGTCAGACCGGGACGATCCCGGTGACGATCACCCCGAGCGGGCCCTCGGGGTCTCAGGTGAGCGGGACGCTGTACGTGGACGACGCTGATCCGTTCGTGGAACAGAACTTCACGAACTTCAGCGGCGGCGAGGTCGCGGCGATCCCGTACAGCTACACCGTGAAGTAGCGAAGTACCTTGGCTGCCGCCCCTCGCCGGGGCGGCAGCCAAAACTTCAGTTGGTGAAGCGTTGCGCTAGAATGGGCTTTGGATGGTTTCGTCGAACGACACGTGCCCGGTCTGCCGCACTGCCGACATCGTGTGCGGCAAGTGGACCCTGCTGGTGATTCGCGACCTGGCCGAGGGTCGCTCGCGGTTCTGTGAGCTCGAGCGATCGCTGCACGGCATCAGCCCGCGCACGCTCTCGCTGCGCCTGCGCGCGCTCGAAGAGGAGGGGATCGTGGAGCGCCAGACCTTCCCCGAGGTCCCACCGCGCGTCGAGTACGCGCTGACCGACAAGGGCCGCGCGCTCGTGCCGCTGATCGAGGACATGCGGGCCTACGGGCTCAAATGGCTCTTCGAAGAGGACTGCGAGGAACCGGCCGCCGCCGAGGACGCGGTGGTGGTTGATCGCGAGCCAGCGATCGCCGCCGTCTAACCGCCGCCCCGATGCGGATCGCGCTGGCCGCCGATGAGCTGACCGGCGTCGCCGCGGCGATTCCCGAAGAGCTGCGCCGGCGCGGGCATCAGCCGGTGCCGCACGGGGTGTACGTCGAGGCTGAGCGCGCGGACTGGGCCTGGGCCAGCGAGGCCGCCGCTCGCGACGTGGCCGACGGCCGGGCTGAGCAGGCGATCGTCGCCTGCTGGACCGGTACCGGCGCCTCGATCGCGGCCAACAAGGTCGCCGGAGTGCGCGCCGCCCTGTGCGCCGACGCGGCGACCGCGTCCGGGGCGCGTCGCTGGAACGACGCGAACGTGCTCGCGCTCAGCCTGCGGACCACGTCGGCCGCCGAGCTCGAGGAGATCCTCGACGCCTGGTTCGCCGGGGCGCCCAGCGACGAGGCGAGCGACGTCGAGAACATCGGGCACGTCGAGGCCATCGAGCAGGGGCGCTAGCGCTGCAAAGGGACGTGCGTCGGGCAGGATCACCGCCGGCGGGGACGAACCCGCGAACGTGCGCAACACCACGCTTTACCGCGCAATGGAGGCCTTCGTCAGCGAGGCCGCGATGCAGCTCACCGCCGAGACGGCGTCGGGGGCCGAGGTACCGTTCGAATTGGTCGAGACGGAGGGCGGACCGCGCGGTCGCGTCCCGCTCTACTGCTACCGCCCGCTCACCGGGACGTTCATCCGAGATCGCCTGGGCATGCTGGCCGCGATCCCGACCTACGCGCCCGCGCTGCGGGCGCTGAGCGCGCTCGACGGCGTCGAGGCCTACCTCCGCCAGCGGGGGGAGACGCGCATCCCCGGCGGCCAGCGCGAATGCGCCGACGCGGCCCTACGGAGCTTCCTGTCCGGCGTGTTCGCCGAGCGGACCGAGTTCGGGTTCGACGAGGCGCGGTTCGCGGCTGCCTATGCGGAGCTCGAGGAAGCCCTGTACGAGGGGCGTGCGGTGACCACGGTGGTCGCTCCGATCCTGGGGATCGCGCTCGACGCCGAGACGGATGAGCTCGCCCTCGGCGACGGCCTGTCGCTGATCGCCGGCGACGCGCTTGACGATGCCCCGTCCGATGCGGTGTGGGGCGATGGCGAGGCGCCCAACGTGCTGATCGTGCTGAGCGTGGCCCAGGACCGCGCCGCGCCCGCTCCGCTGTCGGTGGCCCGCGCCCGGTTTCGGCGCACGCTGACCGCGCTCAGGCTATTCGAGCGCGGCGGCTACGCGCTCGGGCCGGTGGCGTGGACGCGGATCGATGGCGGCGCCTGGCGCACGGTGGCGCTCGGCGGAAGCGGTCGGCCCGGTCTGCCGCGGTTGATCGCCGCAGAGCAGGAGGACGAGTTCCGCGCGTTCTGCAACCTCGTGGCGCGCCGGGCGCCGCGCAGCGGGGAGGTCGCCTGGGCGCTGGCGCGCTTCGAGATGGGTTGTGAGCGGCTGGCGCCGTTCGAGGCGCTGACCGACTACTTGCTCGCCCTGCGGGCCCTGCTCGAGCCCGAGGGGCCGGCCAGCGGGCGCCTGGCCGGCCGTCTGGCGGCGATCTGCGCGATGCCCGAGGAGCGCGCCGCCGTGGCCGAGCGCACCGCCCACGCGATCTCGCTCGAGCGCGCGGTGATCGGCGGGCTGGCCCCCGCCCACCCCGGCGTGGACGCGCTGGTCGACGAGCTGGCCGCCTACCTTCGGGCACTGCTGCGCGACGTCCTGTGTGGTCATCTCGACTCGGACCTGTGCTCGGTGGCCGACGAGCTCCTCGCCCAGGCTGTCTGAGAGCGGACCCGCGCACGGGTCCGGACGCGCTAGGCTGATTCCAGGCCGCTCCCCACTCGGTCTCGCGTGCGGGGCCGGGAGTGTCTTGCCTGCCAGGCCTGACATGTAAGTCCTGGGGCTCCTATGAAGGAAAGGGGAGCGCGACCTGCAGTTATCGAGCGGGCCACAGCGCCCGCTCGTGCTGTTAAGGGCCCGAGGGCGTGGGTAGGAAACCCGCGTGGATCGTCCTGACCCGCGGCTCCTCGCGAGTTATGCTGCGGCCGTGCCGCCGAGCGCTGCTCGCCCTGCCGTCCTGCCCAACGTGCATCCGGAGTGCCGGAACATGCCGCGCACGAACGACGATGGGTTCGAGGAGCTGTGCCACCTGGTCACCGAGCACGATCCCGACACCGCGCTGTGCGGTAAGGACGTGACCGGCTATCCGTGGGATCCGCCGTGGCCTCGTTGCGAGGCCTGCCTGTCGGTGGCGCGCGGCGAGATGAATTAGTGCGGCGGGGGGTACGGGCGTGAGCGACTACGAGCTGACCTGCGTCGTCGAGATCCCCAAGGGCAGCCGCAACAAGTACGAATACGACCCCGAGATCGGGGCGATCAAGCTGGACCGGTTCATCTCGGCCTCGGTCGTGTACCCGACCGACTATGGCTACGTGCCCGAGACCCTAGCCCCGGACGGTGATCCGCTCGATGTGCTCGTGTGCGTCTCGGAGCCGACCTTCCCGGGCTGCGTCGTCGTCGCCAAGGCGGTGGGGCTGTTCAAGATGGCCGACGAGAAGGGCCCCGACGACCACGTGGTCTGCGTGCCGTGCGCGGACCCGGGGTGGAACTACATCGACGAGGTCGACGATCTCCCCGGCCAGCTCCGGGCGGAGATCGGGCATTACTTCTCGGTGTACAAGGATCTCGATCCGGACCGGCACTCCGAGGTCAAGGGTTGGGCCGGCCGCGACGCGGCGGTGTCGGCGATCGAGAAGGCGCGCCAGGCGTTCCGGGACGGGAAGTCCGGCTGAGCCGGGGTTTTTAGGGCCGCTCGGGGCTGGGGCCGATTCCGGGCCGAGAGCCGTCTTGACCCCGCCGCCGCCGCGCGCCAATGCACCTCTTTTCGGTGGCGATCAACCTGCCACTCGGCGTGCTCCGCCGCGCGAGTGGCGTCTACGTCGCGCTATACGCGACTTAACTGCCATTGACGTCCCGGCCGGCGGCGAGTGGCAGCTTTGTAGGGGATCGCGGCCGCTTCAGGGGATCGCGGCCGCCTCACGGGATCTCGGCCGCCTCCGGGGATCGCGGGCGGCTCAGCCTGCCTCGGACCCTCGCTCGCCGCGCTCGCCCGGCTCGTTCCGCTCGCTCCGACCCCGGCGCCAGTGCCACACCCTGCGGCCGATGAAGGCGAGGATCAAGAGCCCCACGACGATCGCGAAGTACGCCTCGTAGCGCGTCGCCGTGTTGTAGATGCTGTTGATGTGGCTGCCCGAGAAGTAGCCGATCGACACCCACAGGCCGACCCATAGGGCCGCACCGAGCGCGTTGAACGGGACGAACTTCGCCCAGTGCATGCCGGTGATCCCGGCGATGATCCCGTTGGCCTGGCGCAGGCCCTCGACGAAGCGGGCGATCACGATGACCTTGCCGCCGTGGCGGTCGAAGAAGCTCGCGGTCTTGTCGAGGCGCTCCGGGGTGAGGAAGATGTACTTGCCGTAGCGCTCGGCCAGGGGCCGGCCCCCGAAGTGCCCGATGGCGAAGCCGACGTTGTCGCCGAGGATCGCCGCCAGGAAGGCGATCACCCCGACCAGCCAGATGTTCAGCCGTCCGGTCCCGGCGTACACGGCGGAGACAATCAGCACGGTCTCGCCGGGCACGGGAACGCCAAAGTCCTCGAGGAAGACCAGTCCGAGCGCGAGGTAGCCGAACCGGTTGAGGGTCGGCTCGAGGCTGTGGAGCACGCCCGGCAGGTGGGCCGGAGCGGCGGCGGCGATCAGGAAGGGGGTGGTCACCGGGGGGGACCCTACCCATGCGCTTTGTCATGATCGCGGTGAGGCACTGTCGATACGTCGAAACTCATGACCGCGGTCAAGCTCACATCGCTCTCACACGGCGCCGGCTGCGCGTGCAAGGTCCCGGCGGCGCTGCTCGCCCCCCTCGTGCAGGCGCTGCCCCGCGCCGCCGACCCGAACCTGCTGGTGGGCACCGAGACCAGCGACGACGCCGGCATCTACCGCCTGCGCGACGACCTCGCGCTGGTCCAAACCGCCGACTTCTTCACGCCGATCGTCGACGACCCGTACGACTTCGGGCGGATCGCCGCGACCAACGCGCTGTCGGACGTGTACGCGATGGGCGGCCGGCCGGTGAGCGCGCTGAACCTGGTGGCGTGGTCGGTCGAGGATCTCGGGGCGGACATGCTCGGCGAGGTGCTGCGCGGCGGCCACGACGCGGTGAGCGCGGCGGGCGCGGTGATCGTGGGTGGCCACACCATCGATGATCCCGAGCCCAAGTACGGCCTGGCCGTCACCGGCGTGATCGACCCGGCCGAGCTCATCACCAACGCCGGCGGCCGGACCGGGGACGCGCTGGTGCTGACCAAGCCCGTCGGGGCGGGCGCGGTCACGACATCGCTCAAGAAGGGCCTCGTGTCCGACGAGGTGCTGGCCGGCGCCGTCGAGGTGATGACCGAGCTCAACCAAGCCGCGGCGCGGGCGGCCCGAGCCGCCGACGCCCACGCGATGACCGACGTGACCGGGTTCGGGCTGCTCGGGCACCTGCACGAGCTGACGCTGGCCAGCGGCGTGGCCGCGCTCGTCGAGGCGGCGACGGTACCGGCGATCGACGGCGCGCTTGAGCTGCTCACAGACGATCGGGCGGTGGCCGGCGGAAGCCGCAACAACCGGCGCTACGCCGAGGAGTTCGCCGCCTTCGAGGACGGCGTGGATGAGGTGCTGCGGCGTCTGGTCACCGACGCCATGACCTCCGGTGGCCTGCTCGTCGCCGTCGATCCGGCGAGGGTCGGCGAGGTGCCGGGTGCGCTGATCGGGCGGCTCGTCGCCGGCGAGCCGGGCACGATCCGCGTCATTTGAGGGCGCTCCAGTTCTTCCTGAACGCGACGTCATCCGAGGCGCTCCAGATCCTCTCGCGAGGCGACGCCGAGGAACCGCCCCTCGGGCGTGGTGACGATCGCCCAGCGAAGCTCCTTATCGATGAGCACCCCGGCGACCTTCTCGGCGGCGGTGTGCGGTCGAAACGTCTTGGGGCCGGGCTCCGCTACATCCCAGACCGGGCGGTCTGAGGCGGGATCCAGGGCGCTGGCCGGAGCTCGGCCGAGCAGCGTGCGATCGTCGCTCAACACCAGCGCGAACGGGTACGGCGAGCGCTCGATCAACTCGAGCACGTGGCCTACGAGATCGCCGGGACGACACAGCACGACGTCGTCGCGCATCGCTCGTCCAGCGATCGGTGCCTCGGGCCGCTCGCCTTCGACCGGCAGGCCATGCGCCAGCCAATCGACCTTACCCGGCACGTAGTCATAGACCTCGGTGAACCCGAGCACTTCGAGCCGACACGCGGCTCGTGGACTCAGGTCTCAGAGGGAGTCCCAGCAGTAGACGACCACCGGTCGGGTGCGGTCGAGCACGGCGGCGCGCGGTTCATCGAGCTCGCGCAGTGGCAGGCTGACCGCGCCGGGAAGGTGCGCCGGGGCGTAGTCGTCCTCCGGCAGTACCTCGACCACCTGCGCTCCGTGGTCGATCAGCTCCCGCAGTCGGTCCAGCCAGATCCCGGTGGCCATGGTTACGTCACCGTAGCTCGGCGATGGCCGCGGCGAGAACCGC
>JAFAWR010000320.1 GCA_019241635.1 Solirubrobacterales bacterium
GCACGCGGTCGCCGAGGCCGAGCAGTGGCTGTCCGAGAACGAGGACGCGAGCGCGATGACCCCCGAGCGCCTGGCGGCGCTTGAAGCGGCGGCTTCCCAGCTCGACGAAGAGACCTCGCCGGTAGCCGGCCGCCGCTTCACGCGCACCTAGCCCTAGGCGGCTCGAAAAAGCGTCCTGTGAGTTCGCTTTTCCGCGCAGGCTCGCTCAGCCGCTGACCTTGGAGAACCCCTCGGCCACCTTGGGCCAGTTCACGACGTTCCACCACGCGTCGATGTAGTCCGGGCGGCGGTTCTGGTAGGTCAGGTAGTAGGCGTGCTCCCACACGTCGACGCCGAGCAGCGGCGTCTTGCCGTCCGAGATCGGGTTGTCCTGGTTGGCGGTCGAGACGATCGTCAGCCCGGAGCCGTCGTGGACCAGCCACGACCAGCCGGAGCCAAAGCGCTTGACGCCGGCGTCCTTGAACTGGGCCTTGAACTCATCGAAGGAGCCGAAGGCCGAGTTGATCGCGTCGGCGAGCGCACCCTCGGGCTCGCCGCCGCCGTCGGGCGACATCCACTCCCAGAACAGCGAGTGGTTGTAGTGGCCGCCGGCCTGGTTGCGCACGCCGGTCTGCTTGTCGCTGGGCAGTGAGTCGAGGTTCTGCAGCACCTCCTCGACCGGCTTGTCCGCCCACTCCGTGCCCTCGAGCAGTCCGTTGGCGGCGTTCACGTAAGCCTGGTGGTGCTTGTCGTGATGCAGGTGCATCGTCTGGTCGTCGATCGTCGGCTCGAGCGCGTTGTAGTCGTACGGCAGCGGCGGAACTTCGTAAGCCATCGGGCTGCTCCTTGCATCGAGATCTTGAGAGTGAGCTTCTTGTATCACGCCCGGGTACGCTGCGCAGGGCATGACCCGCCTCTCGAGCTACTTCCTGCCCACCGAACGCGAGCCGCCGGCCGACGCCGAGGCGCTTTCGCACAAGCTGATGGTTCGCGCCGGCCTGATCCGCCAGGTCGGAGCCGGGCTGTGGTCGTGGCTGCCGGCGGGGTGGCGGGTGCACCAGCAGGTCGTCCAGATCGTCCGCGAGGAGATGGACGCGATCGGCGGCCAGGAGATGCTGATGCCCGTGCTTCAGCCGGCCGATCTCTGGCGCCGCAGCGGCCGCTACGCGATCGAGGAGCTGTTCAAGCTCAAGGACCGCCGGGATGCCGACCTGGTGCTGGCGATGACCAGCGAGGAGGTGGTGACCACCCACGTCGCGGCCGCGGTGCGCTCCTACCGCGACCTGCCGCTGATCCTCTACCACTTCCAGACCAAGGAGCGCGACGAGCCCAGGCCACGCGCCGGCGTCCTGCGCACCCGCGAGTTCATCATGAAGGACTCCTACACCTTCGACCGCGACGCCGAGGGCCTGGAGGTGGCCTACCAGAAGCACGTCGTCGCTTACGACCGGATGCTCGACCGCTGCGGCCTGGAGTGGTATCGGGTGGAGGCGGACGTCGGGATGATGGGCGGCAGCGCCGCCCACGAGTACATGGCGCCGTGCCCGGCCGGTGAGAACGACGTCGTGCTCGCTCCCGGCTACGCGGCCAACCTCGAAGTGGCCAGCGCCGAGCCCCAGCCGGTCAAGCTCGAGCCTCACCGAGACGCACCCGAGACCGTCCCCACGCCCGGGATGACCACGATCGAGGCCGTGGCCACCGAGCTGAACCTCCCGGCCGGCGCTCTGCTCAAGACGTTCCCGATCGTGCTCGACGGCGACGAGATGCGCCTCGTGGTGCTCCGCGGCGACCATCGCGTGAACGAGGTCAAGCTGCGCACGGTGCTCGGAACCGACTTCCGCCCGGCCCACCCCGATGAGATTGGGGCGCGACTCGGCCCGCCCGGCTACATCGGCCCGGTCGGCGCCCAGATGCCGATCCTGCTCGATGCCGGCGTGGCCGACGGAGCCTACGTGGCCGGGGCCAACGAACCCGATGCCCACCTCCGTGGGGTCGAGCCCGGGCGCGACTTTCGCTACGAGCGGATCGACATCCGCACCGTGCTCACCGGCGACACGATCAACGGAAGCGCAATCCGGATCGAGCCGGCCATCGAGGTCGGCAACATCTTCAAGCTGGGGACGCGGTATTCCCTGCCGCTCGGGGCGCGCTACCTCGACGAGGCCGGGAGCGAGCAGCTCATCTGGATGGGCTGTTACGGGTTTGGCCCGGCCCGCGCCGCCGCGGCCGCCGTCGAGCAGTACGCCGACGAGGCGGGGATCTCATGGCCGCGGTCCATGGCCCCGTTCGATGTCGAGATCGTGACCCTTGGCAAGGAGGGCAGCGAGGAGCGAGGCTTCTCCGACCGGCTCTACAGCGAGCTCACCGAAATCGGCCTCGACGTGCTCTACGACGATCGCGACTCAGGACCCGGCGAGAAGTTCATCGATGCGGAGCTGCTCGGTTGCCCGCTGCGGGTCACCGTGGGCCGCCGGACGCTGGGGGCCGGCGAGGTCGAGGTGCAGATCCGCCGCGGCCGAGAGAAGACCAGCGTCCTGCTCGACGACGCCGCCGAGGAGATCGCCGCGCTGTGGCGCGGGCTGCCGTGAGCCTCTCCTCGACGCAGCGGTGAGCCCGCGCATCAGCAAGCGCCGGCTCACCGGCATCGACCGCTCGGGCCCCGCGCCCGAGGCCACCCTCTCCGGTCACCCGCTCAACCCGTGGACCGTCCCGAACGGGATCGACTATCTCCGCCTGGCCGGCATCCCGGTCTTCCTGGTCGTCGCCCTTGGAAGCACCGGCGGCCATGACGCCCTCGCCGTGGTCCTGTTCGCGGTGATCGGATGGTCTGATTACCTCGATGGCTTCCTGGCCCGGCTGACCGGCCAGTACAGCCGCCTCGGCGCCCTGCTCGATCCTCTCGTCGACCGCCTGCTCGTGGTCTCGGGCATGGTCGTGTGCTGGAACTTCCGCCTGCTGCCGCGCTGGGCGATCGCCGTGGTGATCGCCCGCGAGCTATTCATGCTCGTGGCCAGCCGGTACGGGCTGAGCCGCGGGGTCGAGATCCAGATCAACTGGGCGGGCCGCCTGGGGGTCGCGCCGATCGCCGGCGCGCCGTTCTTCGCCATGGCCGGAGTGCACTGGCTGGCGCTGATCATGCTGTACGTGGGTATGGGGCTTGGGCTGCTCGCGGCCGTCCTCTACGTGCGGCGAGGCGCCGGCGAAATCGCCGCCCGCAAAGACCGAACCAAACTCTCAAGCTGAGATTGAGCCTAGGCCCCAGCCAAGCTATACTCGCTCCCTCGCGTACTCCGACCCGGAAGCACCCGGAGGATCTGATCTACATGGACACGTTTCCCGACCTGGGCTCACTCACCGACCAGGAGCTGAAAGAGCTGATCAAGCAGCTCACCGACGAAGAGATGGAGATCTCCTACCGGCGGCGGATCCTGCACGGGAAGATCGACATCCTCCGGGCCGAGCTGGTCAACCGGCTGCGCAAGAAGGACGAGACCGGCGAGCTGGTGATCACCGGCGCCGACGTGCAGCAGCTCACCGATATCCTGGCCGGCCGCGTTCCGGGCTCCGAGGGCGAATAGACGACCGGCGCGGTGGCCCAGCACTGCCCAGAGTGCGGCTTTGCCAACGACGAAGGCGCTAACTACTGCCAGCGATGTGGCGCGTTCCTGGCTCACGCCGATCCGCCACCCGGTACGACCACGGCAAGCTACAAGCTGGGCGAGACCGGAGAGCTCGAGGAGGTCGAGTTGGAGGACGTCGTCGAGCGGGGACCGGCGCTGGTGATCCGAGCGGGCGGTGGGCGCTCGGGCGAGAGCTTCCCGCTCGGCACCGGCCGAGTGACCATCGGCCGCCGGCCGGTCTCGGACATCTTCCTGGACGACGTCACCGTGTCGCGCGACCACGCGATCCTGGTCCGCCGCGGCAGCGAGTACTACCTGGACGACTGCGGCTCGCTGAACGGCACCTACGTGAACCGCCGCCGGATCGAGTCCCACCGCCTCACGCATGGTGACGAGCTCCAGGTCGGCAAGTACAAGCTCGCGTTCCTGAGCCGCTGATGGCCACTTCCGACACCCAGCATCCCGACGTAGAGCTTCCTGACCCGGCCGCCGGTGAGGAGCCGCAGCGCCCCCGCCAGAAGGCGGTCACGATCGGAACCGTCGTCAAGGCGCTCCATCAGGAGTTCCCGGACATCTCGATCTCCAAGATCCGCTACCTGGAGGATCAGAAGCTTCTCTCGCCGCGGCGCACCCAGGGTGGATACCGGCTCTACACGCAGTCCGACATCCAGCGGTTGAGGACGATTTTGCGCCTTCAGCGAGACGAGTTCCTGCCGCTGCGGGTCATCCGCCAGGAACTGGCCGGTGGCCGGGCCGAGCGCGAGGTGGCGACGGGGGGTGCTCCGGCAGGGCCAAGCGATGGCCGCTCGCTGCGGCGCGCGCTCGTCTCGACTCGCGATCCGGGCGCCCTGTACTCACTCGAGGACGTGGTCGAGGAGACCGGAGCCGACGCCGGCCTCGTCCGCGAGCTGGTCGACTTCGGCGTGATCAAGGGGGAGATGAGGGCCGGAGCTCGCTACTTCGACGAGACCGAGCGGGAGATCGTCCGGGCGGTGTCGGAGCTGGCGCGCTACGGCGTGGGCGGTCGCAACCTGCGCGTGTTCCGCAGCTCCGCCGACCGGGAGGCCCAGCTTCTGCAGAGCATCCTGGCCCCGGCCCTGCGCTCGCGCAATCCGGAGCGCCGGCGCGAAGCGATCGAGGCGCTCGAGAACCTGGCCTCGGTCACCACCCACCTCAAGCACCTGCTCCTGATCCGCGATCTGCGCAAGATCGCCACGTAGTGACCGACCTGCGGGCGCTGATCCGCGAGATCCCGGACTTTCCCAAGGCCGGGATCGTCTTCAAGGACATAACCCCGCTGCTGCTCGACCCCACGGCCCTCCGGGCCGCCGTGCTCGAGCTCGCGGAGTTCGCCCGCCCGCTTGACGTCGACCTGGTGATCGCCGCCGAGGCTCGCGGCTTCATCCTCGGGGGCGCGCTGGCTCGCGAGCTCGGCGCCGGATTCGTGCCCGCCCGCAAGCCCGGCCGGCTGCCGTCGGAGACGGTCACCGTCGAGTACATCCTCGAGTACGGGATCGATGCCCTCGAGGTTCACGCCGACGCGCTGGCCCACGGTGCGCGGGTCCTCGTGCACGACGATCTGCTGGCCACCGGCGGGACGGCCCGCGGCGTGTGCGATCTGGTCTCCGGGTTGGGCGCGGAGATCGCCGGGTGCGCCTTCCTGGTCGAGCTGAGCTTCCTCCGCGGCCGGGCCCGGCTGGATCCCTATCCGGTGCACGCGGTGCTCGAGTACGACTCATGAGCCTGATCCCCGCGGTCCGCGAGTACGCCCCATGAGCTTTCTGCCCTTCCGGATCGGCTCCGGCCGGCGCAACCTGTCGAGCGCGAGTCGCAACCGGGTCCTCGACGCGCCCTTGGCCGAGGTGTGGAAGGTGATCGAGGATCCCTACCAGATGCCTCGGTGGTGGCCATCGGTCGAGCGGATCGAGGGGGTGGAGGACGATCGCTTCACGCAGGTGTTCAAGACCCGGCGCCGGCGCACCGTGCGGGCCGATTTCCGCGTGCTCGCCTCAGAGCCGCCCGACGGCGAGTACTCGAGCGGCCATCGCACCTGGAGCCAGGAGGTCGCCGGCACCCCGTTCGAGCGGGTGCTCCACGAATCGATCACCGAGATCGCTCTCGAGCCAGCGGAGGGAGGCACCGAGGTGAAGATCGCCCAGCGCCAGCGCCTGCGGGGCTACTCGAAGACCGGCGCACTGGCCATGCGCTCGGCGACGGCCAAGCGGCTCGACGAGGCCCTGGACGGCCTGGAGCGGATCTTCAGCTGAGGCGGGGCGCTCAGCCCGTGGCCGAGGTGAGCGAGAACGTCCCCTGAAGGACGATCGTCCCCGGCGACTTCGGGTTGCTCTGGGTCTCGAGCGTCAGCAGCAGCTTCCCGAAATGAGACGCGTTGGCGGGTAGTGGGCTGCCCACCTGAAGCGTGCCGCTCTTGCCCACCGCCGGACTGACGAAGCCGATCCGGTAGGCGTCGGTGGGCGAGTTGTACAGCCAGGCGGCGTATGCGTTGTGGTTGTTCGGAGCGACATGTGCGGCCTCGATCACCACGCCGTATGCGCTGCCCTCCTTGACCACGAAGGCGACGCCCTTGGCCGCGCTCCCGGCGCTCGGCGGGTTCAGGTTCGACTGCGAAACCACCTGGGCCTTGGCCGTGGTGCCCGACGTGCTCGCGGTGCCCGTGCCCGTCGTGCCCGACGTCGAGGTGGTGCCGGCCGGGTTGGTCCCCGACGCCGCCGGAGTGCTCGAGGAGTGCTTGGAGGAGCCACCCCCGATCACCGCGATCAGCACCACGACCACCGCCACCACGATCACCGCGCCGACGATCAGCATGATCGCGCCGCCCCTGCGCGAGCTTGGTCGATCCGACAGGCGGGGGGGACGTCGCGGTGCGCGCTCGCGTGATCGCGATGCGGGTTCAGTGGCCGCGGCCGCGGTCTCGCCCCGGTCCGGCGCCGGCTCCCGCCCGCGCGCCTCCCGCCCGCCCGCCGAGGGCGCAGCCGCCGCCCGGGAGCCGTCGGGGATCTCGGGGAGGGGCTGGTTGGCCACCGGCGCGAGCTCGGACGCGAGCACCCGTGCCCACGCTCGGTCATACGGCGAGGCCGCCAGGCGCTCGCGTGTCTGCTCGGCCACACGCTCGGGAAGCTGGCCGAGGAGGTAGTCCGTGATCAAGGCCCGGCTCTCCGGCGCGATCCCGGTGTCGGGCCCGATCGCCTCGAACGCGGCCAGCGCCCGTGCTCGTACCGCCGCGCGATCGATTGCCAGCAGTCGCGCGATGTCGTCGTAGCTGCGGCCGCGTTGCAGGACCAGATCGATGACCGCGCGCTGGTCGGGGGGAAGCGCGTCCAGGGAAGCCATGGAACCGTTCAGAGTAGTAGGGGCGTCGGCGCGGTGCGGAGCCTTGCCGAGCCGGTAAGGTGCCGCGGCCGATGGCCGTGCCTCCCACCGCTGCCCAGGGATTCGACGCGCTCTACGGGCTCGAGCTGACCGAGTGCACCGAGGGGCTTGCCCGGGGCCGCGTGCAGGTCCGCGACGAGCTCAGGCAGCTCGGCGGGCATCTCCACGGCGGCGTGTACGGCGCGATCGCCGACGCGCTGGCCGTCCGGGGCACCGCGGCCGGCGTGTCTGGCGAGTCCGGCGTGTCCGGCGAATCGGGCATGTCCGCCGAGGGCAAGCTGGCCGTCGGCCTGGCCAACCAGATCACGGTGCTCCACCCGATCGAGTCGGGGACCGTGCACGCGACGGCGACTCGCCGACACCGAGGCCGTACCACGTGGGTGTGGGAGTTCGAGCTGGCCGACGACACCGGGCGCCTGTGCGTGACCGGGCGCGTCACGGTGTCGGTGAGAGACCGGTAGCGGACGGGTAGCTCTCCAGTGGTGCGGCGGACCGTCCTCACGCTGCTCCTGCTCTCGGCCGTGAGCCTCCCCGCGGCCGGGACGCTGCCCGCGAGCGCAGGCGCCCAGGCGCCGCGGTCGAACCTCCCGATCCCGGCGGGATGGCCGCATCACCTCGCCCTCGGCGCGGCGGATTCACCCGGAGACGCGCAGGCCCTCCGAGGCCGGGCCGGCGTCGATATGCGTTATCAGTACCTGGCGGGCGGGGTCAACACCGGCCACGGCTGGGCGACCTGGAACCCCGATGGAAGCTTCGTGACGATGTATGTGCGGGAGTCGTTCGCGGCGCACACGATTCCGGTGTTCACCTACTACCAGTTGCTGCAGTCCGCTCCTTCGGTCGGGGCGAGCGAGCAGGCCAGGGATCTCTCGAACCTCCGCGACCCCGCGACCATGCGCGCCTACTGGGCCGACTACGAGCTGCTCCTCAGACGCGTCAACGCCGCCGCCGGCGCGCGCCTGGTGGTGATCCATGTGGAGCCCGATCTCTGGGGCTACCTTCAGCAGGCCCACGCGTCCCGCCTGGGCCGCTCGTTCGCCCAGCGCCTGATCGCCCTGCGTGACCGGCTCGCTCCGCACGTTCTGCTGGCCTGGCATCTGAGCGTGTGGGGCACCGGCGAGGATCCCACGTACTCCAAGCCGTCGCTCGCCCACATGGATCATCTGGCCGCGGTCTCGGCCGCCTTCTATCTGTCGCTGCACGCCCATTTCGACCTCGTGTTCAACGACGTCACCGATCGCGACGCCGGCTTCTACCAGCACGTGGAAGGCAATCCGCACACCTGGTGGGGTCCCGCCGACTTCGTGCGCCACGACCGCTATATCGCGGGCTTCACGCGTCGCACCGGCACCGCCGTGGTTCTCTGGCAGCTCCCGGTCGGCGACACCCACGAGAACGACACCTGGAACCACTTCCGCGACAACCGCCTGCAGTGGTGGCTGGGCGCGGGCTCGGCCGCCCATCTACGGGCGACCCGCGACGCAGGCGTGATCGGGCTGCTGTTCGGCGCCGGCGCGGCCGGCAACACCACGCCGCAGAGCGACGGCGGCTTCTTCTACCGGCTGGCCCGGCGCTACGAGGCGCACCCGCTGGGCGTGCCGTAGTCGCGGCGCGGGCGCCGGATGACGGCGTTCAAGCCGGCGGGTCGCGGACGAGCTCGAGGCGTTCTGGTGTCCCGCGCATGGCCTAGCCGCCACCCCCGGGCGCGCCGCGACCCAGGAACTCCCCCACGAACTCGCGCAGCAGCGGGTCAGACGGCTGCCGCACGGGCAGCAGATGCGTCCAGGCCGCCGCCAGCAGCCCCGGCGTTCCCGGACGGCGCGCCAGGATCACCGCATCCCCGGTGGCGGCGAGGTCCGGGGTGAACGCGGGCGCCGCCGAGCGCACGAACTGCTCGAGCCCGGCGGGCGGGCGGGCGGTGCCGTAGAAGATCACCACGTCGCCCGCCTGCAGTGCGCTGAGCAACTGGTCGTCGCTCAGCGGGGAGATCGCCTGGGTCACGGGCCGGTTGAAGTGAGCGCCGCTCGTGGGCGGATTCGAGTCGTACTGCGGTCGCGCCTCGCCGGCACGGAGCGTGGCATGGCCGAGGTCCGGGAACACTTGACCGCTTTCCGGGCCGGCGCCGGTCACTCCGGCCTGGTCGCGGCCGGCAAAGAATCCCGAGGTGAGCACGATCAGCCCGATCGAGAGCGCCACCGAGGCGAGCAGAATGGCCGCTCGTTCCAGCAGCCGGCCCAGCCGCGATTCGGGAGCCGAGCTCCCGCCCCTCGGAGCCCCCCGGGTCACCGGGCGGCGCGTGCCCGCGCCCGCGCGGCGCGTCCGCCCGATCCCTTCGCCGGTCCCGCGGAAGGGGGCACGCCCGCCGCGGCGGCGAGCGCCTCGATCGAGGCCCGCAGCTCGTCGGCCAGCACCTCGACGTCCGCCAGCGCGTCGTAGTCGGCGACCAGACCGAAGTTCAGCTGCCCGTTGTAGCTGAGGATCGCGATGCCCAGCGCGGTGTTCTCGGCGAGCGGCACCATCGGATAGATCGCCTCGAGCTCGCGGCCCAGCAGGTAGAGCGGAAACTGCGGGCCGGGCACGTTGGTCACCACAAGGTTGAACAGGCGCTGGCGGGCCTGGAGGCGGGCGGCCTGGGCCATGATCGTCGGCGGGGCGAACCCGGACAGGCGGGTGAGGATCTCGGCGCCCACTGCCTGGCCCGAGGACTTGACGTCTTGCATCTCCTCGCTCAGCGTGTGCAGCCGCGCCACCGGATCGGTGATCCCGACCGGAAGCGCCGCCCACATCGCGGCCACGCGGTTACCGAGCGCCCCGCGCTCGATGTCGGCCCGGATCGAGACCGGGACCATCGCGCGCAGCTCGACACCGTCGGTGGGCTGCCCATGCAGGCGCATGTAGTTGCCGAGCGCCCCGGCCACCGCGGCGAGCACGACATCGTTGACCGTGCCCCCGAGTGAGTTCTTGATCGCCTTGAACTCAGCAAGATCGGCGCGGACCCAGGTGAAGCGCCGGTGCGGCCCGATGCGCACGTTGAACGGACTCGGCGGAGCGGTCTGAAGTCCGGTCCGGGCCACCGCGCCCACACTGCCCAGGGCCTGGCCGACCTTCGCCGCCACCGTGCGTGGGCCGCGCAGCGCCGCCCTGACGCCGCGAACCACCTCCGCCGGCACGGTCGCCCGCTCGAGCAGCGCGTCGGCCAGCAGCTGGGCCGGCGTGGGCAGGGGCCGGGCGACCCAGTGGTGCTGGGGCGCGGCCACCGGAAGCGGCTCGGGGGAGGTGTCGAACAGCACCGTGGCGATGTCGACCCCGGAGACCCCGTCGACCAGGGCGTGATGGGTCTTTGAGAGCAGCGCGAAGCGATCGCCGGCCAGGCCCTCGACCAGCCAGAGCTCCCACAGCGGGCGGCTCCGATCGAGCGCTTGCGAGAACACCCGTCCGGCCAGCCGTTTGAGCTCGGCGTCGCCGCCGGGGCGGGGGAGGGCCGTGTGGCGGACGTGGTAGCGGACCTTGAAGTGCGGGTCATCGACCCACACCGGTCTTCCCTGGCCGAGCGGGACGAAGGCCAGCCGCTGGCGGTAGCGGGGCACGAGATGAAGTCGCGACTCGATCGCCTCGATCAGCTCGTCGTGCGCCGGTGCCTCGCCTTCGAACACCGAGCAGCCGGCCACATGCATGTGCGCCGCGTCGCGCTCGAGGTGCAGAAACGAGCTGTCGAGCCCGGTCAGCCGGTCCTGGTTGGCCACGCCTGGATGGTAGTCCCGCCGCCGTCCAGGGGCCAGGACCTCCGCCTCGTGGCGCACGTCACGTAGTCGAGCTGGTGTGACCGACCTCACAGCCAAACCCTCAAGAGGTTGCCTAACCTGCCCGACTTACTGATCGACCTGCCGAATCGTCCTCGTCCGGTACGAGGGTGAACGGGGGACCCATCGCCGGGCGACGTATTGCCTGGCCGGGGCGAATCGACTGCCCGGCGCCAACAGCCGGCCGCGGTCGTAGCAGCCGGGGACGCGCGGTGAGCGCGCTCAAAGGTCTGCGAGCCCGTCAGCTAACCCCGTAGGCGCCCGGTCGCAATCGAACAGGAGGTCCTCGCTTTGAGGCCTGGTATAGCCATGAGACGATGGCGCCGCTCCCGCATGGGTGCAGGCGCTTTGATGATTGCCGTTCCTTCCAGCGCCGCGGCACTTCTCGCCGGCCAGGCGCTGGCCGCGCCCGCGCAGCAGGCGCTCCAGATCCAGCCGCGCTCGGTCCGCGTCCCCTACGGGCAGGATGTGACCGTCCGGGGTGCCGCGCCGGCCACGGACGCGGGCCACACCGTCGTACTTCAGTTCGCCCGGACCGGCGGCTCTGCCTGGCGCCAGCTGAGCTCGTCGACAATTGCCGGTGACGGCAGCTTCCGCCTGAGCAGCTGGCTCGCGCAGTCGGGCGCCGTCCGCGCGCTTGACACGGCCACCGGTACCCAGACGCCCCTGCTGGCCCGCGTCGGTAGCGGCGGCACCGCACCGACCAGTGCGCCGGTGCCGGTCGACGTCATCGCCCGGGTGCGGGTGCGCCCCCGCTCGATCTCCGTGCTCGGTGGCCAGGCCATCCTGCTCCGCGGGCGCCTGCTTCCTGCCGTGGCCGGTCGCAGGGTCCGCCTCCAGGGGCAACAGGACGGCCAGTGGCGCACGCTGACCAGCACCCGGACAGGGAGCGCCGGCCGGTTTGTCCTGCGCTATCTGTCGAGCGCCGCCGGTCAGGAGGCGATCCGGGTGCAGTTCGCCGGCGACCGCCAGAATGGCCGGTCGACCGCATCGGTGGGTCAGATGACCATCTATCGCGAGGCCGGAGCCTCGTGGTACGACGATGGAGGCACCACCGCCTGCGGCTTTCACGCCTACTACGGCGTGGCCAACCGCACGCTCCCGTGCGGCACCAAGGTTGCGCTGCGCTACAACGGCCGCGCGGTGACGGCGACCGTCGATGACCGCGGACCGTACGTCGGCGGCCGGGACTGGGACCTCAATCAGAACACCGCCTCCGCGCTGGGTTTCGGCGGGGTCGGGACGGTCTGGTCCAGCCAGTAGCTTGAGCCCGGATGGCTGGGCCGGTCGACGCTCTCGGCCGGCCCGGTCTAGGGCTTTCGGCCGGCCCGGTCTAGGGCTCTCGGCCGGCCCGGTCCAGGGCTCTCGGCCGGCCCGGTCGACGTCCGGGGAGTGGCCTAGCCTCGCCGCACATGGCGGGCCGATGCGTCGCGCACCTGGACATGGACGCCTTCTACGTGTCCGTGGAGCTCCGTCGGCGTCCTGAGCTCAGAGGCCGGCCGGTGATCGTCGCCGGCACCGGCCCCCGCTCGGTTGTCACCACCGCCTCCTACGAGGCGCGCCGCTTCGGCGTGGGCTCGGCGATGCCGGCGGCGCGAGCCAGGCGCCTGTGTCCGCAGGGCGTGTTCCTGGCCCCCGACTTCGCCTACTACCGCGAGGCCTCGCGTCAGGTGATGGCCATCGTGCGGGCCGCGGTCGACGTGGTCGAGGTGGTTGGGCTGGACGAGGCCTACCTCGACCTGACCGGCGTCCCGGGCCCGGTGGCCGCGATGCGCCGGCTGGTGGCGGAAATCGAGCGCGCCACCGCCCTGGGGTGCTCGATCGGCATTGGCCCGAGCCGCCTTGTCGCGAAGGTGGCCTCCGACGCGGAGAAGCCCCGCGGCTTCGTCGTGCTGAGCCGCGAACAGGCCTGCCGCCGGTTCGCGGAGGCTCCCTGCGGCCTGGTCCCCGGAATCGGCCCCAAGACCGTCGAGCGGCTGCGGGGCCTGGGAGTCGAGACCCTGTCGGCCTTGGGCGCCGTACCCGCCACGCGCCTGGCCGAGCGCTTCGGCCCCCGTCACGCGGCCGAGCTCCAGCGCCGCGCCCGGTTCGAGGACGACTCCCCGGTCACCGAGGAGCGCAAGGTCGTCTCGGAATCGCGCGAGCTGACCTTCGACGAGGACATTCGCGACCTCGAACGGCTCGAGGCGATCCTCGGTCAGCTCGTCGATCGCCTGTGTGACGGCCTCATCGCCCAACGCCGGCGAGGCCGGACCATCGGCATCAAGGTGAGGCTCGACGACTTCTCCACCCATACCCGTGCGCGGACGCTGGCCGACGCGGTCGCGACGGCGGACCGAGTCGGCCCTGTCGCACAGGACCTCCTGCGCCGCTTCGCCCCGCCGCGCCCGGTTCGCCTGCTTGGCGTCCGGGTCGCGGGCCTCGAGCTGTCCGACCGCGACGACGACGAGCAGCTTCAGTTGGTTCTCTAGTCAGGGCCTGGCGCGCCAGATGGCGTGTGATCGCTCGGCGTGAGAGGATCTTCGCCGTGGAGGGCAAGAAGCAACGGCGGGCGGCCGCCAACGAAGCGACCATCCGTGACGTCAATGAGGGGATCGAACGCGGGCAGTGGCCGGGGGAGGAGGACAGCCCGGTCGGCTTTCGATGCGAATGCGCCCGGCTGGGTTGCAACCGGCTGATCGAACTGACCGTGCGCGAGTATGAGGAGATACGCGCTCACCCACGGCGTTTCGTGCTCGTTCCCGGCCACGAGTTCCCCGACGTGGAGACCGTGGTCGAGACGGGCCCTCGCTACGTCATCGTCGAAAAGCTAGATCAGGCTGGCGAGGTTGCCGAACAGCATGATCCGCGAGGGTGACGTCGGGCGTTCCGGCCGGGCTCTTCTTGAGGTCGAAGCGCATCTGCACCTCGGTCCCGCCCGAGGCGCGCGTGACGATCGCGAAGTCGTCGCTCAGCCCTGAGATCAACGACAGCCCGATGCCGAGGCCGCGGCTGTCGTTCCAGGCGTGCAGGCCACGCCCATCGTCGCTGATCAGCACCCACAGCTCGCCGGAGGCGACCGCCGCGGTGACGTGGAAGTGCCCGGTGTCCCCGCCCCGATAAGCGTGAACCACCGCGTTGGTGAGCGCCTCGGAGACAGCCAGCCGGATCTCCTCGAGCCGCTCGCCGCCCGCTCCCGCGCCGGCCGCGACATCGGTCAGGGCGTTCCGGGCCAGCGGCACCGCCTCGGCAACCGCGGGGTACGACTGATTCAGAGCATCACCGTGGCTCATCCGGTTCATCGCATACCCACATGTCGGCTAAGTCATTCGCACAAAATCGCGCCGTCGAAAGCGCAAGAATCCGGCCATCGTATAGCGGGCGGCGGCGTGAGCGGGCTGTGGAGAGCGAGGCTCGGGCCTCGGTGCGCCGGCCGGTCGCCGGCGGGTCGCCGCGCGATCAGTAAAGCGCGGAGGCGAGGCGGCGCCGCGAGGACCGGGCGAGAGGGTGCTCAACACCCAGTTCGTCGAGTACGCCGACGACCACACGCCGCACGTCGTCGCGCGCCCCGTCCGCGTTCGGAAGCGCCGTCAGGAGCAGGTCGAGCGCCCGCTCGTGGTCACCCGCGTCGAGGGCGGCGAACGCCTCTGGGAGATCGGGGACCGGCGGCGGAGCGCCGTTGCCGGCGGCGGCCTCGAGCGCGATCCGTGCCAGCAGCCCATCGGCGGCAAAGCTTCCGGGAACGCGGGCCAGCACGGTCCGGGCCTCATCGGCCTCGCCCCTCTGCATGAGGATTCGCGCCAGCGCGACGGCGGCGTCGGCGCGCGTCGGCTCGAGCTCGTGGGCGCGGCGCAGCGACTCCTCGTCGCCCTTCTCGACCAGGCCGTCGGCTTCTGAGGGAAGCAGCGAGTCGAGGAACTGCTCGACCGCGGCCGGCGGTTGCACACCGACGAATTCGGAGACCACCTGACCGTCGCGAAACGCCTTCACCGCCGGTATCCCCTGGATCCGGAAGGTCTGGGCGAGCCGAGGATTCGCGTCGACGTCGACCTTGACCAGGTCGAGCTTTCCCGCGCGGGCGGCGGCACCGCGCTCGAGCACAGGGCCGAGCTGTCGGCACGGCCCGCACCACTCCGCCCAGAAGTCGACGACTACCGGCACGGTGTGGGAGCGGTCGAGGACCGCGGTCTGGAAGTTGGTCTCGGTCACGTCCATGTCTCTTATGGTAGCGAGGCCCGAAGCCCGCTAATCTCACGTCCACGTCAGATTCAGGTGTAGTCACATGAGCGAAATCACGGTTCACCATGCCGGGGTCGAGCTGGCCGCCGACGACGCGGGGGAGGGCATCCCGGTCGTGCTCCTCCACGGTCTGACCGCCACGCGCCGCTACGTGGTGATGGGATCGCGCTCGCTCGAGCGCTCCGGGCACCGCGTGATCGCCTACGACGCCCGGGGACACGGCCGTTCCTCGCCGGCAGCGTCGCCCGGCGCATACACCTACGCGGACCTGGGCGAGGACCTGCTCGCGGTGCTCGATGACCGCGGGATCGACCGGGCGGTGCTGGCCGGCGCCTCGATGGGCGCGCACACGCTGCTGTGGGCCGCGCTCCGCGCGCCGGAAAGGGTGGCCGGGCTGGTCGTCATAACGCCCGCGTATGACCCCGCGACACAGGAGGACGAGGCGCGGCTGGCGCGCTGGGATGCGCTGGCCGACGGGTTGTCCAGCGGCGGCGTCGAGGGGTTCATCGCCGCCCAGGGACGACCGGACGTGCCCGAGTCCTGGCAGGAGACCGTGCTCAAGGTGACGCGCCAGCGGCTGTCCCAGCACGAGCATCCGCAGGCCCT
>JAFAWR010000053.1 GCA_019241635.1 Solirubrobacterales bacterium
ACAGCCGACGTGCCGTGGCGCCCCCCATCGCGGTGCGGATACCCCGAGCCTTCGCCTCGTAGCTGGCGGCCAGGACCACGCCCGCCCCGACGATCACCGGCCGTCCGCGCAGCCGCGGGTCGTCGCGTTGCTCGACCGACGCGTAGAACGAGTCGAGGTCGGCGTGCAGTATCGAGGCTTCCGGGCATGACACGAACATATGTTCGCGTCATGCCCGGACGGATCTTCTACCAGCGGTCAGATTCGGTGCCCGGCGTGAACGACACGCCGCGCAGCACCTGACCGAACCGCGCGTCGCGGACCGTCCAGAACCTCTCCCACGGCGCGGGCGCCGCGGCGTTCACCGCGTCCACGGTGGCCACGAGCTTGTCCGGATCGGCCCCGTTGTCGCCGCTCCCGCTGACCGTCGAGGTGACCGCCCAGATCGTGGCGATGCCGTCGGGGCCCACCCGGCCGGTCAGCGCCCTCAGCCCGTCAGTGGCGGGCGACCAGGGGCCCATGGTGCCGCCGGGCCCCGTGTTCAGACCGGTCGGATACCCCGGCACCGTGTACGGCTGTCCGAGGTCAAGGCCGTTCTGCAGCGTGTACGCCAGCTTCCACTGCTGCGCGGTCGCGTCGAACACCCACTTCTCGAGCCCCGCGTTCGGCTGCGCGGCCGCGGTGGCATTGACGTACTGCCCGTTCGCGAACGTGTTGTCGCCCGCGCCCTCATCGGCGACGTACAGCGTGTGGTCGTTGGCGAACCACATCCCGAACGGGAAGTTCGTGGTCGACTTCGCGAGGTTGGTCGGGAAGCCTTTGAGGATGCACATGTTGGTCGGCACGAGACCGTTGTTGGGCTTCTTCGCCGTGCCGAAGTTCTCGACCGTGAACGTCGGCGGCGAGGTCGGCAGCTGAGCGCCCGGAACCGGCAGTCCGACGCCGTTCGGGCATGCCTTGCCGGTGGTGTCGACGAAGTACACCGTGTTGATGCCGTTGCCTCCGCTTCCCTTCGTGTAATAGATGACGTTGTCGTGGATGGCGATGGCGCGGAAGTTGTTGTCCTTGGTCGCCTTGTCGAGGGGATAGCCGAGCTCGGTGATGTTGAAGCTTCCGAGCGGCGTCGGCGCCCCGGGGGTCTGATCGGCCTCGGGCTGCTGTGATGGCGTGACGAACTGTGCGCCCGCGGACTGCACGACGTTGGCGGGCGGCGAGCCGCTCTGGCCGGCATTCCCGGCCGTATAGACCAGGTCCTGGCCGTTCTCGTCGTTTGTGATCGCCGCGCGACCGTTGTCCCCGCTGTAGGCGTTGGTACGCGTGAACGTGAAGTGTCCCCACCGATCGAGCTGCGCCACGACCCGGTAGTAAGGGCCCACATCGCCGTTGCCGGGGTCGAGGACACCGGGCGTGTTCGCATTGGAGGAGTCGACGACTCCGGGCTGGGCGTCATAGCCCATGAACGACACGTAGCGACCCTCGGGGCTGAGGTTCAGCGCCAGCTCCGACTTGGAGGAGAAACTGGTCACGAACTCGTTAGTGGGGACCCGAATCGTGCCGACGTGCTCGCCCCACGGCGTCAGCTCATCGAGGTAAACCGGGGTGTCAACGCCGAAGAACGAATCGACGCTGTCGTTGTTGAATACCGCTGGGAAGTCGTCGCCGCTGACCACCGCGGTAGCGCAGCTGCCGGTTGGGGCCGTGGCACAGCCCGGCGGCAGCTGAGTGACCCCGGCGGTGACGTCAGCCGGGACGTAGTCGCTCGTACTGACCAGCAGGTCGCCCGGCCTGAGCTCGGCGCCGCGGTGGCCGTGATGCCAAGCATCGGCCTGGGCGGCCGAGGCCCAGGCGCAGACGACCAGCGCGCAACCCACCCCCGCCAGCCGTCGATGTGCCCGTCTGGTCGCGCTCCGCGCGCGACGCGGTTTAGTCAACATGAAGAGTCCTCCTTGCTTGATCGGCAGAGCGTCGCCCCGGCGCCGCGGGCGGCACCCTAGCCGTGGGCGGAGCGGCGGCTGTGACCATTCGGTTACCGCCTGCAGAAGTTCGCTATCGAGCTCGTCTCGGTCGCACCGGCACGAGGGTGAACTACCGGACCGCTGCGGCTACATGGAGCCCGGCCCCGCGGAGACGCCGATCGCCGCCGCCAGCACGTCGCTCAGTGCGTCCAGCTCCAGCCAGTGCTCGGTTCCGGCGGCAATCCGCACGAACGGACTGCCGTGCTCGGCCCGCGCGGCGGCCAGGTAGATCCGCGTGGTGTCGAACCCGAAGCTCGAGCCGGCATACAGCCTGACCCCTCGCCGCGCGGCCTCGGACAGGGCGTTCGTGACGATCCGGCGCTGATACTCGGGATGCGGCGTGCGGCCCCGCGGCGCCACCGAGATGCACCCACCGCGGAATCGCGGCCCGCCCCCGGCACCCGCCAGGTGATGCGCGCCGATTCCCGGATAGGCGATCGCCATATCGGGGGGCGCACTCCGGGCGAGGCGCTCGGCGAGATGGCTCGCGTTTCGCTGCAGTCGCTCAAGCCGGCGCTCGAGCATGCCGCGGTCAGGAGGCGCCAGAGAATGAACCGCCACGTCCGGGATGTTCGCGCCGAGGTGCTCGCGGTAGTCGTCAAGCGACCGGGCATCATCGGAGCGCGCGACGATGACGCCGGCGTTGGCTCGGTCCAGGCCGAACTGCGCGTACTTGAGCAGGCTCTCGGAGACGACGAGCCGTACGGACTCGTCGGCCAGCGCGAACGGTTGGCCGCCGACCGAAAGGCATGTGTTGTCGAGGATCAGATACGTGCCGGTGCCGCCGAGCGCGCCGATCACCGCGCCGAGGTCGGGCATGGGCATCCAACTCGAGTTCGAGAGCGAGTCGAGGAACAGCGCGCTCGGATGGGCGTCGTCGATCGCCCGCAGCAGCCGGGGCGTATCGGCTTCGTCGACGAAGCGGATCCGCCCCGGCAGCATCCGTTCGAGGAGCAGGCGGCTCTCGTGGTAGATGCCGCGCCCGGCCAGCACCTGGCCGGAGAGCTTCCCTTCACCCAGCAGCCACGCCAGAATCGTCGTGAACGCGGCCATCCCGCAGCCGGTGAGCAGCGCGCGCACCTCAACCGAGCCGTCGACCATCTCCTCCACGTACTGACGCTCGTATGTCTCCGCGTCGCTGTGGCGATCGCGCTTGTAGTCGTTCCAGTGCGCCTGGATCCGGCCGGTCTGACGTCCGGCGGCGGGCGCGAGCGAGTGCAGGAACGACGGCGATTGCCAGTCCGGCGCCGCGACGATACTCGCCACCAACGCCTGCTCCGCGCGAAGTCGATCGGCGAGCGAGACGCGCTCCCCGGCGATGCGCCCGAGCAGCGCCGCCGATCGCGGCGCGTACCGCGCCTGACCGCGCACCGTGTGAATCTGCCCCTTGAGAGCGCGGTAGCGACGCCGCGCGGACGTCGCCGCCCGGCCGAGCAAATCGCGCGTGGCCCGAACCGGACACGCGTCAGCGAGCTCGACCTCGAGTCGCGACAGACGGGTCGCGGCCGCATCGCACAGGAACAAGAGCTCGCCGAGATCGTCGTGCAGGTCGGCCAGCGCGCGCTCGAGCGGATCCGCCGCCTCCTGGGGCCCGGGCGGGTGAGGCTGGGCCACGGGCAGGTGAGGCTCGAGCGAAGCGACGGACACGACATACATACGTTGTCCGACTTGGCCGGGGTCCCAGATTCGTCGCTAATTGCGAGCGCAACGTCAGTGTCGCGGTTGTCATCCTCTCTGTCATGTCATAGGTTGCGGCTCGGCGCGAGCGATTGACGTAGCGAAGCGCAGACGTCAGGAGCTTGTGGTCTGCCGCGCAGCTTTGTCCTCTTTCGAGTGACTTCAACCTATGCGCGCTCCAGTGTCACGCTCGCGCCGATATTTCTCGTTGTCGCGCCGGCGATTCGCTCTACCGGACCGGCGGTCGTCCGTGGTGCCGGCGTGACGATGACTCGACCTCGGCGTGCAACGTTACGCGTGGGTGCTTCCGAGAATCGCCTTTTGGCCACGTTCTGGCCGAAACTCCGTTTCGCCTGATCAGCACCGTGGGCCGAGTTTTCGCGGCAGGCGAAGGTTATTTGACCATGTGCAGGTCGAAATGGCGGTTTTCGCAGGATTGAACACCGCCTTTTGATTTGCACTTGACAGAAGCAGGCGCGGAGAGATAATCCTCACCCATCGTCCGCCGCGGAGGGCCAGCCGGCCTCTCCGCACAGCTCCGAGCGTGCCACCGCTCAACGCGCCTGGCTGCGCCCGCGTGCGTAATGACACCTTCCGTACTCCCCCGCGAACCGCGGCAACGGGCGCCCCCGGCGACGGGTGGTTCCGTCACCCACAGATAGCTCGATTATCGACACGAGGGAGGAAAGCCCGTGCGACGTATCTACGCACTGCTCGGCACCGCCGCAGCAGTGGCGGCCGCGGTTGCCGTAATCGGGGTCACAAGCGGAGCGGCAGCTCCCAGGCTGATCTACATGGACCCGAGCGCGTCAGTTTCAGCGCGCGTTCACGACCTGCTGGCCCGGATGACGCTGAGGGAGAAGGTCGGCCAGATGGACCAGGCGGTGGTCGGATTGCTGCGCGACAAGACCAATCCAACGAATGGTGTCTGCAACGGTGACAACACCTCGCAGCCACAGCCGAATTGCCTGCAAACCGTGCTCACCACCGATGCCACCGGTTCGGTCCTTTCCGGTGGCACCGACAATCCGCCCGGTAACACGGGGACTGACTGGGCGAATCTGTACAACACGATCCAGCAATACGCGATCGACCACTCGCGCTTGCACATCCCGATCATCTACGGCGTCGACGCGGTCCACGGCTTCGGTCATCCAACCGCCGCGACGTTGTTCCCCCAATCGATCGGAATGGGAGCGACCTGGGACACTCAGCTCGCGCAGCAGGCCGGCCAGGCGACCCGCGATCAGGTCTGCAGCGTCGGCACGAATTGGGTGTTCGCTCCCGTTCAGGATGTGGCCCGGGACAACCGCTGGGGTAGGACCTACGAGACGTGGGGTGAGGAGCCCGCGCTGTCGGGTGCGATGGGCGGGGCGAACATCCGCGGAATGCAGAGCGGGACGTGCCCGAGCGACCCGGGCCTCCGGGTGTCATCGACGGTCAAGCACTTCGCCGCCTACTCGGAGTCGATCAATGGCCACGATCGCGTCGAAGCGCAGATTCCGATCCGCTATCTGCAGGATCTCTTCTTGCCGTCGTACGCGGGCGGGATCAACGCCGGCGCGGATACGGTCATGGTCGACTCCGGGTCGATCAACGGCATCCCCGCCACGGCTTCGCACTTCCTGCTCACGACCGAGCTGCGCCAGCGGCTGGGCTTCACCGGCGTGGTGATCAGCGACTACAACGACGTCTTTGCGCTGCAGACGACGTACCACATCGCCTCTGATCTCGAGACCGCGGTGGCCGAAGCAGTCAACGCCGGCGTGGACGTGGCGATGAACGCGATTTCGACCACGAATTACGACGCTGCGCTGATCGCGGCCGTTCACGACGGGCTGGTCCCGATGTGGAGGATCAACCAAGCGGTCACCAGGGTCCTGACGCTGAAGTACAAGCTCGGCCTGTTCGACCATCCCTATGTCGACCCGACCATGGCCAATGCCGCGATCAGCGGCAACGTGGCCCTTGACCGCCAGGCGGCCGACGAGTCGATGACCCTGCTCCAGAACCAGAACCGCACGCTGCCGCTCTCCGCGACCAGCCACGTCACGGTCGTCGGCCCGAACGCGGACTCGATCCCCGACACGCTTGGCGGCTGGAGCGTCAGCTGGCAGGGCGTGTACGACGACAACAAGCAGGCATGCTGCGGCGGACCACCCGACCAGATACCGACACAGACGGTGACGGTGTGGAAGGGCATCCAAACCGCCGACCCGAATGCCACGCTGGCTCCCGACCAGGCCAGTGCGCTGGCCGCAGCCGGCAGCACGAACGACTACGTTGCGGTGGTTGGCGAGACCAGGCCCTACGCCGAGGGGCTGGGCGATGACCCGGCGCCGCAGCTGGACGCCAGCCAGAAGGCGCTGATCGCGGCGCTCAAGGGCACCGGCAAGCCGGTCATCGTGGTTGTCGTGGCCGGCCGCCCGATCGGTCTCGGTCCCGACGCCGAGTCGGCCAGCGCAATCCTGATGGCATGGGAGGGCAGCACGCAAACAGGTAACGGGGCGGCCGACGTGCTGTTCGGCAAGTACGACCCGAGCGGCAAGCTTCCGGTGACCTGGCCGAGTGACGCCACGCCTCCGGGGCTCGACCTGTCCGGCTTCAACTCATCCGGAGCGTCTCCGCTCGGCGACGAGCCGAAGTTCTTCGACCAGTTCCCGGGCACCAACTCCGGTAACGGATCGGGCTACAACCCGCTCTTCCCGTTCGCCTTCGGCCTGTCGTACACGACGTTCTCCACCAGTGGCCTGTCCATCGCCGGCCCGGCGGCCGGTGTCGTGATCGCATCGTTCACGGTGAAGAACACCGGCACTCGCGAGGGAGTGGACGTCGTTCCGGTCTACGTCAAGCGTCCGGTGAACACCGGCGAGGTGCTAACGCCGACGAATGGGAACCTCGTCGGCTGGGCACGCGTGGACCTGGCGGGAGGCGCCTCGCAGCAGGTCTCGGTCGGGTTCCGGGTCTCGCAACTCGCGGTGACCCCGGCGGACATCAACGGAGACGGGCCGCGTCAGGTGCAGCCCGGCGACTACCAGGTCGTGCTGGACCCGAACGGCACGGGTCCGACCTTCACCATCCACTAGAGCGCCGATTCAGTACCCAACCGGCGTGGCGGGCCCGCAAGGGTCCGCCACGCCAGCGGGTGCAGCGCTCAGCGGCCACCCGGTGGGGTGGCCGCCGGTTCAGGCCGACAGCTTGAACTGCGCGACGAGCCGGTTGAGCCCTTCCGCGTTTGCGGCGAGCTCTTGGGCCGAGGCGGCGATCTCCTGGGTCGAGGCACTGGTTTGCTCCGTCGACGCGGACACTTCCTCGGTGGTTGCCGAGGACTGCTCGGCGACCGAGGCCACCTCGTTGATGTTCTGCTGCATGGTGGTGGCGGAGGCAGTGACCTGCTCGGCGACAGCGGCAATCTGCTCGACGCGGGCGGCCATGTCATCGACTGCCTGGCCGATGGTGAGGAAGGCTTCGCGGGTCTGCTCGACCACGGTGGCGCCGTCGGCAGTCTTGCGAGCGCCTTCCTCGACCACGCGAACGGCCTTGGTGGTCTCGTTCTGAATCGCCCCGATCAGCTCGGAGATCTCATGCGCGGCGTGCTGGGACTCCTCGGCGAGCTTCCGAACCTCCTCGGCGACGACCGCGAAGCCGCGGCCCTGCTCGCCGGCCCGGGCGGCCTCGATCGCGGCGTTCAGGGCGAGCAGGTTGGTCTGCTCGGCGATGCCGGTGATCGTGGCGACGATCGCGCCGATCTGCTCGGACTTCGATGCCAGCTCGTGGATCGCGGCGGTCACGCCCTCGCTGGAGTCGCGGACCGAGCCCATTGCGTCGGTGGCCTGCTCGGCGGCGCTGACGCCCCGCTGCGCGGTTTCCCGGGCGCGGCTGGCCACCGCGGCGGTCTGCTCGGCCTGTTCGGCGCTCTGCGCGACCGCCGAGGCCACCTGCTCGGCCGCCATCCGGGCGCTCTCGACCAGGTTCACCTGGCGCTCGGCTCCCTGGGCGACGTCGCCGATGGCCACCGCGATCTCGCCGGTCGCGCGGCCCGCCTCCTCAGAGGTCTGAGACATCTGCTGAGACGCCGTGCCAACGCTTCCTGCAGCGTGCGAGAGCTCGCCCATCAGCTCACGAAGCTTCGCGATCATCGTCGCGAACGAATTGCCAAGCGCGTCGTGCTCCGAGCGCGGCTCGACGATCGTGCTGAGGTCGCCGTCGGCGATCCGGCCAGCGGCGTCGACCATCGCCCTCAGGTACTCGACCATGCGCTCGAACGCGGCCGCGGTTGCGCCGATCTCGTCCTTGGAGGTGGCGTCGATGTGCTGGTCGACGTCGCCTTCCGCGATTCCATCCGCCGCCGCGAGCATGGCCTTCAGGCGGTTGGCGATCGAGCGAGTGAGGAAGAAGGCCGCGATCATGCCGATCAGCGCGGCAATGATGCCGGCGACGATCATCGTGGTCGACGAGGACGCTGCGGTCGCCTTGAACGAAGCCGTCTGTGCGGCCACGTCGTTGGCGGCGCTCGCCTGGTAGGCCTTGAGCGCGGTCACCAGCGCGTCGGCGGCATCGTTCTGCGCGCCCTCGGCGAGCTTGATGGCGGAGGCCGAGTGGCCGGCGCGCACGAGGGACCACAGCGAGGCGTCGCTGCGGTCGAACTGGCCGACTGCGGACTGGATCGCGGCGACCAGCGGCTTGTCGCTGGCGTCGGTGGAGAGCCCGATCAGTTTGCCCAGCGCCGTCTGGAAGGTCTGGCGATCGGAGAGGTAGTCGGCATGCTTGGCGCCGCCGTCGAGCACGTACAGGGTCTCGGAGAAGTGCATGTCCGATGCCGCCCCGCGCGCGTCCTCCGCGGCGAGAGCCTTGGCCTCGCCGACGTTGACGACGTCGTTGTGGACCGCGTCCATCGAGCTCATGCCGTTCGAGCCGACGACGATCGCGACCACGAGTCCCACCACGAGCACGCCGAAGCACAGCGTCAGCTTCTTCGCGATAGTCAGGTTGTTGAAGCGGCCAACCAGACCGCGCCTAATATTCATCGAGGTACCTCTTTCACGGCGAGCGCCGCAGGCTGGTGGATGCTCGGAGTCGAGGTTGGACTCAGCAGTGACGCACTCGACCCGGTGTCAGATATATGTCCTGATCGACCGAGCCGCTCGCTGCTTTAGGCCCGGCACCCATATCTGCGGCGTTGCCGCAACTTTCCTTGAAGGGTGAGCGATGGGACTCGTACCCACGACCGCCTGGACGACAAATGGACGCCGGGGCCAGGCGCCGGGCGGACCCCGGAGGTTCCCCCCCTGGCCTCGGGCGAGGTCAGATGACCTCAGCGGCGAGGCTCGGAAAGCGCCGGGTCAGCACCGAGCCGCGTAGGTAGCAGAACCAGGTGACGCCCGCGAGCAGGTGTAGCCCGCGAAGAACGCCCACAGGGCGGGGACCGACCAGGTCGTGTGTGAGGCGGCGATCTTCGCCAGCGCCGGAGCGAGCTCGCTCTTGACCCGGATGTGCTTGGTCGCGTCGGCCATCGCCGTGACGACCGGGAGGCTGGCTTGGCGCAGGGCAACCTGGATGAAGAAGCCGCCGAGGGCGCCGACCGCGCCAGCGATACCGATCGCACCCGCCGCCTGGCGCTTGAAGTCGAGCCCGCGCCCCGGCGCGCGCCGCCCGAGCGCGGCGTAGATCGACGGGATCATCCGGTAGGTCGAGCCGTTGCCGGCGCCCGAGCAGAGGAACACGACGATGAACGAAGCGAAGAACAGGGCGAAGCTGTGGATCTCGACGCCGTCGATCGCCGCCGCAGTGGCGAGGGCAAGGCCGCCGAAGCACCACAGCGTGACGCGAGCGCCGCCGAGCCGGTCGGCCAGCCAGCCTCCGAGCGGCCGGGCGAGTGACCCGGCGAGGGCGCCCACGAAGCTGAGCCCGGCCAGGTAGGTCGCGATGAAGCCGTGGTGGGCGAGGAACGAGGGAAACGTGTTCTTGATCAGGATTGGCAGGGCGAAGGAGTAGCCGATGAACGACCCGAACGTTCCGACGTACAGCAACGAGACCACCCACGTCTGCCGATTGCGCAGTGCGGTCAGGTACGGCTCGGTGTCCGCCTTGGCCTGAGTCAGGCTGTCCATTCGCAGCCACGCGCACAGGGCGATCGCGACGACGAACGGCATCCACACGAGGCCGGCGTAGGCAAGGTGGACGTGATGGCTCGGCAGCTTCACGGCGGCGGCGGGGACGCCGACGATGATCACCAGCGGCACGACGAGCTGGCACACGGCCACGCCCAGGTTTCCGCCGGCGGCGTTCAGCCCGAGCGCCAGTCCCTTGCGGGCTTCGGGATAGAAGAACGAGATGTTCGCCATCGAGGAGGAGAAGTTGCCGCCGCCGACGCCGGCGGTCGCGGCGCAGGCGAGCAGCACCCATAGCTGTGTCGAGTGGCCGGCGGCGGCCAGCCATCCGCTCGGCACGACGACGGCGAGCAGGGCGCACGGAAGGAGCAGCAGCGATGCGCTGAATGTGGTCCAGGCGCGGCCGCCGAAGCGCGGCACCGCGAACGTGTAGGGAATCCGAAGCAGCGAGCCGATCAGGTTCGGCAGTGCGGTCAGGAGGAACTGGTCGCCGAGTGAGAGCCTGATCCCGACGTTGCCGAGGTTGATGACGACGACGGTCCACAGGACCCAGACGCTGAAGCCGAGGTGCTCGGCGAGGATTGAGAGGACGAGGTTGCGCCGGGCGATCCGCTTGCCGGTGGTCTCCCAGAACCCGGGGTCCTCGGGGTCCCAGTCGTCGATCCAGCGGCCGCGACCGGCGGCACGCGGAGTGTCCGCAGGGGAAGGAGTGATCGTGTTTGTGCTCATGTCGCCGCAAGCTAGGCCCCGCCGTCCGGCTTCCCCATGTACATGTGGAGCGAGATCGACCGGGTCG
>JAFAWR010000082.1 GCA_019241635.1 Solirubrobacterales bacterium
GTGATAACCGCCAACGGTGGTGACGGCAGCATCGTCGAGACGACTCCCAGCGGGCATCGCAGTTCCAAGACGCTGATCCCCAATGGAGCGGGTGACCTGTTCGGTCTGGCGGTAGCGCCCCAAGGCCACGGGTTGTACTTCGTCGACGACGCCGGCAGCGGCGCCGGCTCGAACTCGCTCTCGCTGCTGCACTGAGCGTCGGGCGGTCGCAGCGCCTGGGCTTCGCCGCGCGTGCAGGCGTGGGCTTGGCCGCGCGTGCGTGATTTGCGTCCCCGCGGGTAATAAGGACGCGATGATGACCAAGCTGATCACCGCGCCGCTGCGCATCACGGCGCGCACGGCGCAGATCGCGTTGCGTGAAGCCGGCCATGTCTCCGGGCGTGCCGTTGGCGCGGCGGCGCGGGTCGTCGGGGTGGGCGGGACCGCGCCCGCCCCGCCGCAGCAAACGCCGACAGCGCCACGGCGACCGGCCGGCCGCGAACAGCGCTCACGCGAGCGGCAACCCGCCGGGCGACGGCCGCCGGCACGCGAACGGCGGCCGCCGGGACGCGAAGGCCGGACGCCGGCACGCAGGCGAGCGGCCCCGTCCCCACCGCCGGAGGCCCCGCCTGCGGAGCCCCAAACCGTCCAACCCCCCGAAGTCCCGGCTCGGCCTGCGGAGCACGTCTCCGAGGAGGCGACCCTGGTGCGCGAGGACGCCGAGTCGGGCGCCGAGCACGGAGCCGGCGCCCAGGTGACGGTCGCCGAGCCGTGGGAGGGTTACGACGACCTGGACGCACCGGACGTGATCGGCCGCTTGGAGGGTGCCTCGTCCGCCGAGCTGGCCGCCGTAGAGCTGTACGAGGGCGGCAAGCGCCGCCGTCAGACCGTGCTGTCGGCCGTCGAGCGCGAGCTTAGACGGGTCAGCGACAGAGGATCTACCAACTGAGAAGAGGTACCTCCGATGGCTAACGATGGCACTGTGAACGAGCGAGACGCCAAGCTGGCGCAATGGCTGGGCGAGGCGCACGTGAAGGAGGCCGAGCTCGAGGCCGACCTAACGGCACACATCGCGCTCACCCAGAAACGGTCCTACAAGAAGCGCCTCCAGCAGCACCTGAAGGAAACGCGTGATCACAAGCGTCGCGTGGCCTCGCGAATCAAGAAGCTCGGTGGGACCGCGACGGTCGGACCCAACCTCCCCGGTCTCCCCGAAGTGGTCGGGGAGACGACCGGCAAAGCCGTCGCGGCGATGAAGGGACAGCTCGGAACGGCGCGCGCGATGGTCACCCCGCAGGCGGAGACCCACTTGCGCAACGCTCAAGAGGAGCTGCGCGAGGAGCACGTGGAGATGGCGATCTACAGCCGCATCGAGACCCTCGCCACCGAAGTGGGCGACCGGGAGACGGCACAGCTCGCGAAGGGCATCCGGCGCGACGAGGAGCGCATGGCGAAGTTTCTGGACGCCGAACTGACGCGCTTGGTCAAGGAGATCGTCCGGACAGAGATTCCGCGCGAGCAGCGGGCGACCCGACGGCGCCGCACGAGCCGCTCAGCTCGCTCCAGCGGCAGCACTCGCTCCTCCAGCGGCAGCACTCGCTCCTCCAGCGGCGGCACTCGCTCCTCCAGCGGCGCCACTCGCTCCGGCAGCGGCGCCACTCGCTCCGGCGGCGGAGCCCGGAGAGGCGCGAGCCGCGCCCGGTCAGGCGGCCGCAGCAGCTCCAGTCGCTGAACGCCCGCTCGCGGGGCGATCCGCGTCCAGTCCCACTTACTCCCAACGATTCAAAGTTGGCGGCTTAACTGCGAAAATCGAGGGTAGTCGGATACTGAACGTGAAAGGGTTTGACCAGCGAGGGAGGTCGGAATGGAAGACGCTGTCATCGTCGGCGCACTGAGGACGCCGGTCGGGACATTCGGGGGACAGTTCAAAGACGTGTCAGCGAGCGAGCTCGGAACGCATGCAATCCGGGCGCTGCTGGAGCGGACCGAGGTATCAGGCGAGGAAGTGGACGAGGTCTTGCTCGGCTGCGTGCTGCAGGCGGGCCTCGGCCAGAACCCCGCCCGCCAGGCCGCGCTCGGAGCGGACATTCCGAAGGAGGTGCCGGCCACCACGATCAACATGCTGTGCGGATCGGGGCTGAAATCGGTCGCGATCGCGTCGCAGATGATTCGTGCTGGTGACGCCGAGATCGTCGTCGCCGGCGGCATGGAGAACATGACCAGGGCGCCGTACCTGATGCCAAAGGCCCGCTTCGGGGCGCGGATGGGCAACGCGGAGCTGATCGACTCGATGCTCACCGACGGCTTGATCGATGCCTTCAACGACATCCACATGGGGGTCACCGCCGAGAACCTCGCCGACCAGTATGGGATCACGCGCGAGGAGCAGGATGAGTTCGCCGCCGCCAGCCAACAGAAAGCGGAGCGAGCGATTCACGACGGTGTGTTCAAGGACGAGATCGTGCCGATCGAGGTCCCGGCCAAGAAGGGCACGATGGTCGTGGAAACGGACGAGCATCCCCGTCCTGGCGTCACGGCCGAGACGCTGGCTAAGCTGCGCGCCGCATTTCGCAAGGACGACGGCACGGTCACGGCTGGCAACGCCTCGGGCGTCAACGACGGCGCCGCGGCGATTCTCGTGATGTCGGCCAGTGCCGCCAAGAAGCGCGGGCTCGAGCCGTTTGGCACCGTCGAGAGCTATGCGTCGGTCGGCGTGGAGCCGAAGATCATGGGGATCGGTCCCGTTCCCGCGGTTCGCAAGGCGCTCGATAAGGCCGGCCTGAAGCTAAAGGACATCGACCTGATCGAGCTGAACGAGGCGTTCGCAGCCCAGTCGCTGGCCGTGATCAAGGAGCTGAAGCTGGAGCCCAAGCGGATCAACCGCCACGGCGGCGCGATCGCCCTCGGGCATCCGATCGGCGCCAGTGGCGGCCGGATCCTGGTCACGCTGCTGCACGAGATGAAGCGCTCGGACATCCAGCGCGGGGTTGCGGCATTGTGCGTCGGCGGCGGCCAAGGTCAAGCCGCGGTGATCCGCAACGGGAAGTAGGCAGTGGTCGCGGACCGGCGCTGGGCCGGGTGGCCCGCGCCGGTCCGACTGCCTCACATGTCCTGTCCGCCGTTCACCGCCCAGACCTGGCCGGTGATGTAGGCCGACGCGTCCGCGCTCAGAAAGTGCACCACCCGCGCCACCTCGTCCGGTCGGCCCAGACGGCCAAGGGGGATCTGCGAGCGGATCTTGTCGAGCACTTTCTCGGGAACCGTGTCGAGCATCTCCGTCTCGATGAAACCGGGCGCGACCGCATTGACGGTCAGCCCGATGCCATGCTCGTCGGCCTTGCCGGACTTCTGCAGGTTGGCCGCCGCCTCCCGTGCCAGCGACCTGGTCAGGCCGAACATGCCCGACTTCGAGGCCGCATAGTTGGTCTGACCGATGTTGCCCATCTGCCCGACGATCGAGGAGATGTTCACGATCCGCCCGGTGCCGCGCTCGAGCATGTGCTCAAGCGCTACCTTCGACATGAAGAAGGCGCCGGATAGGTTGACCGCGAGCACCTTGTACCAGTCGTCGTCGGCCATCTTCAGGACCGGCTTGTCGACCGTGATACCGGCGTTATTGACCAGGATGTCGAGCCGCCCGTACTGCTCCAGCACCTCGTTCACGGTGCGGTTGCAGTCCTCGGCCGAGGCCACGTTGCCCTGATGGACGCTGGCGGTGGCCTCCAGCTGCTCGAGCTCCCGTAGGAA
>JAFAWR010000032.1 GCA_019241635.1 Solirubrobacterales bacterium
TCGGGCTACGGCTACCTCACGGTCCGCGACGGGATCAAGCTGGCCATCGACGTCCGCCTGCCGTCGGGCCCGGGGCCCTATCCGACCGTCGTCGAGTACTCGGGCTACGGCTACGCCGACCCGGCCGGGCCCCAGAGCGGCATCGCCCCGATCGCCAACGTGCTCGGGTTCGCGGTGGTCGACGTGAACATGCGCGGCACCGGCTGCTCAGGCGGCGCGTTCAGCTTCTTCGAAACGCTCCAGAACCTCGACGGCTACGACGTGATCGAGACCGTGGCGCGCCAGCCGTGGGTGCTCGGGCACCGGGTGGGGATGATCGGCATCTCCTACGGCGGGATCAGCCAGCTGTTCGTGGCCGCCACCGACCCGCCGCACCTGGCCGCGATCACGCCGCTGTCGGTGATCGACAACACCGCCACCACGCTCTACCCGGGCGGGATCCTCAACACCGGCTTCGCGCTGCCCTATGCCCGGGCGCGCGATCACGACGCCGAGGCGGCCGCGCCGGGGCGTGGCGAGGCATGGGCGCTCCAGCGGATCCGCTCCGGGGATCGTGTGTGCGCCGAGAATCAGGCGCTTCACCCCGAGGCGGTGAACGAGGTGTCCACCGTGTTCGCCAACCGCTACTACGTGCCGTCGGTGGCGAATCCGCTGAACCCGACCACGTTCGTCCACAAGATCCACGCGCCGGTGTACCTGGCCTGCCAGTGGACCGACGAGCAGACCGGGGGGCACTGCGCCGACCTGGCCGAGCACTTCACCGGGACCCGCCTGAAGTGGTTCACGTTCACCAACGGGGTGCATGTTGACTCGCTCGATCCGGCCACCGCACTGCGCTGGTACGACTTCCTGTCGCTGTTCGTGGCTCACCGCCGACCCTCTCTGTCGCCTGCGGTGCGCGCGCTCGGACCTGCGCTCTACCAGGTGGTCATGGGGGTGAGCGGGGTGAGCTTCCCGTCCGATGACCCGATCGAGGCCGAGCCCTCCTACGCGGCGTCGTTGGCGGCGTTCAAGCAGTTGCCGTCGGTGCGGGTGCTGTTCGACAACGGCGCCGGCGGCGGCGGCCCCGGGGTTCCGGGCGCCGCGTTCGAGCAATCGTTCGCGCGGTTCCCGGTGCCCGGGACGCAGGCGGAGTCCTGGTATCTGAGCTTCGGTGGCGCGCTGGGGCCCGGCGCCACGCGCGTGCCCGGGACCGACGAGTTCACCTGGAAGCCGCGTGCCCGGCCGCGCACGGACTTCAGCGGCAACACCGGTCCGGGCGGGCTGTGGGGCTCCTCGCCCGCTTATCGGTGGGCGGTGAACCCGTCCGGCACCGCCCTGTCGTACCTGAGCGCGCCGCTCGCCTCGAACCTGACCGTGATCGGGGCGGGGTCGCTGCAGGCCTGGATCTCGGCCACGGTGCCCGATGTCGACCTCCAGGTGACGGTGTCCGAGGTGCGCCCCGACGGGCTCGAGACGTTCGTGCAGAGTGGTTGGTTGCGGGCCAGCGAGCGTCGAATGGCGCCGGGCAGCACGCTCCTTCAGCCGGCGCTGAGCCTGCGGCGGCGCGATGTGTCCCGGCTTCCCCGCGGGCGCTTCGTTTCGGTCGTCGTGCCTCTCTACTACGAGGGACACGTGTACCGCGCCGGTTCGCGCATCCGGATAACGATCTCGGCGCCGGGCGGCGACCAGCCGACCTGGGCGTTCGCCGATCTCGTGCCCCGTGGCTCCGCCACCGTGCTGGTGGCCCACTCCGAGGCGATGCCCTCGAGGCTGGTGTTGCCGGTCGTGCCGGGCGTGGCCGTAGCGACCGGACTACCGCCGTGCCCAGGGCTGCGCGGCGAGCCGTGCCGGCGATACGTGCCGATTGTCAACCGGACGATCAGCTGAGGCCGAACAGCCGCTCGAGCACGAGCGCCACGCCCGACTCGTCGTTTGACGCCGTGACTTCGTTGGCGACCGCGATGGCGTCGGGGTGAGCGTTGGCCACGGCGACCGCGTGACCGGCCCAGGCCAGCATCGGCACGTCGTTCGGCATATCGCCGAACGCGACGACCTCGCGCCGGTCGATGTCTCGCTCCTCGCATAGGCGCGCGAGCGCCGTGGCTTTGCTCACGCCGGCGGCGGCGATCTCCAGCAGGGCGTCGGAGGTGCTCGAGTGGCTGAGCTCGGCCAGGTGGCCGCAGGCGGCGCGGGCGCGCTCGAGCAGGGCGTCCGCGCTCAGATCGCCGTGGCGGAGCATCAGCTTCACCGCCGGCTCGGCGATCAGCGCGTGCACCGCGTCGACCGTCGAGCCCTCGGGGATCGGCCAGTGCGTCACGTAATGGGGTTCGTGGCCGAACCCGCCGGTACGCTCGACCGCCCAGGCGCCGCCGGGCACCTCGGCCTCGAGCCGCGCGACGAGCTCGCGGGCGATCGCCGGCTGCAGATGCGAGGCCTCAAGCACCGACTCGGTGTGCAGGTCCCACAGCATGGCGCCGTTGTTGCAGATGACCACGCCGCGGTGCCCGGTGGCCTCGGCGAGCGGCTTCAGCCCGCGATGCGGGCGCGCCGTGCAGAAGACCACGGTGGCGCCGGCCGCCTCGGCGGCGGCGATCGCCCGGCGGGTGCGGTCGTCGATGGTTCCGTCGGATCTGACCAGCGTTCCGTCCAGGTCGGAGGCGACGAGCTTCGGCTGCATCGGGTTGATGCTACGAACTGCGCTCGGCGCTCAGCGGCAGGCGCCCGGTCATGACCTGCTCTGAGATCAGCCAGGCGATCAGGCCGATCGCCGCCGTGCCCGCCCCGAGCCCGCACACCGCTGGCCATCCTCCGGTGGCGTACAGAGCCGAGGTCGCGGCCGACAGGACCACGCCGCCGAGGAAGTACGAGACCATGTAGGCCGTGGTGAGCCGGCTGCGCGCCTGGCCATGCAGCGTGTAGATCGCCGACTGGTTGGAGATGTGCATGGCCTGGGCGCCCAGGTCGAGCAGCACGATCCCGACGATCAGCGCCACCACCGAGCTGTTGCCGAACGCGAGCACGCCCCAGCTCGCCAGCAGCACGAAGATCGAGCCGGTCATCGCCAGACGCCCGTGCCCGCGGTCCGACAGCCGCCCGGCCACCGGCGCGATGAGCGCCCCGGCCAGACCGGCCAGACCGAACAGCCCGATGGCCGCGTTGCCGTAGTGGTACGGGGGGCCCGCGAGCAGGAACGCCACCGAGGTCCACAGCACGCTGAAGCAGCCGAACGCGGTGGCGCCGATCAGCATCCGCTGTCTGAGCAACGGCTCGCCGCGGACGAGCTCGAGCACCGAGCGAAGGAGCTGGGGGTAGCGCAGCCGCTCGGTGGGCGGGACTCGCGGCAGCGCGCAGCGCAGGACCGCGGCCAGCATGAGCATCGCCGCGGCGCCGATCACGAACACCGCGCGCCAGCCGAGCAGCTCGGCGGCGACCCCGCTGATCGTCCGGGCGACCAGGATCCCGATGAGCAGCCCGCTCATCACGGTCCCGACCACCCTGCCCCGCTCGTTTCCGGTGGCCAGCGAGGAGGACATGGCCACGATGATCTGCGCGACCACCGCGCTCACCCCGAGGATCGCCACGGCCAGCGCGAACAGCGCAAAGGTCGGCGCGACCGCGGCGAGCCCGAGCGCTCCGGCCGCGACGATCAGAGACGCCGCGATCAACCGGCGGCGCTCGAGCAGGTCACCCAGGGGAACCAGCAGCGCGAGCCCGACCACGTAGCCGGCCTGCGTCACGGTGACCAGCAGTCCGGCCGAGCGGTTCGAGACCGAGAAGGCGCGGGCGATCGTGTGCAGCAGGGGCTGTGCGTAGTACAGGTTGGCCACCGCGGCGCCCGCGGTGGTGGCCAGCAGCAGGACCAGCGGGCGGCTGATCCCTTTCTCGAGCTCGGCGGTGTTGGCTTCGGGCATCCGACTGGGCTACCCGCGCGCCGCGGTGCTATTCAGCGCGCCGGCGGGGCGGTGGACGTCCTGACCCGCAGCTCGACCGGCACGCTCTCGTGCCGCGGTGGCGTGGCCGGGTTCTCGATCCGCTCGAGCAGGAGGTCGACCGCCCGCTCGGCCTGGAAGTCGAGGGACTGCGCCACCGTGGTCAGCGAGATGCGGTGCAGGCCGGCCAGCGCGATGTCGTCGAAGCCGACGATCGAGACGTCTTGTGGCACCTTGCGGCCGAGCCGCTCGCAGGTCTCGATCATCGCGATCGCGCCGATGTCGTTGGAGACGAACAGCGCGGTGGGTCCGTCGGGGTCGGCCAGCGTGGTGGCGAGGGGTCTGTTCGCGGTCCCTTCGCGGACGGTATCCGCGCCGGGGTCCCACTGCAGCGGCGCGGTCGCGGTGGCGCCGGCCTTGCGCATGGCCACGCGGTAGCCGGCGTAGCGCGCGCGGTCGCCGCTGGGCTCGACCAGCGGCGTGCGCACGTAGGCGATGCGGCGGTGACCGAGCTCGAGCAGATGCTCGGTGGCCAGGCGCCCGCCCTCCTTGTCCTGCGGTCCGACCGAGTCGCCCCACTCCTCGCTCAGGCCGAGGAACACGATCGGCACCGCCGCCTGCTTGAGCGCGCTGTCGAGTTGCGGGGTCCGGGAGATGAAGGCCAGGAAGACGATGCCGGCCACCCGGTGCTCGAGCAGCGCCTCGACCCCGGCCACCGCGATGTTCTCCGCGCCCTCGATGTTGCAGAACATCGCCGTATAGCCGCAGTGGAACGCCGCGCGCTCGGCCACCTGCGCCATTTGCGCGTAGTACGGATTGCTCAGGTCGCCGACCAACACGCCCAGCATCGTGGTCCGCTGCTGGACGAACTGACGCGCGATCGCGTTCGGCTTGTAGCCCAGGCGCTCGATCGCGCCCAGTACCCGCGCCCGCGTGGCGTCGGACACCTCGACGCCGCGCACGACGTTGGACAC
>JAFAWR010000155.1 GCA_019241635.1 Solirubrobacterales bacterium
GCAGTGCCTGAAGAACGAGGGCAACCCCGCTCCGGCCGGCGGCACCGACCCCAACTACGCCGTCATGGACTACTACGACGGCAACACGGTCACCGGGCTTTGGAACTACGCCCAGCACTTCGCGATGAGCGACAACTCCTACGGGACCAACTTCGGCCCCTCGCCGCCCGGCGCGATCAACGTGACCGGGACCAACACGTACGGCGCGACGTGCGGCGGAGACTCGGGCTCGGTCTACCCGGCCACGGTTCCGTCGTGTGGAAACGCCTCGACGGCGACCCCCACCCCGGGTCACCCGCAGCCCCAAGGTCCCGGCACCACCTTCAGTGACGCCGACCCGGCCTACGACGTCTGCTCGGCCGGCAAGACGATCGGGATGGGCGGCAAGAACGTCGGCGACCTGCTCGACCAGGCCGGGATCACCTGGGGCTGGTTCGAGGGCGGCTTCGCCAGCCCGAACTACGTGCCGGGGCAGCCGAGCTCCGATGACCTGACCAAGGTGTGCACCCACTCGACCACGAACATCCTGGGCAAATCGGTGTCGGACTACAGCGCCCACCACGAGCCGTTCGAGTACTACCTCTCGACGGCCAACCCGAAGCACCTGCCCCCGACCTCGATCGCGGCGATCGGCCATCAGGATCAGGCCAACCACCAGTACGACCTGAAGGACTTCTGGGCGGCGGCCGATAACGGCAACCTCCCGGCCGTGTCCTACCTGAAGGCGGTCCGGGCCCAGGACGGCCACGCCGGCTACTCCGACCCGATCGACGAGCAGAAGTTCCTGGTCAGCACGATCAACCACCTGGAGCGCCTGCCGAGCTGGCGGAGCACCGCGGTGATCATCCTCTACGACGACTCCGACGGTTGGTACGACCACCAGATCGGGCCCATCGTCAGTCAGTCGCAGACCGCGCTCGACACGCTGACCAACCCCGGCCAGTGCGGCGCGAACGCCAGCAAGGTGCCGACCACGGATGCCGGCACACCCGAAGAGGCGCGCTGCGGCGTCGGACCGCGCCAGCCCCTGCTGGTCGTCTCGCCGTTCGCGAAGCGCAACTACGTGGACAACACGTTCACCGACCAGTCCTCGGTCGTGCAGTTCATCGAGGACAACTGGCTGGGCAGCGAGCGGATCGGTGGCGGTGCCGCCGACGCCTCGGCGGGCACGCTCGACAACCTGTTCTCGTTCCGTCGCGACGAGAACCGGCCGCTGTTCCTCGACCCGAGCACCGGCGAGCCGACACGCTGGTAGCCGGGTGAAGTGACGAGCGGGGCGGCCCCGGACGGGCCGCCCCGTTCAGTCGTTCGCGAGGGTTGTCTCGAGCCAAGCCAACGCGCGCGGGATGTCGCCCGGGTCGACGTGGTGGCCGGCGTCTGACTCGCGGTAGTCGACGGCGAGGCCGGCCTGCTGTAGGAGCTCGCGGGCCCGGCGGGCGAAAGTCACCGGGATCACGCCGTCCCCCCGCCCGTGGGCGATGAGAACTCGGGTGTCCTGGCGGTCCTGAAGCGATGGCTGCCAGCCCTCCACGGTGGGCACGAACCCCGACAGGGCCAGGATCCCGGCCGGTGCCGGACGGTCGCCGTCCAGGCCCAGGGCGTAGCTCATCACCGTCCCCATCGAGAAGCCGCCGCGCACGGTCTGCTCCGGGCCGACCCCGGTTCGCTCCCACAGCTCGTCGTGGAACGCGGCCAGCTCGCGGGTGGAGGTACGGAAGCTATCCGGGTCCGGGTAGCCGACCCGCGGGACGCGGTACCAGTGGTAGCCGGGAGAGCCGGGGAGGCTCAGCGGCGCACGCGGCGCCACCACGTGGAGGTGCTCCTCGGGGTCGAGCATCGGCGCCAGCCCGATCAGGTCATGCTCATCACTACCCCGGCCGTGGTGCAGGACGAGCAGGCCGCGCGGCTGGTTGCGCGCGGGTCGCTCGGCGAAGGTTAGGGTCATGGCCGCAGGGTAGTCCCACACTCGATTCTGATGGCCGGGAAGCTCGCCAAAGCCGCCAAAGCCGTGCCGCTGGCCCGCCTCGTGCTCGCCGGGAGGATCGTGTTGCTGGCGCGGGAGCATTGGCACCGGCTCGAGCCGGGCGAGCGGCGCCAGCTGATCACCCTCGTCCGCCGGGGGCATGGGCGGCCGAGGAACCTCTCACCCGCTGACCGGGACGAGCTGGCCCGCCTCATCCACAAGGCCGACCCCTGGTTGTTTGCCAGCCTGGTGGCCCAGCGCTTCTCGCCGGTGCCGCTGCCGGGCCGCCTGATGCGCGGCCGGCGGGCTTGACTCTCACGTCACGTCAGGCTCTAGCGTCCCCGACATCATGAAGACGGTTGGCGAGGTCGCGGAGCTGGCGGGCGTGACGGTGCGCACGCTGCACCATTACGACGAGCTGGGCCTGCTCTCACCGAGCGGCCGGTCCGAGGCCGGGTATCGCCAGTATTCCTACGACGACCTGGCCCGCCTGCGCGAGATCCTCGTATGGCGGGCGCTGGGCTTCTCGTTGGCCGAGATCGCCTCGCTGCTCGACGACCCGGGCCACGACAGGTTGGTGGCCCTCGAGCGCCAGCGCGAGCTGATCGCGCTCGAGATCGACCGGTTGGGCGTGCTGGCCGGTGCCGTCGATGCCGCAATCGTCGCCCACCGCAGCGGAGCCCGACTGGAGGTGTCCACGATGTTCGATGGATTCGACCCGAGCGAGTACGAGGAGGAGGCGCGCGAGCGCTGGGGGCACACCGATGCCTACCGGGAGTCGGCGCGGCGCGCCGCGTCATACGGCGAGGCGGAATGGGGCGAGATCCGCGGCGAGGCCGCGGCGATCGTGTCCGAGTTGATGGCGCTGATGGGCGCCGGCGCGCCGGCCGAGGGGGCCGAGGCCCGCGCGCTGGCCGAGCGCCACCGCCGGCACATCTCGCGCTGGTTCTATCCCTGCTCGCCGCAGATGCACCGCGGCCTGGCCGAGATGTATGTGGCCGACGAGCGCTTCGCCCGGACCTACGAGTCCCAGGCGGAGGGGCTCGCGGCGTACTTCCACGACGCGATCGTGGCCGACGCGGACGCTCAGGCGGCCGAGCCGGTCAGTCGGTGATCTGGATGTGCCCCGGCTGGGACGCCACCCGGTCGAGCCAGCCGCGAATCGCCGGGTAGCTCTCCAGCTCGAACCCGCCCTCCGGGGCCACGTGGGTGTAGGCATAGAGCGCGATGTCGGCGATCGTGTAG
>JAFAWR010000260.1 GCA_019241635.1 Solirubrobacterales bacterium
GGGTCCTCGGTGCGGGTCGGGTCCTCGGTGCGGGCGGGCCTGGGTGCGAGCACCGCCGCAATATAGCACTAAATCGATCGAATTACCCATGCTGGTACTGGGCCTGCCTGGTCTGAGAATTGCGCCCGGGGGACTGGTGTGACAATCAGGCCCGGGGGCTGGTGTGAGAATCGCGCCCAGGGGACCGGTGTGAGAATGGCCGCTGACATGCCGATCGCGATCCGTCCGGCGTTGTTTTCCCTGGCCACCAGCGACTGGTTCGAACGGGCGGTGCGCCGGACCGCGCGCGGCGACGCGCTCGCCTACCGGCTCGCGTCGCGCTACGTGGCCGGGCGAACCGCCGAGGATGCGTTCGCCACCGCGCGGCGGCTCTCCGAGAGCGGCGTGCTCAGCTCGATCGACCTGTTCGGCGAGCGGGTGACCGACGCGGCCGGGGCCGATCGCGTGACCGACGCGTACGTGTCGCTGGCCGGCCGGGTTGGCGAGGCAGCGCCCGGGTCGTTCCTGTCCGTCGACCTCTCGCACCTGGCGATCGACGACGTGGGTCTGCGGGCGCGCCTCGAGCGGATCGCCGGGGCGTTGCCGCCCGGCGTGCTCGTCCAGGTCGGTGCCGAGGAGGCGGCGCGGGCCGATCGGATCCTCGAGACGGTGCTCGCGGTGGCGCGCGGGGGTGGCAGGGTGGCGGCCACGCTTCAGGCCAACCTGCGGCGCAGCGTGTCGGACGCCTCGGTGCTCGTCGACGCCGGTGTGCCGATCCGGTTGGTCAAGGGCGCCTACGTTGAGTCACGAGCGGTGGCGCATGCCTGGGGAGACCCCACCGACCTCGCCTTCGTGGAGCTGGCCCATGCGCTTCACCGGGCGGGCGCCACCGTCTGGCTGGCCACCCACGATCCGGTGCTGCGGGAGGCGCTGCTGCCGGCGATGCCCGGCGTCGGGGTCGAGATGCTGCTCGGCGTGCGTCCCGAGGATCAGGTGGCGCTGGCCGCCCGGGGCATCCCGGTCCGGGTGTACATGCCGTTCGGTCCTGACTGGTTCCGATACGCGATGCGGCGCCTCGCCGAGTCGCGCGGCGCGGCATAGCAACCAACCTGCCACTCGAATGCGCCCGCGGGACGAACGGCAGAAGACTCGCGCATGGCGCACCCAAACTGCCATTCGCCGCCCGGCGCCGCGCGAGTGGCAGGAAAGTCGCGTTCGCGCTGCCGACCCGGGGGACGGTAGCGTTGCGGCAGCGCCGGGGCCGGGCGTCAGCCGCGGGCCGGCTTGGGCGCGCGGCGCGGTTCCACGAATGGCTCCTTCTCGGCCGGGTGGCCGGCCTCGATCAGCCGGGCCCGCTCGAGTTCGGCGTTGAACTCGGCCCCGAGCAGGATCGCCACGTTGGAGATCCAGAGCCAGACCAGGAAGATGATCACGCCGGCCAGCGTGCCGTAGGTCTTGTTGTAGGAGCCGAAGTTGGCCACGTAGAAGGCAAACAGACCCGAGGCGATCACCCAGGTGGCCACCGCGACCACGCCGCCGGGGCTGATCCAGCGGAAGCCGGGCTGCTTCACGTTCGGCGAGGCCCAGTACAGAATCGAGAACATGAAGCTGACCACGAGCAGGAGCACGGGCCATTTGGCGATGTCCCACACCTGCACCGCGCTACCGCCGACGCCGAGCAGCTTGCCGACCTGGCCGGCCAGGCCGCCGGTGATGACCACGGCCAGCGCGCTGATGGCCAGGAGAAGCACCATCGCGATGGTCACGGCGAGCCGGACCGGGATCGTCATCCAGAACGGGCGACCTTCTTCGATGTCATAGATCTGGTTCGAGGCGCGCATGAACGCGGCCACGTAGCCCGAGGCCGACCACAGCGCGCCGAGGATGCCAACGATGAACAGCAGGCCGGCGGCGCTCCGGCTCTTGGCCAAGCCGTTGATCGCACTCGTGAACACGGTCCGCGCCGTTCCCGGGGCGAGTTTGTCGAGGTTGGTGATCAGCGTGTGGGTGGCCGAGTGGCCGACCAGCCCGACGATCGAGATCAGGGCGATCACGGCCGGGAAGATGGCCAGAATTCCGTAATAGGTCAGCGCGGCGGCAAGATCCGTGAGGTTGTCCGCCTTGAACTCGCGAACGGTCCGCTTGAGCACCCCGCCCCACGAGCGTTTGCCGAGGTGGGTCGGCGCCGCGGGCGCCCGCTCCTCGCGGGCCTCGCGAGTTGCACTTGCGTCTTCGCGGGCAGCCTGATCGGCCCCGGTCTCGCGCTCGACGGTCATGGACTCCCCTCCTCCGGCGGCTCGACTCTCCTCTGACTTGCTTCCCGCTGGGCCGGCGACCAAACAGCGTTGGTTCGTAACCACGCCGCGTCCGTCCGCTGGATACAACTTGGGGATGCGCGATGCGGAACTGCTGTTACGGGGATGCCGGCGGCCGCTGGTGATCGGGATGGGCGGCGGCGGCGACGTGGTCGGTGCGCTGGCCACCTCCGAGCCGATGCGTGTCTACGACGGCGCGGAGCCGGTGCTCGGTGGCCTGACCTGGGAGCGGCGGCCGTTCGATCCCGTGCCCGGTCCGCGGCAGGCGAGCGAGATCGCCGGCGCCGAGGAGATCGCCCCGGGCATCCTGCTGGCCGGCCCGGACACCGGACTGCGAGATCGCGACCTGGTGTTCGCCGAGTCCCGCATGTCCGAGTTCTTGGGGGAGCCCACCGTGCTGATCGACATCAACGCCGGGCCGACGAGCGTCGCCGAGGGTCTGGCCAAGGCGATCGCCGCGCTCAAGTGCGATCTGCTCGTACTGGTCGATGTGGGCGGCGACGTGATCGCCTATGGCGACGAGCCCGGCCTGCGGAGCCCTCTCGCCGACGCGGTCATGCTGGCCGCCGGCGGCCAGCTGAGCACCAGCGGTCAGCCCGTGCTGCTGGGCATCTTCGGAATCGGGTGCGACGCCGAGCTCACGCCCGACGAGGTGCTTGGCCGCTTGGCGGTGGTGGCCGGGGCCGGCGGGCTGTGTGGCGCCCGCGGCCTCACCGGGCCGGTGGCCGACCGGATGGAGGCCTCGATGGAGCTGGTCAACACCGAGGCGAGCGCACAGGCCGTCCGGTCCTTCCGGGGGGCGGTGGGCACGGCGACGATCCGGGGCGGTAGGCGGAGCCTCGAGCTCAGTGCGGCCGCGGCGATGACGTTCTACCTCGATGTCGACATCACGATCAACGCCGCCGGGCGCCTGGCCCAGGCGGTGGCCGACGCCGGCAGCCTGGAGGAGGCCAACGAGGCGCTGAACGCGCTCGGGGTCGCCACCGAGCTCGACTACGAACGCGACGCGGCCGGCGTGATCAGCCCGTCGGGCGAGCCGCCGGCCCGCGGAACGGTCAGCCCGGGCGCTTGATGGTCAGCCCGGGCGCTTGACGGTCAGCCCGGGCGCTTGAACGCCGCGCGGTAGTCGACACCCGGCACCTCGACTGCCGCGTTCACCGTCCTGCACTGCGCGCACTTGATCCGCAACTTGCGGTTCATGTACTCGGGCGGCATCGCCACCGCGAGCACGTTGCCGCACTCCGCGCACACGTAGTCGTCGGCTCCGTGGCCCGAGAACACGGGCCGACCGGGCTCGAGCTGCACCGCCGTGCCCCCGTCGGGCGGGACCTCGCCCGGCTCAACTTCCCGCATGGAGATCCGGGCCACGGCGAGCGCTCAGAGCGTGGACAGGTTCTCGGTGAAGTTCTTGATCAGCGCATCGAGCACGCTGACCATCACGCCCTCGCCCATCGATGCGGCCTTGCCGGTGATCTGGGCCGCGGTGTGGATCTGGCCGCCGCCGTCCGAGAGCGAGAAGGTCACGTCGGCGTTGGCATGGCCCTGGCCGCGGGTCTCGCGCGACTTGACCTGGAACACGGCCCGGTGGGCGTCCGGGTCCTGCTCGATCACGCTGACCGTCCCGGCGTAGGTCAGCGACATCGCGCCCATCTTCACCTTGATCTCGGCCTTGACGCTTTCCGGGCCGGTCTTCTCGGTGACACTGCCGCCCTCGACGCAGGGGACCACGCGCTCGAGGTCGAGGATCGCCTGCCAGCTCTCGTCGATCGGCTTGTCGGTTGAGAAGGAGTGGTCGAGTTCAACCATCGGTTCACGTCTCCTAGTCGGTTAGGGTTGATCCTATGTCACAGCAATACGGGCCAGAAAACGCCAGCCTCAGGATCAGAACCGGCCGGACCGGGGGCGCCGCCAAGGCCGGCCACGACCTGCTCATCGAGGTGGAATCGTGGCAGGCGACCCTCGATCGCGAAGCGGAGCCCGCCCTCACGCTGACCGCCGACTCGGGCTCGCTGCGCGTGCTCGAAGGAACCGGCGGCCTCAAGTCCCTCAGCGAGAGCGACAAGGCGGACATCAAGAAGACGATCGACCAGGACGTGCTGAAGGGCGCACCGATCGAGTTCCGCTCCACCGAGGTCCAGGAAGCGCCCGGGCGTCTGAGCGTGCGCGGCGAGCTGACGCTGAACGGCAAGCCGGCGCCGGTGACCTTTGACCTGGCGACCGGAGATGACGGCCGGGTCAACGGCAGCGCCACGGTGACGCAGACCGCGCACGGGATGAAGCCCTACTCGGCGTTGTTCGGGGCGCTAAAGGTCGCCGACGACGTGCGGATCGAGATCGAGAGCAAGGCCTAGCTACCTGTCCTGATACACCGTCTGGGCGTCGAGACCGCCCTCGACCCCGGGCGGCAGCTGACCGGTGCCGTGTGCGTAAAGGGCGACGTCCGCGATCGTCTTGGCCTCGCTCGGGTCGGAGCTCGACACGAACGCCCCGTCCGCCCACGTGAGCGAGTCGGGCGAGGTGTTCATCGCCGCGGCGGCGAGCAGCTGGGCCTTGGCCCGGATCTTGCCGGTGGCGCTCTGGATCGCCTCCGGCGTACCGCCCGACGGCGTCGTGTTGTAGCCGTGCCCGGTGCCGAAGCGGTCGGCGTCGGCCGGGACCACCTTCACGTCGAGCGCCGGCACCCCGAGCTCGGAGGCGACCAGCTGCGCGTAGCGTGCTTCCTCGCCGTCGGGCTCGGTGGTCAGGCTGAGCACCATCTTGCCGGTCGGGTGAACGCGCAGGAACACCGCTCGGTATGCCTCGTTGGCCATCACTCATCCTCCTCAGTTGTCTTCTTTGACGCTTCCTGCTGGACGAGGCGCTGACGCTCCAGATGCGCGCTCAGCGCGTTGTGCTCCTCTAGGTCGCAGAATGCGGGTTGCGGTCCGCCCAGCGGATGCGGCGGCACGGCGGGACGGTCACATCCCGGATAGATGCAGAGCTTGGTCATGGCCCTCCGAGCGACCATCCGGGCGTGGTCTTGCCTCGGCTCGGGCTGTAGCCGCTCGGCATCGCCACCGAGCTTCCGGGCACGGGGGTGGCGCTGGCCCACGGCTCGACCTCAGGTTGCGGATCTGGCGCGGGCGGCGCGATCAGGTCGTCGGTTCGCGGCGCGCCGATCGCCTCGGCCACCTCCTTAAGCGCATCGAGGCTGTGGCCGCTGACCAATGCGTCGCAGAACGGGAGCGCCGCCACCAACCCGCCGGCCCGGGCTTCGAACCCGCGAGCGCCCACGCGGGGGTTGACCCACACGATCCGGTGGGCCAGCCGGCGGAGCCGTTCCATCTCGCGCTCGACGAGCGCCGGATCGCCGCGCTCCCAGCCATCGGAGAGGATCACGATGACGGCACCGCGGGCCATCCCGCGCCGGCCGTGATCGTCGTTGAACGCCTTCAGCGCCTCGCCGATTCGGGTGCCGCTCGACCAGTCGGGCGCGGTGGCGGCGGCGCGCTGGATCGCGCGCTCGGGATTGCGGGAGGCGAGCGCGCGGGTGATCCGGGTCAGCCGGGTGGCGAAGACGAATGCTTCCGCGTTGGGCCCAGCGCCGGCGGCGCAGGTGAGGAACTGGAGGTACGCGCGCGCGTAGGGCTCCATCGAGCCCGAGATGTCGCATAGCAGCACGATCCGCCGGCGGGTGATCCGACGCCGGCGGCGGGCCAGGCGGAGCGGGTCGCCGGCCGTGCGCAGGCTGCTCCGCAACGTGCGTCGCAGGTCGATCCGCTCGCCGTGCCGGTCGCGCTCGGAGCGCCGGGTCCGGCGCCGCGGGGTGGTCATGCGGATCCGCGTCATCAGGTGATAGAGGCTGGCCAGCTCGCCGGGCTCGAGCGCGTCGAAGCGCTTGCCCCGCAACACCTCCTCGCCTGAGGCCAGGACCGGCACCGGGACGTCCTCGGTGAGCTCGTCCAGCTCGCCCGAAGCCGGCGATGAGCCGCCGGCGGAGCGCGGAGCGTCCGCTGCGCCCGGGACCTCGCGCCGTGGGCCCTGTGGCGGCGGTTGGTCGTTCCGCGAAGACTGGGATTGATTCTGGTTCTCAGTCCCATTTCGGGGGGCGGAGCCGAACACCGAGGCGAACGCGCGGTCGAACGTGGCGAGTTGATCCTGCCCGGTCACGAACACTCCGCGTGCGGTCCAGTAGAGCCGCCGGCGCGAGATCGGCTCGACGGCAGTCAGGGCCTGCGCGAACCAGGCGGCTCGCTCGGCGGTGACCGGCACGCCGGAGTCGTGCAGTCGGCGGGTCAGGGTTGCCGCGACCGCCGGCAGATCGAGTCCCAGCGTGCGGACGCTGAACGGCTCGCTCACCGTGGGCTCACCAGCTGCTCGAGCCCGGAGGCCCGGATCACGTCCTGATCCTCGGCGTACTTGAGCACCGACCCCAGCGTGCGGTCGACCGCGGCGACATCCAGCTCGGCAACGCCGAGGACGTTGAGCGCGGCGACCCAGTCGATCGCCTCGGCCACGCCCGGGGGTTTCTGAACGTCCGAGTCGCGCATGCGCGAGACGGCGTCGGCCACCTGGACGGCGAGCGTCTGCGACGCGGCCGGGACCCGACGGCGCACGATCTCGACCTCGCGCTCGGCACTCGGGTAATCGATCCACTGATACAGGCAGCGCCGCTTGACCGCGTCGTGCAGGTCGCGTGTCCGGTTCGAGGTCAGCACGATGATCGGGGGGTGGGTGGCCCGGACCGTGCCGATCTCGGGGATCGTCACCGCGGCCTCGGCCAGCAGCTCGAGCAGGAACGCCTCGAAGTCGTCGTCGGCCCGGTCGATCTCATCGACGAGCAGGATGGCCGGGCGGGGACCGGGATGCTCGAGCGCGCGCAGGAGCGGCCGGCGGATCAGGTACTCGCGACCGAACAGGTCGTCTTCCTGCAGGGGCTCGCCCCGCGCCTCGGCGACCCGGATGCTCAGCAGCTGCTTGGGATAGTTCCACTCGTACAGCGCCTCGGCGGCGTCGATCCCCTCGTAGCACTGCAGGCGGATCAGCGGGGTATCGAGCACCGCGGCCAGGGACTTGGCCGCCTCGGTCTTGCCCACGCCGGCCTCGCCCTCGAGCAGCAACGGCTGGGGGAGCCGCAGGCTGAGGAACATCGAGGTGGCCAGCGCCTCGTCGACCAGGTAGTCGACCGCGGCAAGCCGCCTGGCCAGCGTCTCCACGTCGGGAACGAGGTGCCGGACCTCGTCCGCCGCCTCGCCGGTCACCCGCGGCGGCGTCATGCCTGGCGCTCGAACGCTTGCTGGCAGCCCTCGCCGCAGAAGTAGTGGGTCTCGCCGTCCCGCTCGCTCGAGAGCGCGTCCGGTTCGATCAACACCGCCATGCCGCAGATCGGATCGACCGCGGTGGCCGGCGGCGCGGCGGCCCACGACCGGGGGGTTGTGCTCGAGCGCCGGCGCACCTCGATGATCGAGGCGAGGATCGACAGTGCGATCTCGGCCGGAGTGCGGGCGCCGATGTCCAGCCCGGCCGGGGTGTCGATCCGCCCGATCAGGGTTTCGTCGACGCCGTCATCCCGGAGCGCGTCCAGCACCGCCCCGCCGCGCTTGCGGCTGGCCACGAGTCCGACGTAAGGCACCCCGACCTCGAGCGCCGCGCGCAGGATCGCTCGCTCGTCGCGTCCGTGGGCGGCGACCACGAGGGCGAGGTCATCCGCGCTCGGGACCGGCGAGCCGGAGTCGTCGGCTCGGCCCGGGATCGCATCGAGCCCCAGGTCCGGCGCCAGCCGGAGCAGCGCCGCGGCGATTGGGGTGTCGCCCGCGACGATCATCCGGGGTGCAGGCAGGAACGGCTCGAGGAACACCTCGATCGCGCCGCCCGACAGGCACGGGTTCTGCACCGTCACCGAGCCCTCGTCGTGCGCGATTTCGTGTCCAAGGTCCGCGTTGGCGGCGGATTTCGACTGCGTGGCGCCGTCAGGGAGGATCCGCAGAAGCAGCGGCTCCCCGCGCTCGATCGCCTTGAGCGAGTAGAGCCGCACGCTGTTCTGCGCGCACACTCCTCCGACGAACCCCTCGATCTCGCCGTCGTCGTGGACCAGCGCGACATTGCCCGGCTGCGCGCTCGCTGGATGCTCGACCCGTACCACCGTGGCCGTGACGAACACGGCGCCGGATTCGGTCAGCTCGCGCGCGCGAGCGCTGAGCGGCCCGGTCAACATCACTGCGGCGGCTCGGGCCGTCCTTGCATCGCCGCCCAGACGCGCGCCGGGGTGCACGGCATGTCGATGTGCTCGACGCCGTGGGACTCGTGCAGGGCGTCGATCACCGCGTTGACGATGGCCGGCGGCGAGCCCACATTGGGCGACTCGCCGACCCCCTTGGCTCCCAGCGGATGGTGCGGGCACGGCGTGACCGTCTCGCCAAGCTCGTAGTCGGGGCACTCGAGCGCGGTCGGGATCAGGTAGTCCATGAACGAGTTGTTCAGGCAGTTGCCCTCCTCGTCGAACGTGATCACCTCCATCAGCGCGATCCCGATGCCCTCGGCCAGACCGCCGTGGATCTGCCCCTCGACGATCATCGGGTTGATCCGCACCCCGCAGTCGTCGACCGCGATGAACCGCCGCACCTTCACGGCCGCGGTGTCCGGGTCGACGTCGACCACCGAGATGTAGGCGCCGCACGGGTAGGTCAGGTTCGGCGGGTCGTAGATGACCTGGGCGTCGAGTCCGCCCTCCATCCCCTCGGGCATCTCCTCGCCGCTGTAGGCATAGGCGGCAATGTCCTCGATCATCGCGCCCTTCTCGGGATCGCCCTTGACGTACCAGCGGCCCTTCTCCCAGGCCAGATCCTCGGCGCGGGTCTCGAGCATGGTCGCGGCGATCAGCCGGGCCTTGTCGCGCACCTTGCGCGAGACCACGGCCACCGCGGCGCCGGAGACCGGAGTGCTGCGGCTGCCATACGTTCCCAGCCCGTAAGGCGTGCGGTCCGTGTCGCCGTGGCGGACCTGCACGTCCTCGGGCGGGATGCCGAGTTCCTCGGCGACGATCTGGGCGAACGTGGTCTCGTGGCCCTGGCCCTGGGTCTGCGCGGAGATGCTGACCATCGCCTTGCCGGAGGGGTGGACACGCAGATCGGCGCCGTCGTTCATGGCCAGCCCGAGGATGTCCATGTGCTTGCGCGGGCCGGCGCCCACGCCCTCGGTGAAGAATGACACGCCGATGCCCATCAGCTCCCCGCGGGCGCGCTTCTCCGCCTGCTCTTTGCGCAACTCCTCGTAGCCGGCGATCCGCATGGCCTCGCGCATGGTCGCCGCGTAGTTGCCCGAGTCATAGGTCCACCCGGTCGTCGTCTCATACGGGAACTGCTCGGGCGCGATGAAGCTCCGCATCCGCAGCTCCACCGGATCGACCTTCATCTCGAGCGCCAGCGCGTCGACCATCCGCTCGACGAGGTACACGGCCTCGGTGATCCGGAACGAGCACCGGTAGGCGACGCCGCCCGGCGCCTTGTTGGTGTAGACCGCCTTGACCTTGACGTGCGCGGCCTGCAGGTCATAGGAGCCACAGACGATGTGGAAGAAGCCGGCCGGGAACTTGGTCGGCTGGGCGGTCGAGTCGAACGCGCCGTGGTCGGCGATGACGTCGACCCGCAGCCCAGTGATCTTGCCGTCCTTGGAGCACATCTCGGCGTGCATCACGTAGTCACGGGCGAACCCGGTCGACATGAGGTTCTCCGAGCGGTCCTCGATCCACTTGATCGGGACGCCGGCAACGATCGAGCCGGCGATCGCGCATACGTAGCCCGGGTACACCGGAACCTTGTTGCCGAAGCCGCCGCCGATGTCGTTGCAGCGGATGCGGATCATGTGCTCGGCCAGGCCGGCCACGTGCGCGTAGACCGTGCGGTGGGCGTTCGGGGCCTGGTTGCCGTTGTAGATGTCGAGCTGGCCGGTGTTCGGATTGAAGTCGGCGATCATCCCGCAGGTCTCGAGCGGCGCCGGGTGGCAGCGGGGATAGATGATGTCCCGGGTGACGACCGTGTCGGCCTCG
>JAFAWR010000254.1 GCA_019241635.1 Solirubrobacterales bacterium
GAGGGCGAGTTCGCGTTCCTGCTCGGCGAGCTCCCTGAGGCATCGACGATCACCGCGCAGGAGGTCCTCGAGAGCACCGAGGCTGTCGCTGTGGCGATCGAGATCATCGACAGCCGCATCGTCGACTGGCGCATCCGTCTGGAGGACACAGTCGCCGACAACGCCTCGTACGGAGGCTTCGTCCTCGGGCCATGGAGCCGTCAGCTGCGCGACAGTGACTTGCGAACCGTCGGAATGATGATGCTGCGCAACGAGCAGGTCGCATCGTTCGGCGTCGGCGCCGCCGCGCTCGAGGGCCCCGCGAACGCGGTGGCATGGCTGGTGAGCAAGCTCGCCTCCCTCGACGTACCCGTCCACGCCGGCGACATCATCCTCTCAGGCGCCGTGGGACCGACGGTGCCGGCCGCCGAGGGCGACGTCTTCCGCCTGCAAATGCACGGCCAAGCGCCGCTGGTACTCACTTTTGAGTGAGTAGCTGATCCTCGGCGGCGGCTTCGAACGAGAGGCGGATCGCCTCCAGCAGGGCGCGTTGCGGGCCAGACCACACCGTGTCGGTGCGGCTCGCGACCGAGATCGGGACCACGATGTCCACCCCCTCGACCTCGACCTCCCGCAGCACCCCGCTGGCCAGCTCGTCGCCGATCGCGGTCCGGAACAGCATCGCGACCCCCAAGCCCTGGATCGCCGCGCGCTTGATCGCCTCGGCGTGGCCCAGCTCCAGCACGACGTTTCGCTTCGGCACCCCGGCTGCCCGGAACTTGCGATCGACGATGCTGCGGCGAAAGATGCCCTCGGGGGTCTCGATGAACGCCAGGCGGTCGACCTGGCCCACCGAGATCACCGAATCGCGAGGCTCGGCGTCGGCGGCGGTCACGAGCACGATCCTGTCGCTTCCGATCTGCTCGATGTCCATTTCCGGGACCTCGAGGTCTGGCTCTGTCGCGACGATGGCGAAGTCGAGCTCCCCGGCGCGAGTCTCCTCGACCACCTCCTCGGTGGTGGCGATCCGGAGGCTGACGCGCACGTCGGGGTGCGTCTGCCGGAACGCGGCAAGCTCACCCGGCAGCCGATAGGAGCCGATCGTCATCGATGCGCCGAGGGCTATGTTCCCCCTCGATCCCTCCGACAGGCCCGTGAGATCCCGCTCGAGCTCACGGGTCTTCCTGAGCAGCTCGGACGCCCACTGGTGGACGAGGATGCCAGCCTCCGTGAGATGCATCTCGCGGCCCTGGCGATAGAAGAGCTTTACGCCCAGGCGCTCCTCGAGCGAGCGGATGTGCGCGCTGACGACCGGTTGGGTCAGGTAGAGGTTGTCGCCCGCTCGAGTGACCCCGCCCATGTGTACGACGGCCGCCAGGATCTCCAGCTTGCGCAGGCTGATCCGGAGATCCACCGCCATGGTCCAAATATAACCCAGCACGCCCTGGCTTAAGCCGGCGCGCAGGCTCACCCGGGGCGGCCCGCGGAGCGGCTTGGGCGCGGGTGTCAGCAGCCGGACATCTGGCCGCGCAGCTGCCGGGTGGCTTCGAGATCCAGCGCCAGGCCCTCCGGGTCGCCCACCGGGTCTCCTTCGATGACCACGCCATAGACAGCGCGAGCCGCCTGGATGCTCGTGTATTCGTCGCGCACGTCGCGCAGCACGCGCTCGGGCTCACGCTGCAGAGGATCGCCCCAGCCGCCGCCGGCGTTGCTCTCGTAGCGGAAGATCGCCCCTGGCTGCGCGTGCCAGACGGGCTTGCGGCCGAAGTGGACGTAGTCGCCCCTCGAGTCCTGGAGGTGCGTCCGTGGATCGATCATCCCGGCGACCGGCTCGGCCTGCAAATAGTCCTCGGGGCTGGTGCCGACGAAGTCGCCGTCCACGCGGCCGGCCTCCCAGTACCAGACGGCGCCGCCCCTGCCGCTGCGTCCACCGTAGACGCCCTCCCCACTCGGGCGCTTGACGTGGATGACGTTCGGATAGTGGTAGCTCTCGGTCAGCCACAGGCTGTCCTTGCGGATCGAGCTCCCGCCGCGGTTCAGACCCGCGCCGGCCGAGTCGGTCGCGTACTCCTTGCAGAGCACCACGACGGGCGCGTCGGACTCGATCGCCTCGACAGATGGCGCGATGCAGGTGGACACGTAGTAGGTCAGTGAGCTCTCGGCGTCGGCGCGCTTGGTCGCGCCCCAGGCGGCCATCGCCCCGTCGATCGTGCCGATCGTCTGCCACGGCGTCCCATCGGCGCGCAGGCCGTGAGCGAGATGGCTCATGCCGCCGAGGCCGCCGGCGATCGCGTTCTCGCCCAACGCCTTGGCCATGGCGCGAAACGTCGCCTCGACGACCGACTCGCTGACGTCGAAGAAGAACACGATCGCCGCCGGCGGTAGCGCATGGGTGATCGAGCCGGGCGGGATCACGGTGTCGATGTGGCGGAAATGGCCCGAGGTGAACGGGATCGTCGGAGTGAACAGGAACTTCAGCGCGATGCCCACGGCGGTCACGGTGTCGAACCAGCCCGCGTTTATGGATGTGCGCGCCTGGGCCGAGGAACCCGACAGGTCCACCTCGAGGCGGGATCCCGCGATCGTGATCTTGACGGCCACGCGGTACTCGAGGCTCGCGTCCAGGCCGTCGCAATCGATCAGGTCGTCTCCCTCGTAGACGCCGTCGGGAGTCGCAGCAACGGCGTCGCGAAAGGCCTCCGCGCTGAGGTCGGTCACGTAGCGCAGCGCGCCGAGGTAGGCGCCGACGCCATACTTCTCCAGCGCCTCGCCCAACTGGCGCTCGCCGAGGCGCAGGTCGGCCGCGATCGACATGAAGTCCGGGAGCATGATCATCCCGAAGCGCGCGTTGTCGAGGATCAGGCTGAATGTCGAGCGGATCGGCTCGTCGTCCTCGAACATCAGCATCGGCGGGATGACGAGGCCGTTCTCGTAGAGGCTCTGCTTGCCCGGACCGAACCCACCGGGGATCGTCCCGCCGATGTCGATCATGTGGGCCTGCAGGTTCATCGTCCCGATCAGCCGTCCGTCGTGGAACACCGGGCGGACGAACAGGACGTCGTTCGGGTGCGTCCCCGTGCGGTAGGGGTCGTTCGAGATCAGGATGTCGCCGGGCTTGAGCCGGGCGGCGCCGTACTCCTCGACCGTGTTACGCACCGCGGGTGCCATCACGCCGGTGAAGAGCGCGAGGCTGTCGGACACGGCCGCCATCGGATAGTCCAGCTCGGGCGGACCGGAAAGTGTTGCGGCGAAGTCGTACCAGTCCCTGATGATCGGCGAAAAGGCATTGGTCATCAGGTGTGTGCACATGTGCTTGACCAAGTACCGGAAGCGGCTCGCCAGCACGGACGCGGTGAAGCGGTCGCACCCGTAGCGCGCCTCGAACTCGGAATCGGACAGCTCCTTGAGCCGGGACTCGCCGGACGGCGCCGGTGCGGTTTGCGTGAGCGCGGTCATGCGCACCGCTCGATCAGGATCTCGCCGTACGTGCCGATCGTCGCAACCTGTCCTGCGACGACGTGCGTGGTCGACATCGGCTCTCGGATGATGGCTGGCCCGGGTACGGTGTTCCGGGCCTTCAGATCCCCGCGCTCGTACTCGCCGACCTGACGGTTGGCTTCGTCCATGTAGGGCAGATCGATCGTCCGGCGCGGCGCGATCTCGGTTGGCTCGCCCGGCTCGATCCGGGGGTACTGCACCTTTTCGGACTCGACGATCAGCTGCACCCGGTAGGTCACCCCTTCCACCGGGAAGCCGTCGAAGCGATTGCCGAAGCGGCCCTCGTATACATCGTGGAAATCGCTGATCATCTGTGTTACGACGTTTTCGTCGATCGGACCGTCGGGCACATTCACGAAGGGCGTGTCCCACGACTGTCCGACCAGCCGGCCGTCGAAGCTGCGACGGAGCTCGGCGTCGATACCGTCGGGCAGGCGAGCGCGCAGGCGCTTCTCCATGGTCTCGAAGATCCCGCCGATGTGGGGCGCGGCGTCAGGGGCGAGGACCATGTAGGCGCTCTGGCTGTCGGAGTAGACGAGGTTGGTGCTCAGCAGCCCCAGCGCCGAGAAGAGCCCGGGGTAGGGAGGAACGATCACGCGGCGGGCGTGGACGTCGTCGAGGATCGCCGGAAGGATCAGGGGCCCAGCGGCGCCGAACGCGACGAGGCTGAACTCGCGGGGATCGACGCCGCGGGCGATCGCCAGGTCGACCAGTCCCTCGGCGACGTTGTTGAGGCCGATCCGGTAGGCGTAGGTGATCCTGCGTTCGAGGTCGAGCGGACTGTCGAGCCGCTCGAAGGCCGCGATCGCCAGATCGGGGTCGAGCTTCATCCGGCCGGCGTTGAACTGATCGGGGTCGATGATCCCCATCGCCACGAAGGCGTCGGTCATCGTCGCCTGCGTGCCGGCGCGCCCGTAGCAGGCGGGTCCGGGGTCGCTGCCGGCGCTCTCGGGCCCCACACGGATCTCGCCGGC
>JAFAWR010000313.1 GCA_019241635.1 Solirubrobacterales bacterium
AGATGTCGAGCTGGCCGGTGTTCGGATTGAAGTCGGCGATCATCCCGCAGGTCTCGAGCGGCGCCGGGTGGCAGCGGGGATAGATGATGTCCCGGGTGACGACCGTGTCGGCCTCGGCGAAGGCCCGATCGGTGGCGGCTTCATCGCCGGCCTCCCACAGCGGGCTGGCCAGGTTGTCGGCCTGGTTCTCCTTGTCGTCGCGGATCAGCGGCGCGTCGGGGTCGAGGGCGCGGCGTGCGTTGACCACGGCCGGGAGGGGGTCGTAGTCGACGTCGATCAGGGTGAGCGCATCGCGCGCGATGTACTCGTCGTCGGCGATGACGAACGCCACCTCCTGACCCTGGAAGCGCACCTTGTCGCCGGCCAGCACGGCCTGGGTGTCATAGGAGATCGTCGGCATCCAGGCCAGACCCAGCGTCTCCAGGTCCTTGGCGGTGATCACCGCGTGGACGCCCGGATGCTCGAGCGCCCGGGAGGTGTCGATCGAGAGGATCTTGGCGTGTGCGTAAGGGCTGCGGAGCACGGCGCCGTGGAGCATCCCGGGCAGGCGGATATCGTCCAGATAGGTGCCCTGGCCGCGGATGAAGCGTGCGTCCTCCTTGCGCTTCAGGCGGCCGAAGCCGATGGGGCGGTCGGTCCTCGCGGTGGTTTCAATCGTGGCCATGGGTTGCCTCACGCCTCCTGTTTCGTCGCGGCTTCGTGTTCCGCGGCCCAGCGCACCGCGCTGACGATGTTCTTGTAGCCCGTGCAGCGACAAATCTGGCCCGAGATCGCCGTCCGGATCTCCTGCTCGGTCGGGTTGGGGTTCTCATCCAGCAGGGCGCGCGAGGTCATCAGCATGCCCGGCGTGCAGAAGCCGCAGTGCAGCCCGTGGAGCTCGTGGAAACCCGTCTGCACCGGATCGAGGCCCGCGTCGGTCTCCAGCGATTCGACGGTGCGGATCTCGTGGCCAATGCACATCGCCGCCAGCGTCGTGCATGACTTCACCGGCTTGCCGTCCATCAGGACCACGCAGGCCCCGCAGTTCGACGTGTCGCAGCCCCAGTGGGTGCCGGTCAGGCCCGCGGTCTCGCGGATGAAGTGCACGAGCAGCTGGCGCGGCTCGACGTCACCCGACACCTCCTGGCCGTTGATGGTGATCGTCACATCCATGTCAGTGAACCTCCTGCTGCAGGGCACGGGCGGCGGCGCGGCGCAGCGCTCTGGTCGTGAGCACGCCGGCCAGGTGGCGCTTGTAATCGACCGGCCCGCGCCCATCCGGGATCGGGTTGCAGTCGGCGGCGGCGAGCTCGCCCGCCCGGGCGAACAGCTCCTCCGAGGGCGCCTTGCCCTTCAGGAGCTCCTCGGCGCGAGTCGCGATGATCGTGGTCGGGCCGAGCGCGGCCAGCGCGACGCCGGCTTCGGTGATGGTTCCGCCCTGGAGCCACAGAGCGGCCGACACGGCGGCGATGGCGAAGTCGCCGGCCCGGCGCTCGACCTTCTCGTGGGCTGAGCCGGCGCCCTGACGGATCGGGAGGCGGATCTCGGTGACCATCTCCCCGGCGCCCACCGCGGTGGTGAACGGTCCGGTGTAGAAGCCGTCCAGGCCGACCGTGCGATCTCCCGATGGGCCCTTGATGACGATGGTCGCCTTGAGCGCCGCGCACACGGCGGACAGGTCCTCGGCCGCGTCGGCCTGACACACCGACCCGCCGATCGTGCCGCGGTTGCGCACCACCGGGTCCGCGATCACCTCCTCGGCGTCCCGGAACACCGGGAAGCGCCGGGCGAGCACCTCGGACTTCAGCAGCTCGGCGTGGCGGGTCAGCGCCCCGATCCGCACCTCGGTCATGCGCTCCTCGACGTAGGAGAGCTCGAGATCGTTGATGTCGATCAGGTAGTCGGGGGTGGCCAGCCGCAGCTTCATCATCGGCAGCAGGCTGTGCCCGCCGGCGATCAGTCGGGCTTCGGGACCGTGCTCGGCCAGCGATGCGACCGCGCCCTCGACGCTGGTCGCCCGCTCATAGTCAAACGGCGCGGGGGTTTGCATCACTGCTCCTCACTGGTCGTCGTCGTTCTTCAGGCGGCGCAGGAAGGCCAGCCCCGATTTGACAATCCCGCCCTCGTCCGCGGGCGGCTCGGCTCCGGTCTTGGGCGCGACGGCCGGCACCGGCATGCGCTTGCGCACCCCGGGTGACTCGCTCGGCACGTACTGCACCGGGGAGTCGGAGCCGATGATCGGCGAGCGCGGCATGTTCTCAGGCCGTGATTGGCGGCCTTCGGGGTAGAGCCCTCGAGCAGCCAGGCTCCCATAGACCGGGTTGCGCAGGGCCGGGCCGTTCGGACTCGCCGCCGCGATCGGCGCCTCGCGTCCGAGCCGCGCCAGGGTAAGCGTGCCCTTCGTGTAGACCTCGCCGATCCGCGGCGCCTTGACGGTCTTGCTCTCCGGGAAGTTGCGGAAGCCCTCCTTGGCCGCGCCCGGGTACAGGCCGTCGACCAGACCTACAGCGTCCTCCATGCCCGCCTTCTTGACCAGCAGACCCTCGAGCAGGTCGACTCCGGCGTCGAGGTGCTGGTTGATCGTGGTGACCACCTCATTGACCGGCGCGCTCTTCTCGATGATTCCGACCACGCCCGTGATCGCTTCGTCGAGTGATCGCGTGATCTTCTGCAGGGCGAGGATCGTGGAGACGAGGTAGAAGACGAGCGCCGCCACGATCAGCAGAACCGCGACGATCATGACTACACCAGCTGCTGGCATCGTGCCTCCTATCGGGCGTCGTCGAGGATCACGTCGAGCGATCCGCCGTAGTCGGCGGCCGTCTCGATCGTCTTGATGACCTGGCCCTGCGTGGTGAGCAGGAGGGCCGCCGCGTCGAGATCCTTCGATCCGGCGTGGGCGGCGGTGGCGACCTGCTGGACGCTCGGCACGATGCTGTTCGCGGCGTTCAGCACGCCGCGGAGCAGGTACACGACGACGGGCAGGACGACGAGCAGGAGGATCGCGTCACCGATCCATTCGAGCGTCATTGCGGTCTCCTCTCGGCGACGATCTTCGCCTTGGTCGCGATGCCAGGCAGCGCGCTCAGGATCGTGTCGAACTGGGCGTTGATGGCCGTGACCGCAGGCTCGAGCGGCTTCAAATGCTCGGCCTCGACGGTGGTCAAGGCACCGGCGAGCGTGGCCAGGTTCCGGGATGTCTCCTCGAGGTCCTGGCGAACCTTGATCAGCGCGGCCGCCAGCACCGCGATCACGACCAGCGCGAGGACGACGGTGAGGATGATCAGCGTGGTCATTGAGCCGCTCCGTTCCCGTTGCCATAGCCGTCGGTGAGCGCGTTCATGTAGCCGTCCTGGACCAGAGCCTCCTCGACGATCATCCCGAGCACGGGCGCGGTGGCCTCGAGCTGGGGGATGTTCGCGGTCTGTCCCGCGACCTTGCCGGCGACGTCGAGCAGCCCGGCGACCGAGGTCTTGATGTCGGTCACCGTCCGGACCAGCACGGCCAGCAGGCCGGCTACGGCCAGCGCCGCGACCAGGCCGATGATCAGCGCGATCGCCCACGCGCCATGGTTCGAGAGTGCGGCAATCGGGAGGGTCATTTCCCGACCGCCACCTTGCGCAGCGCGCGCGCCGAATGCAGGATCCGGACGCCGGAATCGTTGATCCGGCCGACCGCATCCAGCTCCGTTGTCTGCGCGCGGACCTTCTCCACGCCCTCCACCGCCGTGCGCGCCTGCTTGGCGATCCGGGTGGCCAGCATGACGATCGTGATCACGATCGCCGCGGCGACCAGCGTCACGATCACGCCGAGCACGAGCCCGACCGTCCACCCCGTGGAGGCACCGATCACGGTAGGCAACTCACACCTCCTGTGTTGTTCTCTCCTCGTCTTCCTTGGGGGACGCCCGGGTCGTTCCCGACCTTCCTCCCGGCGCAACTCTGCCGCGCAATCGTTTGCGCGTCAACTAAAACAACGCGATGTCTACGCCGTAGCTTGCTGACCGGCCTCGGCGAGGACCGCCCGGTAGTCATCGTCGGTGTCGATGTCGCGGGGGATCGATCCGGGAACGGACACATCGACCACCTCGCCGGCGTGGCGATCGAGCAGCTTCCACACGCCCTTGTCGCCGTGGAGCGCCTGCAGGTCGGCGAACGTGGAGCGGGCGAAGGCCAGGGGGTGGCCGCGTCCGTCCTCGTAGGCGCAGGCCGCGTATGCGCTCTCGCCCCGGCCGGCGAGGAGGGCCTTCACGGTCTCGGGGCGGACCCCGGGCTGGTCGCCGAGCATCAGCACGAGCACGTCGGTCCGCGGGTCGACCGCGCTGAGTGCGGCTGCGATCGAGGACGAGCACCCCTCGCCGAAGTGCTCGTTCTCGACGACGGTGGCGCCGCGCAGGTCCACGTGCGCGCGGATCCCCTCGGCGCTCCCGCCGATGACACACACCAGCTGGTCGAACGAGCACGCCCGTGCGGTGTTCAGGACGTGATCGAGCAGCGTGCCGTCGCCGTATGGCAGCAGTTGCTTGGGCGCGCCGAGACGCTTGGATCCGCCGGCGGCGAGTACCAGGCCGGTGACAAAGGGCATGCGCTTCACGATGGTTTGGGAAGAAACTTAGACATAGTCATAGTTTCTTCCCATGCTGGGGCGGGCGGGGGTGTCGCGGGCGCCCGGTCAGGCGGCGCGGCGCGCGGGGAGCGCCGGCAGCGCGTGCGGGGCCAGCGTCAACTCATCGGCCGGCTTGGGCTTCGAGATCACGTAGCCCTGCACGAGGTCGCAGCGCAGGCCGGTGAGCAGGCCGAGGCAGTGGTTGTCCTCGACGCCCTCGGCGACCACGCGCAGCCCCAGGGCGTGGGCCAGCTCGACGGTGGCGCGCACGAGCGCGAGGTCGCGGCCCTCGCCGGTCTCGGCCAGGCCGGTGATGAAGCTGCGGTCGAGCTTGAGCTCCTTGACCGCGAGGCTGCCCAGGTAGGCCAGCGAGGTGAAGCCGGCGCCGAAGTCGTCGACCGAGACGATCAGCCCGAGGTCGTGGAGTTCCTGGATGGCCAGCTGGGAGCGCTCGAAGTCGGCGATCGCGGTGGTCTCGGTCATCTCCAGGACGAGCGCGCCCGCCGGCAGCTCATGTCGCGCCAGCAGACGCCGCACCAACGCGGGGAACTCAGGATCGAGCAGGTCGCTGGCCGAGATGTTGACCGCCACGGTGAGCTGCTCGCCGCCGGCGTGCCACCGGGCGCACTGGGCGAGCGCCTCGTCGAGCACGAGCGCGGTGAGCGCGCCCATCAGCCCCGAGTCCTCGGCGAGCGCGATGAACTCGAGTGGCGGTATGAAGCCGAGGCGAGCATGGTTCCAGCGCACCAGCGCCTCGACCGAGTCGATCTGCCCGTTGGCCAGGTTGACCTGCGGCTGGTAGTGGAGCTCGAGCCGGCGCTGCTCGATCGCGTCGCGGAGCTCCTCGACCAGCTGCATGCGGTTGGCCGCCCCGTCGAGATCCTCCTGATAGATCGCGAAGCGCTTGCCCGCAAGCTTGGCGCGGTACATGGCGAGGTCGGCGCAGCGGACGAGGTCGGCGGCGTCACCGGCGTCGGTGGGGAGCACCGCGATGCCGATGCTGGCGCCGATCTGGGCGCGGATCGCGTCGAGCACGAACGGCTCCTCGATCCGGGCGGTCAGGCGCCCCGCCACGGTGGCGGCGTAGTCGGCGCCGGCGTCGAGCAGGGCGACCGCGAACTCGTCGCCCCCGAGGCGCACCACGAGGTCGGACGCCCGCACCGAGTCCTGCAGCCGGACGCCGAGTTGGCGCAGCAGCTCATCGCCCGCGGGGTGGCCGAACGAGTCGTTGACCTCCTTGAACTTGTCGAGGTCGAGGAACATGAAGGCCAGGCTCCGCGCGGGCGCATCCGGATCGCGTTGCTCGGCGAGGAATGCCTCCAGCAGCCGGAACAGCGCGCGCCGGTTGCCCAGTCCGGTGAGCTGGTCGGTGACCGACTCGCGCCGGCGCTCTTCGGTCAGCGAGCGCAGCCCGATCACCGACACCGCGGAGCGCACGCCGGCGATCAGGAGCGTCGCCGCGGCCAGGCCCAGCGACACCCGGCCGATGTTGTGAAGGGAGCCCACGAACAGGATGAGGAGTGCGGCGCCGGCGGCGAGCGCCGGCAGCGCGAAGCCGGGCGGCTCATCGGCGAGGGAGGGACGAGCCGCCGGCGCCTGCACCCACACCGCGACCGACACGAGCAGGATCGACAGAGGCCAGGCGATCGCGTTGAGGAACGTGCCGACGAACGAGCTCGTGCCCAGCACGTTGAACATGTCGCCGGCGGTGATCAGGGCATAGCCGGCGGCCAGGAGGAGCCATGGCAGCTTGCGCCGGCCCGAGACGATCGCCGCGCCGCCCACGACCAGACCGAGCAGGAGGACGTCGCCGACCGGATAGGCGAGGTTGATCGCGACCCCGGCGGCGCTTCCGTCGGCGTGGTGGAGCACGTCCTTGAAGGCGAAAGTCGCGCACAGCGCGGCGGCGCCGAACCCGGCCACGCCACCGTCCAGCCAGGTGGCCAAGCTGAAGCGCCTGACGTTACGGCGCAGCAGGAGCATCAGGCCGACGTAGGTGACCGGATAGAACGTCAGGTAGAAGCCGTCGGCCAGCGAGGGCGACGGCGGCGTCGCGCCGCCCAGCGATTGGATCGTGAGCACGATGTCGCCGGTGGCCCAGGACCACAGGCCGAGGCCGAGGAGAATCGGGATGGCGCGGTTGCGAGTCATGGTCGCGGCCCGGTAGATGCACAGCGCGCCGACGACGAGCTCAAAGCCGGACACGCCCCAGCCGTCGAGCCATGCCCACTTGATGCCGAGCAGCTCGACGACCACGTAGCCGAGCGCGAGCGCGGCCAGCGCCGCATAGGCCCGCCACACCCAGGCCGGCGAGCGATCGCCCGCACGCCGCTGGGGCGAGAAGGCAGCACTGAGACGCGAGCCAGTGCGCTCGCGTGGTACGGCCGGTTCGTCTCCGGTGCTTCCCATGAGGGTCTTCTAACGCTGGGACGTCTGTCGGTGATTCGGCCGCGCGGCGGAAAACTTGCGCGAATCTCCGCGGAGTGGCCGGACGGGCAGTCCGGGGGGGTCCGCTTACACCCGGTGCACGGCGGCGAGGAGGCCCGCGTAGGAGCGCACGAGCGCGGTGCGCTCCTGGGCGATCAGCGGGCTGGCCAGATCACAGCCCTCCTCGACCCACTGATCGGAGTAGCGCATGGCGAGTGCGCGCTGCTCGGCGGCCACGGCCACATCGGCCGGGCCGACGCCGTACACGTAGGCGTACAGGGCGGTGAGGCTCGCCACCAGGGCGCTCTCGTCCTTGTCGCTGTCCTCGCGCTGGTGGACGCGGTGAACCCGCCACCACTCGACCTCGAGCTCGGATGCCCGGTGGGGATCGAACGACTCGCGGTGATGCCTGGCCACCAGCCGGTAGAAGCGCTCCATGGTCGCCCGCGCGGCCTCGGGATGGTTGTCCGGATACGGCGCCCACAGCTGATTGGCTCGCAGCACGAGCCACGCGCCGTACAGCGTGGATGGCCAGGGCAGGCCGAAGGTGTGCCGGGTGAGCGCGACGGCGGCGCGCAGGAACGGGAGCCACTCGCGCCGGTAGTAGGCGACCCAGGCGTCCGCCTCGAGGCCACCAACCTGGCGGGGATCGAATGAGCGGTGCGGCTTCGGCCTCGCGCCCGCGCGCGGCCGACGGGAGCGGCGTCTGCGTCGCGTGGAGGCCATGTGCGGGTGACCGTAACCGATCGGCTCGGCGCCGCGCGAGTGGGGTGTGCGGAGCGCCACCAAGGTGGGGTGGTCGCGGCGCACCCGCGGGCGTAAGGTCTCCCCACAGCAACCGTCCCGTCGAGGGGAGCAGCACCATATGACCCGCATCGAAGACCCATCCTTCCGCCTGCGCGACGAGCACACCCCGCCGACGCTGCCCGCCACGCCGAAGACCGGGCTGAACCTTGAGACGCTCCACCGTCCGACCCTGAAGCTGGCCGACTACATCCGGCCCGCGCTCGCCGCTCCGCCGGCCGCCATCTCACGCCCGCACCCCGGCTTCCAGTGGGGGATGCTGGCCAACGACCGGCTCGGCGACTGCGTGATCGCGATGATGCTCCACTCGATCGAGGACTTCCACCTCGACGCGGGCACCCCGGTGCCGGCGTTCACCGATCAGGACGCGGTCAAGATCTACAGCGCGATCACCGGCTACAACCCGAACGATCCGAACAGCGACCAGGGCACGAACGAGACCACCGCGATGAGCTACTGGGAGCATCCCGGGCTGAGCACCAGCGACGGGGTCGACCACACGATCGTGGCCACCGTGGCGGTCGACCCGAGCAACCTCAACGAGTGCCGGATCGCCATCGACGAGTTCGTCGACCTGCAGATCGCCATCGCGCTGCCGCTCACCGCGCAGGGGCAGAAGGAGTGGACCGTGGTGGGCAACGGACGGACCGGCAACAGCGCACCCGGCTCGTGGGGCGGCCACGGCATCCCGTACCGGGAGTACGACGCCGAGACGTTCAAGTGCGTGACCTGGGGAGCCGAGCTGCTGCTCACCGTCCCGTTCCATGAGACCTATGCGCAGGAGGCGCACGTCGTCGTCACCAAGGAGATGCTCGGCAAGACGGGGGTCGGACCATCGGGCGTGGCCTGGGACGAGCTGATCGCCGACATCAAGGTGCTGAACAGCGCGCCGGCGGTGACGCCCGGCTCCGGCAGCGCGACGCCGGCGGTCTAGGGGGACTCCCCTGACCTTGCTCGCGTGAGCGAGGCCTACTCTCTCGCTCCACCGAGAGTGAGCCTGCTCGCAACCTAAGCCGCGTCGGGGGACTGCGGAGAACATCCGGGGAGGCGCACGCCGCGTGCGCCTCCCCGACCCGTGCAGCTCACGAATTCGCTGATCATCGCTGGCGATCGCTGACCATCCTGCCGTCAAGCGCGCCGAACGCGCGCGAGGATCACCTACCCTGGCCGCTGGATCGGATCAACCAGGTAGGGAGCGACGTTATGCACTTGCGCCGTTGGATGTTCTTGATGGTCGCGATCGGAGGCCTCGCGCTGGCCGCGGTTACCGGCACCTCCGGGGCCTCGCCGACCGCGCACGCCGCGGCGGCGTGCAGCTCGAGCGACACCGGACCGCACAACCCGGGCAACCCGCTCGACACGCCGGGCTTCACCGGTTCCAATCCCCTGGCCGGCGCGCACCTGTTCGTGGAGAGCCCGTGGCTGTACGGCGGGGACGCCGCCGACGCGATCGCCGACGAGGTCGGGATGGGGTCGATGAGCACCCAGACGAGCGGCACCCCCATGCCCTGGTCGGCGTTCGAGGCCCGCGTGAACTCGATGCATCTCTCGCCCGCGGTCTCCTACCGCGTCCACATGCTCGAGAAGATCGGGAGCTACCCCCAGGCTCACCAGTTCAGCCTGTACACCGCGGGTGGATCAGGCTCGGCGATCTTCACCCAGGTGCAGAACTACCTGTGCCGGATGCACCAGACCGATCCGTCCGCCGCCGCGGTGCTCACGACCTACTTCATCGGGCACTCGGGGTGCAACGCGGGCGACCAGCCGAACTTCCAGGCCGAGGTGAGCGCGTTCAAGAACGCCGTGGGCAACTTCCCGGCGCTGATCTTCGTCGAGGAGGACGCGATCGACACGATCTGCTGGCGCAGTCCGGCTGCGGTGAGCGGTCGCGCGGCGCTGCTCAAGTACGAGATCGACCAGTTGTCCCAGCTCCCGCACGCGCTGCTCTACGTCGAGGGCGGCACCTCGGACGCCAACTCGCCGGGCGAAGCGGCGCGCGTCCTGAACGCCGCCGACGCCTCCAAGATCCGCGGCTTCTACACCAACGACACCCACTTCAACTGGGCCTACAAGGAGATCCAGTACGGCAACAAGGTCTCGGCCCTGACCCACGGCCTGCACTTCCTTGTCGACACCCGCGGCGACGGCAACGGACCGCTCCTGAATCCCCATCCGGTGACCCAGGGGATCGAGCAGCTGTGCAACCCGCCCGGGCGCGCCCTGGGTCCGAAGCCCGGAGCGAGCAACGGCAAGGCCTACGGGATGTACTCACCGCACCTGGACGGGTTCGCCTGGGTGACCAGCCCGGGGGAGAGCGCGGCGCCCACGTGCCCGGGACGCTCTCAGCACTACGCGGCCTCGGGCATCTTCGATGAGAACATCGCGATCGGCTATGCCTCGCGGGCGAATGACCGAATCGGCCCCTCGCCGCGCTTCAAAAGCCGACATTGGTGAGGCGCCGGCATCCGCGCCGGCGCCTCACGCGGGGGCGGTTCAGCTCTGTTGGACGACCATCAGCCGGTAGCCGGCCGGGTCGTTGAACCAGAACATCGGCGGGACCGGATCGCCCATCCGGGATACCTCGGCGTCGACGTCCACGCCGAGCGCCTTGAACTGCTCGTGGGTGGCGTCGATGTCGTCGGTGCTCAGGATGATGCCGGTCTCATAAGGCTCGACGTCCTTGCCCGGCGGCGGGGGCGCCAGCGCGATCCCGGTGTTGCCGCTCGGCGGGTACACCTCGACCCAGCGGTACTGGCCGCCGAACGGCATGTCCGTGCGCTTCTCGAAGCCGAGCGACTCATAGAAGGCGATCGCGCGGTCGACGTCGACGGTGGGAAGGCAGATGAGGCTGATCGTGCCGATCCGGGTTGCGGTGGTGGTCACTAGTGGCCTCCTTGAAGGGTGGGTTCAAAGCCTAGGACCCGCCGAGCGGCGAGAATTCATCGGTGGCCACGATCGAGCTCGAACCGGTCGACCGGATCCGGATCACGATCCTGATCGACAACGTGACCGACGCGCTGCTCGCCGATCAACCGGGCGTCGCGCGGCTCAATTGGCCGCGGATGTTCAACGGTGCGGTGCCCAGGGCGCGGGCGCTGGCGCTGGCGAGTCCGGAGACCGGGGTGCCCGACGCGCTGATCGCCGAGCCCGGGTTCTCGGCGCTGGTGCGGGTGACCGTCGGCGGGCGCGAGCGCACGCTGCTGTTCGACACCGGCGTCTCCCCCAACGGCATGGTCGAGAACATGCGGCGGCTGGGAATCGATCCCGGGGAGATCGAGGTGCTGGTGCTCAGCCACGGGCACTGGGATCACGTGACCGGAACGGAGGGCCTCGTGCGGGTGCTCGGCCGCAGGGGCCTGCCGGTGATGATCCACCCCGAGTTCTGGAATCGCCGGCGGATCAGCTTCCCGGGGCTCGATCCAGCGGAGCTGCCGGTGACCAGCCGGGGCTCTCTGGAGGACATGGGTTTCGCGATCGTCGAGCAGCGCCAGCCGTCGTTCCTGCTCGATGGCGCGGTGCTGATCACGGGCGAGGTCGATCGCACGACGCCGTTCGAGACCGGCTTCCGCGGCCACGAGGCGCGGCGGGGCGGCGTTTGGGAGCCCGACCCGCTGATCCTCGACGACCAGGCGCTCGTCGTCCGGGTGCGCGACCGCGGCCTGGTCGTGCTCACCGGTTGCGGTCACGCCGGCATCGTCAACACCGTGCGATATGTGCGGAGGCTGACCGGTCACGAGGCTCTTGCCGCGGTCGTCGGTGGCTTTCACCTGAGCGGCCCGATGTTCGAGCCGATCATCGAGCCGACCGTCGAGGCATTCGCCGAGCTCGCGCCGGCGCTGCTGGCGCCGGCGCACTGCACGGGGTGGAAGGCGGTCCATCGGCTGGCCGCGCGGTTCCCGGACGCGTTCGTGATGCCGACGGTCGGGACGACGATCACGGTGTAGGACGACCGCGGCCGCCCGCCGGGCACGGACGCCCGGCGGAACGGCCCCACGGATGACGCGCCGCAGGCGCGGCCAGAAAGCTACGCGTGTGCGGCGCGGGCGTGCTTGGGGAGCCAGAACACCGCCGCGCACGCCGCGGCCAGGAATCCGACCGCCAGCAGCAATGCGTGATCGGAGGCGCCGACGAACGCCACCGCGCCATGGCCGTGCCCGACCGAGTCGAACAGGACGGTGCCGACGCCGGCGATCCCAATCGACATCGCGAGCTGCTGGATCGACTCGAGCAGACCTGACGCGGAGCCGAGCTCGTGCGGGGCGACGCCGGCCAGGATCACGTCGAACATCGGGACGAACACCATGCCCATCCCGAAGCCGGTGATGGCCAGCGGTCCGGCCAGGTCCCACGCGGTCACGCCGCCGCCGGCCGAGCGCATGACCAGATCGACCACGATCAGGCCGATGGCCATGACCACGATCCCGATGTGCATCGTCGTCCGCCCGATCTTGGCCAGCAGCGCCGAGGAGGTGATCGAGCCGGCGATCGCGGTCACCGGGATGGCCACGGTGGCCACCGCGCAGGCCAGCGGGGTGAAGCCGAGCCCGGTCTGGAACATCACGTTGAGCGCGATCATCATCCCGCCCATCGCGCCGATGAAGCCGAGCACGACGGCCAGCCCGGCGACGTAGGCGCGACGCTTGAGGATCGAGGGCTCGACCAGCGGGGCGCGGCCCTGGCGCTTGCGGTGCGCCTGGAGCAGGCCGAACGCGGTCAGCGTGATCACGCCGCCGGCCAGCAGCGCGAACGACCAGGCCGGCCAGCCGTGCTCACGGCCCTGGATCAGCGGATAGACGAGGGCGAAGCCGCCGACCATGGCCAGCGTGACGCTTGGCGCGTCGAGGCGCAGGCCCGGGGTGGCGGGGGCGGTGCGGGGCAGGTACCGGCGCCCGGCGGCGATCGCGGCCAGGCCCAGGGGAACGTTGACCAGGAAGATCGCGCGCCAGCCAGTCCCGAGGAGGTCGAGGTTGACCAGGCCGCCGCCGACCAGCGGACCGGCCACCGCGGCCAGGCCCATGATCGGGCCGAACACGCCGAAGGCTTTCTGCTGGCCTTCATCGCCGAACAGCTCGCGGATCAGCCCGAAGCCCTGGGGCACCATGACCGCGGCCACGGCGCCCTGGAGCGCGCGGGCGGCGATCAGCGCTGTGGCGCTCGGCGCGATCGAGCAGAGGAGCGACGCGAGGACGAACCCGGCGATGCCGGCGAGCAGCACCCGGCGACGGCCGAGCACGTCGCCCAGCCGGCTGCCGAGCATCAGGGTTACCGCCATGGCCAGCGTGTAGGCGGCTGAGATCCACTCGATCGCCGCATACGAGCCGCCGAGGTCGCGACGGATCGCCGGGGCGGCGGTCTGGGCGATCGTCGAATCCAGCAGGTCCATCACCGAGGCGGCGATGACCACGATGAAGCCGAGCCAGGCGGCCCGGCGGGAGAGGGGGAAAGTGGTGGTTGGCATGCTCGAACCCTCTCGCGGATTGCGGTCAACTTCAGTCCTCAATCGGTGAATTGCGGTCACATACGGTCCGCGATCTGTGAGAGCATGCGCAGCATCATGGTTCAGACATCCGCCCGCCTCCTCGCTCTGCTCTCACTGCTCCAGGTACGTCGCGAATGGACCGGCCAGGAGCTGGCCCACCGGCTCGAAGTCGGCCCCCGCACGATCCGCCGCGACGTCGACAAGCTGCGCTCGCTCGGCTATCCGATCGAGGCCGCGCCCGGCGTGGCCGGCGGCTACCGGCTGGGCGCCGGCGGCGAGCTGCCGCCGCTGCTGCTCGACGACGCCGAGGCGGTCGCGGTGGCGGTCGGCCTGCGCACCGCGGCCGCGGGCGGGATCGCCGGGATTGAGGAGACCTCGGTGCGCGCGCTGTCAAAGCTCGAGCAGGTCCTGCCCGGCCGGCTGCGCCGCCGGGTCAGCGCGCTGAGCGACGCCACGTCGGCTTTCGGTGTGGAAGGCCCGCGGATCGACGCCGAGGTGCTGGCGACGCTGGCCGGGGCCTGCCGCGACTACGCGCGGCTGCGCTTTTCCTACGAGGCGCGGGATGAGAAGACGTCGGCGCGCATGGTGGAGCCCGCCGCCGTCGTGTACAGCGGCCACCGCTGGTACCTGGTCGCCTTCGACCTCGATCGCGACGACTGGCGGACCTTCCGCCTGGATCGGATCCGCGGACGGGTGCGGCTTGGCGAGCGCGGTCGCCGGCGCATTGTGCCGGGAGGCGACCCCGCCGCGTTCGTCCGCGAGCGGCTCCGCGGGGCCTGGGAAGGCGATTCCTCCGCGGTCGTTCCGGGCCGGATCCGCATGCATGCGCCGGCAGCCCGGGTGGGGTCGCGCGTCCCGCGCCGCTATGCGAACGTGGAGGCGGAGGGCGAGGACGCGTGCATCGTCACCTCGCGCGGCCGGTGGTCGCACGGCTTCCTGGTCTGGATGGCCACGCTCGATGAGCCGATGGAGGTGCTCGATCCGCCTGAGCTGGTCGAGGCGGCGCGGACGATCGTGGCGCGGCTCTCGGCCGCTTAGCGCCGTCCGAGCCGCTAGTGCCCGACCCAGTTCGGCGCGCGCTTGTCCAGGAACGCGCTCATGCCCTCCTGGGCGTCGTCGGCCATCGCGTTCTGGGTCATCACGACCTTGGTCCGCTCGTACGCGTCGGACTCGGCGCGATCGACCTGGTCGTAGAAGGCGTGCTTGCCGACCGCCACCGTGTAGGAGCTCGAGCTCGCGATCGCGTCGGTCAGACGCTCGACCGCCGCCTCGAGCTCCTCGGCGGGGACGACCTGGTTGACCAGGCCCCAGTCGAGTGCGGTGGCGGCGTCGATCGGTTCGCCGGTGAGCAGCATCTGCATCGCTCGCTTGCGACCGACGGCCCGGGACACCGGGACCATCGGGGTGGAACAGAACAGGCCGATCTTGACTCCGGGGGTGGCGAAGCGCGCGGTGTCGCTCGCCACCGCGAGGTCGCAGGCGGCCACCAGCTGGCAGCCGGCCGCGGTGGCGATCGCGTGCACCTTGGCGATCACCGGCTGGGCCAGCTCGTGGATCGTCTCCATCAGCTTCGTGCAGGTGGCGAACAGCTCGTCGAGGAACGCCTGCTCGCGCCCGATCATCTCGGACAGGTCGTGGCCGGCCGAGAACGCGGGGCCGGCGGCCTCAATGACGATCACGCGCGTGTGCGAGCGCACCGAGACGTCGCGCAGCGCGGCGATCAACTCCCGCATCAGCTCGAGGGACAGCGCGTTGCGCTTCTCCGGACGGTTCAGGGTGATCCGTGTGGCCGGCCCGTCCGTACCGACGAGCAGGCTCTGGTAATCGATGCCGGAAGTCGAAGTCATGACGTTAGTATCGCGCGCGGAGTCACAACAAACCCGGGGGTGATGGACATGGCCGAGACAGCCGGCCGGCGAATGACGGCGGAGATCGATGGGGACTTCGTCGTGTTCCTCATCGGCGCTCGCTTCAACAACAAGCTCCAGGTGCTTAGGAGCGTGCTCGATCTGGGCGGGCGGCGAGGCATGAAGCACATGCTCGACTATCTGGTCGCGCATCCCGAGAAGGGCCTGCTGGCCTACGAGATGGGGCTGCCCACGATCGTTCAGTACTGGCGATCGTTCGAGCATCTGGAGGCCTTCGCCAGGGACAAGGACGACCCGCACCTGGAGGTGTGGCGCAGCTACTGGCGTCGGGTGGGCAAGGACGATCGCACCGGCATCTGGCACGAGACCTACCTGGTCGAGGCGGGCCACTACGAGGCGGTCTACGGCAACATGCCGCCGCACGGACTCGGAAAGGCGGGGCGCCTGGTGCCGATGTCCGAGTCCTCCAGTGCGCGCGGCCGGGTCGGCGCGCTGGCCGGCTGAACGCCGTGCCGGAGCCGATCGTCTATGGCCGGGCCAACCGGTTTCACAAGGTCCTTCGCCGGTTCGCAGCCAGCGGACCAGGCGCATGGCTGTTCGCGCGGATCGCGCCCCAACTCGATCGGCCGGTCCACCGCCTGACCCGGGGCCGGCACACGCTGGGCAGCCTGATCACCGGGCTGCCGGTCGTCATGCTGATCACCACCGGCGCGCGCAGCGGCAGGCCGCGCACCGTGCCCGTTCTCGGCATTCCCGTCCAGGGCGGCGTGGCGGTGATCGCCTCCAACTGGGGCCAGCGCCAGCACCCGTCCTGGTATCACAACCTGCGCGCGCGTCCCGATGCTCGGGTGGTCGTGGATGGGGCGAGTCATCGCGTGCGCGCGGTGGAGGCGGAGGGTGAGCGTCGCTCCGAGATCTGGCAGGAGGGACTGCGCGTGTATCCCGGGTTCGCGCAATACGAGCGGCGGGCGCCGCACCGGCGGATCTCGGTGTTCGTGCTCGAGCCGGTGTGAGCGGGGCCGGAGCGGTGCGCTATTCGTCCTCGTCGTTGGTCTTGATGTCCTCGGCCACCCGATCCTTGAACGGCTTGAGCGTCTCGTAGAGCTCGTCGGGATCGGTCTTGGCGTGCGGCTCGGCGTCACCGACCAGCCAGGGCGCCGCCTCCACCGCGGTGCGCCAGGCCACCTCCTCGGCGTCGGTCTCCGCGGCGCCGTCGCCGGCCTGCTCCTCGGCCAGCGGCTCCACCTTGTCGAGATAGACATTCGTGTACTGACCGCGCTGCTCCTCGTGGTACTCGATCCGCACGCGGCGCCCCTCGAGCTCGCGCGCCGGCTCTCCGATCGTCTCGCGGAACGTCGTGTACTCGTTCTCCTCGGTGTCGCGCACCACGTAGCGCGTGTTGCCTCCACGCGTCTCGAACGAGCGGACGCTCGCGATCGTCGTGATCTTCTCCATCACGCAAGCGATACCCGCGCGCGTGCGGGCTAAGCGGCGAGGCGAGTAACGTGCCGAGCGCGATGGACCCCGAACCCGTCCGCACGGCGTCGCCGGTTCGCGAGCTGGCCGACACCTTTCACAAGCGCTGGCTGGAGACCTATCCGCTGGTCGCGACCGTGTTCGGCATCCCTGGCTACGACGACCGGCTCCCGGATGACAGCGAGGAGGCCGAGGCGGCGCGGCGGGCCGAGCTCGAGTCGGTGCTGGAGGAGGCGGCCCGGATCGATCGCTCGGGGCTCTCCGAGCCGGACGCCATCACGCTGGGGTGCCTGGTCGAGAACGTGAACCAGGAGATCCTCGACCTCGACGCGCGCCTGATCGAGCACACGGTCACGGCGATGCCGGTGACCGGCCCGCCCGTGCTGCTCGGGATCGCGGCGCGGACGGTGATCGCCGACGCGCAGGCGGCGGCCGACTACATCGCGCGGCTGCGCCGCAGTGGCGAGTGGCTCGATCAGCAGAGCGAGCGTCTGAGGATCGGCGCCGAGAAGGGCCGGCTGCCGGTGGCAACGCTGGTGAGCGAGGCGATCGAATGGGGCGAGAACGTGCTCGGCGCGCCGGTGCCCGACGCGCTGAGAGCGCCCGCACCGCCCGACGGGTGGGACGGCGAGGCGCACTGGCGTGAGGAGCGCGACACCGTGGCCGCGCAGGTGGTCAAGCCGGCGCTCGAGCGCTGGATCGAGCTCCTGCGCGAGTTGCTCCCCCGGGCGCGGCCGGACGAACAGGCGGGGCTGGCCCATCTCCCGGGCGGCGAGGCCGACTACGCGAGGTGCGTGCGATCGTTCACGACGCTGCCGCTCACCGCGGAGGAGATCCATCGCATCGGGCTCGAGGAGCTCGCGGCGCTCGAGGACCAGATGCTCGAGCTCGGCT
>JAFAWR010000293.1 GCA_019241635.1 Solirubrobacterales bacterium
CAGCACGGTGTGCTCGTCGATGTAGGAGACGGGCACGGCGCCGTAGCGCTTGGCCGCGGCGGCGCTCAACAGGTTGACCGCCGACATGTCGACCTTGAAGATGCCGAGGTCGAGGTGATCGAGGCCATAGCGCTCGGCGATCGCCCGGGAGAGCTGCTCGGAGGTGATGGCCTGCTGGTCCAGAAGCATCCGCTCAGCCGGGACGCCAGCGGCGCGCGCATCCTCGACGGTGCGGTCGACGGTTTCGCGCTCGGCGAACCCGAGTTCGACCACCACGTCAGTCAGATGCCGGCTCGAGCCGCCCCGGCGCGTGGGGGGCGTGATACCGGTGAAGGTTTCAGAGTGCTGGGCTTCGCTGATGCTCATCGCCCGTCCACCGCACGGCGCATCGTCTCGACCGGCGCCGCACGACCCGTGAACTGCTCGAAGCTGAGGGCGCCTTGGCGCACGAGTAATTCGCGCCCGCCGACGACGCGGACGCGGCGAGCTCGTGCGGCCTGCACGAGCGGGGTCTCAGTATCCGAGTACACGAGATCAACCACGCATTCGTAACCGTTCAGGTCATCGGCACTTACGGGCAGTGTCTTGAACGGATCCTCGGTCGGGTCGAGGCCGCTCGCCGTGCAGTGGACGAGCAGGTCGGCCGGCGTCGCCTCCTCGACCGCGACGCCGCCCAGCTCTGCGGAGAGCGCGCGGGCGCGCTCCGGGGCGCGATTCCACACTCGAACCTCGCGCGCGCCGGCCTCGAGCAGCGCCCAGACGGCGGCCCGAGCGCTCCCCCCCGCCCCGAGCACGAGCGCCGTCCGGCCGGCCGGATCCAGCGGCAGCGCCTCGATCAGCCCGGGAGCGTCGGTGTTGTCGGCGACCGTCCGGCCGTCGGGTTCGAAGATCAGCGTGTTGACGGCTCCGATCGCCTGCGCGCGCGGGGTCGCGTCGGTGGCGACGGCCAGCGCCTCCTCCTTGTGGGGAATCGTCACGTTGGCCCCGCGAAAGCCGGCGGCGCCGAGCCCCCCGATCGTCTCGGCGAGCAGCGCCGGCGGCACCGGCAGGAGCTGGTAGCGCCAGTCGGTCAGGCCGACTTCGCGCAGCGCGGCGTTCTGCATGGCCGGCGAGCGGCTGTGGGCGACCGGCCAGCCCAGGACGCCCAGCCGGGTGCGGCCGCCGCTCACTACTTGCAGCGCTCGGGCGAGCGACCGCCCCGGGCACTGCGGGCCTGCTGATACTTGGCCTCGTCGGCCTGGAACTGGCTGTAGTTCGACTCGAACACGCTCGATCCGTTTCCGCACACCTGGGCCACGAAGTACAGGTAGTTGGTCTGCGCGGGATGGGCGGCAGCCGCGATCGCGGCGAGCCCCGGGTTGTCGATCGGCGTGGGCGGCAGGCCCTTGTGGACGCGCGTGTTGTACGGGGAGGGCGAGTTCAGCTCCGACTGGGTGAGCGGCTTGGTGTAGTTCCCGGTCGCGTAGCGGGTGGTCGAGTCGAACTGAAGCGCCATGCCCAGCCGCAGCCGGTTGTAGACGACCGAGGCGACCAGCGGCTCGTCGTGGGCGGTGGCGGCCTCGGCCTGGACCAGCGACGCGATGATCAGGACGTCGTAGGGCGTCAGGTGCTGCCTGCGCGCGTAGTCCAGGTTCACGTGCGCGAACTGCTGGCGGAACGTCGTCAGCTGGTCGTTGACCAGCTTCTGGACGCTGATCGGCTCGACCAGCTGATAGGTGTCGGGGAACAGGAAACCCTCGAGGTCCGGCGTCCGGCGCGGCGCGCCATAGGCGGCGAGGTTGATCAGCGGCGAGTGCCGGGTGGCGGCGAAATAGCTGCCTTTGACCTTCTGCGAGCGCAGCAGGTCGTTGATCTGAGCACGGGTCCGGCCTTCGGTGATCGTGATGTTGGTGGTCCTGGCCGCGGTCGGCGGCGTCGTGAGGAGCTTCAGCACCGACCCGTAGGTCATCCCGAGCTGCAGGTGGTAGGTCCCGGCGAGCAGGTCGCCCCTCTGACCGGACAGGGTGGCGCGCAGCTCGAAGAAGAACCCAGACGGGATGACGCCGTCCTTGGCCAGCTCGTCGCCGATCTGCCGCGCGTTGGAATGCGCCGGAATGGTCACGGTCACGCTCCCGTGCGGCGAGCCGTGCAAGGGCTGGAACAGCTCGACCAGAAACCAGATCACCGCGGCCGCGAGCGCGAGCATGAGCAGGGCGAAGATGCGCCCCACCCACGAGTGCGTGCGCCGCACCGGTGCGGGGCGCCGGCGAGGCTGGGCCGGGCGCCTCGTGCGGCGGTCGGGCGGGCTGGGCGCCCGTCCGTCGCCGCCCGCGCGGTAGCGCTGGCGTTCCTGCCTGGCCTGCTCGCGCTCCTCTGCGGTTCGCTCGTATCCGTCAGCCACTTCCTTCGCCCTCTCCCGGACCTGGCTGGCTGGCCAGCCAGCCCTCGAGCAGGTGCGCCGCGGCACGCGAGTCCTCGGCCGCCGACCCCCCCATCCGCTCCGCCAGCCGCGTGGTGAACCGCTCGTCGTAGAGCTCGACCGGCACCGGGAGCTCCTGCTCGAGACGGGCCGCGAACCCCCGCGTCTCCGTGGTCTGGGCCGAATCGCGCCCCGACAGCGAGACTGGCAGGCCCACCACCACGCGCTCGACGTCGAGCTCCCGCACCAGGGTGCGCAGGCGCGCGAGGCCCCGCCGTGTCATCGGCGCGCGAACCGGTTCGATCGGTGACGCGAGCACGCCGGTGGGGTCAGAGACGGCACACCCGCACCGCGCCCGGCCGTAATCGAGCGCAAGCACGCGCATGACCTTACAAGTTGATGCGGAGAGCGGTCACCCGCCCAGCGCGGACTCGATCGCCGCCCGCGCCACCTCGAATGCCCGCGGCAAGCCGGCCGGATCGCGCCCTCCGGCGCGCGCCAGGGTGTCTCGTCCTCCGCCGCCGCCCCCGACTTCGGCCGCGGCCAGCCTGACGATCTCGCCCGCTCTGACACCCCGCTCGACCAGCGCGGGGGCGACGCTCGCCACCAGGTCGACTCGGTTCTCGCCGCTCGAGCCGAGGACGATCGCGGCGTCGCCGAGCTTGTTCTTGAGGCGGTCGGCCACGTCGAGCAGTGCCTTGCCGTCTATGGCCTGGATTTCTCCGACGAGGACGCGGGCGCCGTCGCGCTCGATGGCCCCGGCGGCCAGCTGATCGAGGTCGACGGCCTGTTCGGTGGCGCCGCGCCGCTCGGCCCGCTCGAGCTCGCGCACGCGTGAGCGGAGATCGGCCACTTCGGCGGCGACCCGCTCGGGCGGAACCCGCAGTGCCTTGGCGGCGTCGGCCAGCTCGCGGTCGTGCCGGCGCATCAACTCGACCGCCGCCGGACCGGTGAGCGCCTCGATGCGGCGCATGTTGGCTGCGCTCGAGCTCTCGCTCTGCACCTTGAACAGCCCGATCTCCGCTGTATTGCGGACGTGGGTGCCACCACACAGCTCGCGCGAGAACGACCCGTCGCCGACCTCGACCATGCGCACCACGTCGCCGTACTTCTCGCCGAACAGCGCCATCGCGCCGAGTCCCCGCGCCTCGTCGAGCGTGGTGGTGATCGCGCGCACCGGCTGAGCCTCGAGGATCCAGCGGTTGGTCTGCTCCTCGATGTCGTGGAGCTCCTCCGCCGTCAGCGCCTTGCCGTGGGTGAAGTCGAAGCGGAGCTTGTCCGGTCCGACGTAGGAGCCGGCCTGGCGCACGTGGGTGCCCACGCGCTGGCGCAGCGCAGCATGGAGCAGGTGGGTCGCGGTGTGGTTGCACTCGGTCGCGTGCCGGGCGCTGCGGTCGACGTGGGCGCGAACGCGCTCCCCGGGCTCGATCGTGCCCTGCTCGGGGACCACCGCAACCACCTGATCGTTGCCCAGGCGCAGGACGTCCTCCACGCGCGCGCGGCAATGTCCCTGCAGGCATTCCACGTAGCCGGAGTCCGCCACCTGACCGCCGCCGGTGGCGTAGAACGGCGATTCGACCAGCTTGATCAGGACCTTGCCGTTCTCGGCCGCTGCCGCGCCGATCGTCGTCTCGCGGTCGGTCGTTTCGTAGCCGACGAAATCCGTCGCGAAACCGGCCTGCTGGGCCAGGGCCACGGCGCGCTCGCGCACGTCCTGACCGCCGGCCCCGAAGCGACCGGCGCTGGCCCGCGCCCGCTGGCGCTGGTCCTCCATCAGCACCTCGAACCCCTCCTCGTCGACGCCCAGATCGTGCTCGGCCACCAGCTCGAGCGTGAGGTCGATCGGGAACCCGTAGGTGTCGTGGAGCAGGAACGCGTCGGCTGCCGCGATGCCCTCGGCGCCCGAATGACGCGCCCGTTCGATCAGCTCGTCGAGGCGCTTTAGCCCCTGCTCGAGCGTGCGGCCGAAGCCCTCCTCCTCTGCCTCGAGCCACTTGCGCACGACCTCGCGCTCGGAGTGCAGCTCGGGGTACTCGCCGCCCATCAGCTCGGTGACGACGTCGGCGTAGCGGCTGAGGAATCCGGCGGGGAGCTCGAGCGCGCGCCCGTGCTGGATCGCCCGGCGCATGATCCGGCGCAGGACGTAACCGCGGTCCTCATTGGAGGGAACCACGCCGTCGGCGATCAGGAACGTCATCGCGCGGCTGTGATCGGCCAGCAGGCGCAGCGCGCGGTCGGTCGGATATTCCTGGCCGTAGCGGCGGCCCGACAGCTCCTCGCCGAGGGCGATCAGCGGCGCGAACTGATCGGTCTCGAACACCGATGGTGTGCCCTGCTGGATCAGGGCGAGCCGGTTGAGCCCGAGGCCGGTGTCGATGTTCTTGGCCGGCAGCGGGGCCAGCGTGTTCACCGGGTTCTGGTCGAACTGCATGAACACCAGGTTCCAGTACTCGAGGAAGCGCTCGTTGTCGCCGCCCGGGAGGTCATCGGGCTTGCCGAGCTCGACGCCGCGGTCGAGATAAAGCTCCGAGCAGGGCCCGCACGGACCGGTCGGCCCGGCTTGCCAGAAGTTCTCCGAGCGCGGGCACTCGACGATGCGCTCACGCGGAACGCCGATCTCGAGCCACGCCTCGATCGCCTCCTGGTCGGGGCCCAGCCCGAGCTCCTCGTCCCCTCCGAACACCGTGATCCAGATGTCCTCGGCCGCGAACCCGAAACCCTGCGTGGATAGCTCCCAGGCGAACCGGGTGGCCTCGGGCTTGAAGTAGTTGCCGAATGAGAAGTTGCCGAGCATCTCGAAGAACGTCAGATGTCGGCTGGTCGTGCCGATGATGTCGATGTCGACCGTGCGGAACGTCTTCTGGCAGGTCGTCACACGTGGGTGTGGTGGACGCTCCCGGCCCTGGAAGTAGGGCTTGAGCGGGTGCATCCCGGCGATCGTGAACAGCGCCGACGGGTCGTGCTCGGCCGGGACCAGCGACGCCGACGGCAGGCGTCGGTGGTCGCGCTCGACGAAGAACTCGAGATAGGTGCGCCGGATGTCGTCTGAGCTCATGGCCATCGCGTAAGGCAGTGTAGGCCGAGGGGCGTCGAGGTTTGGCCGCTGACATCAAGCTGAGCCGCCTTGTGGTCGACGGTTAGGAGTGATGCCCCACCTCGTCCGTCTTGCCCTCCTGCCCGCCGTGCTGCTCGGCGCGCTCCTCCTGCCGGCCGCCGCACAGGCCGACGGCACGCCCGATCCCAGCGGCTTCCATCTCGACTCCTCGGCCCTCTACGTGCACGAGAACGCCGGTCAGGCCGTGATCACGATCTCGCGCGCGAACACCAGCGTCGACGCCCAGATCCGCTACATCACGCTTGGCGACGGCGTCCCATGCGGCCCCACGGAGTGCACCGCGGTCGATCCCTACGACTTCTCGTCGGTCAAGGGCATGCTCGACTTCCCGGTTGGCGTCGCGTCGGAGACGTTCAGCGTGCCGATCGTCGACCACGGCGTCACCGACGCGCCCAAGACCCTGGCGGTGTCGCTGTTCGGCCCCTCCCCGATCGGCGTGGCCTCGCCGGACAAGGCGGTCCTGACGATCCTGAACGACGATCCCGCGACGCCGCGTGACCCCGCCAATCCGCTGGCTCTGTCGGTCGCGCCCCCGGGCGGTGACCCGCTCCAGGGAGCCCAGTTCTTCGTCGATCCCCAGAGTGAGCCGGCCAATGCCGCCAAGTCCGATCCGGTCCTGAACGTGATCGCGCAACAGCCGGGGACGTCACGGTACGGCAGCTTCAGTTTCGGCAACAACGGCGTGCCGGACATCCAGACCGCGGTGTCGCGCTATCTGTCGCGCGCCTCGGTGCAGGCGCCTGGCACGGTGCCCCTGCTCGCCACCTATCGCATCGTGCATGGGCTGTGCAAGTCAGGGGGGAATGGACGCGCTTCGGATTCGCCGGCCGACATCGCCTCGTACCACGACTTCATCGACGGCTTCGCCCAGGGCATCGGCTCATATCGCGCGGTGCTGTTCCTCGAGATGGACTCGATCATCACGATGCCCTGCCTATCGGCGCACGGCAAAGCGGTACGCGAGGGCGAATTGCGCTACGCGATCGACACGCTGAATGCGAACTGCCCCCATCTGGTCATGTACCTCGACTCCGGCGCCGCCGACGCGCTCCGCCCGAGCGACGCCGCGCGGTATCTGCGCGCCAGCGGCGTGGCCAACATTCAGGGCTTCTTCCTGAACTCGACGCACTTCGACTGGACCAGCCACGAGATCCACTACGGCGAGCAGATCTCGCGGATGCTCGGCGGCAAGCACTTCGTGGTCAACACCGGCGAGAACGGGCTCGGCCCGATCCGGCCGCGCGACATCGTGCATCAGGGCAACGAGGTTCTCTGCAACCCGCGCGCCGGCCTCGGCCCCAAGCCGACTGCGTACACGGGCTTCCGCAACGTCGACATGTTCGCCTGGACGAGCAATCCCGGCGAGTCGGGTGGACCGTGCGTTCCCGGCGCCCCGCCGACCGGCCAGTACTGGCCGGCGTACGCCAAGTCGCTGGTCCAGAACGCCGACTTCAAGGTGCGCTAGCGGCCGGCTCGGCCGCCGGTGTGCGGCGCCGCGACGCGCCGGCGCTCCGCGCGATCGTCCCCCACCCCACGACCAACTCGCCGTCCAGCAGGCAGGCCAGCTGGCCGGGCGCCGCGCCGTCGACCGGCTCCCCGAGATCCAGGGTGAGCGCGCGATGGGCCCCAGGGGTCGGCTCGTCGTCCGCTGCGATTCGACAGGTGATCGGGCGCGAGCGGTAGCGGAGCTTGACCCGGTCCACCCGGGCGCCCTCACGGTGCAGACGGGCGTGCCGGACCGACACGGTCGTCGTTTGCAGCGCTCGGCGCGGTCCCACGATCACCCGGTTGGTCTCGGCGTCCTTCTCGAGGACGAACAGCGGCTCGCCGGCGGCGGGTATGCCGATTCCTCGCCGCTGGCCGACCGTGAAGCGATGCTGCCCCGTATGGCGGCCGAGGATCTCGCCGTCCTGGTCGACGATCGCTCCGGGGATCTCGCCGATGCCGGCGTGGCGGGCGAGAAACCGCGCCCGGCTGGTGCCGGCCATGAAGCACAGATCCTGCGAGTCGACCTTGCTGGCCACCGGCAGGCCGGCCCTCGCGGCGAGCTCGCGGACCTCGGGCTTGGTCAGCTCGCCCAGCGGGAAGCGCAGTCGGGCCAGCGAGGCGGGCGACAGCGCGGCGAGCATGTAGGTCTGATCCTTGGCCGGGTCTACCGCGGCCCGCAGCAGCGGTCCGTGCGGATGATCGTCCTCGGCCGTGCGTGCGTAGTGGCCGGTGGCCAGGGTCTCGCATCCGAGCGTGGTGGCCAGATCGAGCATGGCGTCCAGGCGCACGTGGCCGTTACAGCCGACGCACGGGTTCGGGGTCTCGCCAGCGGCGAAGCCGGCCATGAACGGCTCGACCACGCCGGCACGGAACTCGTCGCGCAGGTCGATGGTGAAGTGCGGGAGGCCCATCGTGTGGGCCAGGGCGCGCGCCTGGGCGACCGCGGAGGCCGAGCAGCAGCTGCGCTCTCCGTCGTTCTCGGGGTCTGACCACAGCTCGAGCGTGACCGCGGCGGTTTCGCCATCGCGGGCACACAGCAGCGCCGCGACCGTGCTGTCCACGCCGCCGCTCATGGCCACGAGCGTGCGGCCCTGCCCGGCCGGCTCCGGGGCGAGAGCACAGCTCCGCACCGCTGCGCCGAGGGCGCGGGCGAGCGCGTCGGCCGCCAGCTCGGCGGCATGCCGCTTGGCCGGGCTGAGCCCGCCGAGCTCCTCGGCGACCTGCGCCGGTCCGATCCTCGCCGCCGCGAAGATCGAGGCTCCCCGCGCAAGCGTCACCGCTGCGCTCCCGGCCGCCGTCGCGGCGCCGCAGCCGCGCGCGTCGAAGCCGGCGTCGGTCACGCGGTCGCCCTCGACGGCCAGCGCGATCTCGATCTCATCGCAGCATGCGAACCCGCCGGCGGTGGCGGTGAACGCGCCGTCCGGGCGGCGTCGAAGGCCCTGGGGCGAGGTCAGGTGATGCTCGAAGGCGACGGCATCCATCGCCTCACGAGGATAGGGGTGGCGTTCGCCTTACTTGGTGGCGAGGGCGTCGTCGATGCGCTGGGCGATCTCGACCTGGTCGGCGTATCCGACCAGCGTGGTCGCCTGGCGAGCGTGATCGATCAGCACCAGCTCGGGCGCGGTGTCGATGTTGACCGACTGGGTGAGCCCCGAGAACTGGATGAGCTGGCTGACCGGCGCGGCGACCTTGACGACCTGGCCGCCGTGCGTGGGGATCGCGGCAAGCTCGCTCTTCATCGCGCGGTCGTCGGCGGCGGCGCCGTTGTAGAACAGCACCGCGACCACCTTGCCGGCGCGGATCGCGTTCTCGACCGTCGTGGCTGCGGCCGCGGCCGAGGCCGCCGGGGAGAGGGCCGCCGGCTTGGTGGCCGGGACGATCTTGGCCTTGCTCGCGGCCGTGGCCGTGGCCTTCGCCTTCGCCTTCGCCGCGGCGCCTGCCCTGTCCGCGACCTTGGCCTTGGTCACCGGCTTGGCGGCGGCCTCGGGGTGTGTGGTGGTCGCCCGCGTCGTCGCGGTCGGCGCCCCGAGCTTGGCGTTGGCCTGATTGGAGGTCGTGACCGCCTGATGGGCCTGGTTGATCGCCGACTGATACTGGCCGACGCCGCCCTGGGAGCCCCCGTTCGACGACGATGAGCTGGGCTTGAGCGCGATCATCCAGATCGCGAAGAACGCGACGGTGCCGAGCAGCAGACCGATCAGAGGTTTGGGCAGGCTTCCCATCACGCCAGTGTTCGGCAGATGGGGCCGCGCTTTTAAGTGTGTCTGGCCGAAACGGACGCTCAGGCCGGTCGCAGGCCCAGCTCGCGCATCTGGGACGCGTCGACCGGCGCGGGGGCACCGGTGAGAGGATCGGCGCCGCTGGCCGCCTTGGGAAAGGCGATCGTGTCGCGGATCGACTCCACGCCGGCCAGGGCTGTGACGATCCGGTCGACGCCCATGGCGATCCCGCCGTGCGGCGGAGCGCCGTAGCGAAGCGCGTCGAGCAGGAAGCCGAAACGCCCCTGGGCCTCCTCAGGACCGATGCCGAGCAGCTCGAACACCCGCTGCTGCACCTCGATGCGGTTGATGCGGATCGAACCGCCGCCGATCTCGGCGCCGTCGAGGACCAGGTCGTAGGCCTCCGAGGTGAGGTTGGCCGGGTCGCCGAGGTCCCCGGAAGGCGAGGTGAACGGATGGTGCGCGGCATCCCAGCGCTGCGCGTCGGCGTCCCAGAAGAAGGCCGGGAAATCGACCACCCACAGGATGTCGTGGCGGCCGGCCGGAATCAGATCGAACCGGCGGGCCACCTCGAGGCGAAGCGCGCTGAGCGCCTGCCCGACCGTGGTGAGCTCGTCGGCCACGATCAGCAGGAGGTCGCCGGGGGTCGCGTCGAGCTTTGCGTTGATCGCGGCCATCTCCGGTTCGGCGAGGAACTTGGCGATCGGCGAGCGCCAGCCCTCCTCCTGGACGAACGCCCACACGAGGCCTTTGGCGCCGTGCTGCTTGGCCAGCTCGGTCAGCGCCTCGAGGTCCGAGCGCGGCAGCTCACGCGGTCCCGCGTTGATGCCCCGGACCACGCCGCCGGAGCCCAGGGCGTCGGCGAACACCTTGAACTCGGTCCCCGACAGCGCGTCGGCCAGATCGTGGAGCTCGAGCCCGAAGCGGGTGTCGGGCCGGTCGATCCCGTAGCGCGAAACGGCCTCGGCGAAGGTCATCCGCGGCCACGGCGGCGGCGCCACGGCGTAGCCCTCGCGCTCGAACACCGCGCCCATCACCGCCTCCATGCAGTCGATCACGTCGTCCTGCTCGACGAACGCCATCTCCACGTCGAGCTGGGTGAACTCCGGCTGGCGGTCGGCGCGGGTGTCCTCATCGCGGAAGCAGCGCGCGACCTGGTAGTAGCGCTCCATGCCGCCGATCATGAGGAGCTGCTTGAACAGCTGGGGCGACTGCGGCAGGGCGTAGAACGAGCCCGGCTGGATGCGCGCGGGCACCAGGTAATCCCGCGCCCCCTCCGGGGTCGAGCGCGTCAGGTACGGCGTCTCGATCTCCAGGAAGTCGCGGTCGTTGAGAATCTCGCGCATCGTCGCGACGATCCGGTGGCGCATGGCGATCGTGCGCTGAAGCTCGGCGCGACGCAGGTCGAGCGAGCGATGGCGCAGCCGGATGATCTCGTCGACATCGGAGCCGTTGTCGACCGGGAACGGAGGGGTTTCCGCATCGGCCAGGATCTCGAGCCGGCTCGCCGCGAGCTCGATCTCGCCAGTGGCCAGGTTCGGGTTCACGTTCTTGGGATCGCGCCGGGTGACCCGTCCGGTCACGCTGATCACGTCCTCCGCGCGCAGCGCGTGCGCGCGCTCGTGGGCCTCGGGCGCGTTCTCCGGGTGGAAAACCAGCTGCACGATTCCCGAGCGGTCGCGCAGGTCGATGAAGATCAGCCCGCCATGGTCGCGCCGGCGGTGCACCCAGCCGGCCACGCTGGCCTCGGTGTCGGCCCGGTCCGCGGTGAGCTGGCCGCACCAGGCGTCCCGGTATCCATTGGGGCGGGGCGCGTGCTTCACAGGCTGCGATCTCCTCGCACGATGGCCGGGATGACCTCCCGCGCATTCAACTCGCGCTGCTCCCCCGAGGCCATGTCCTTGAGCGCGACATGTCCGTTCTCGACGATGGCCACGAACCGGGCCCGGATCCGGTCCGCGTGCTTGAGCTGGCCCTTGAGCGAGCGGCCCGCGAGCTCGAGCTGGGCCTGGAGCCCCGCCCGGCGCGCGTCGCGGGCGAGCTCGAACGCGGTGCGCCGGCCGTCCGGCTTCGCCGTGGCGACGAACAGGTCGACCAGCTCGGCCGGCGGGACCATGTCGGTCGCCGCCAGCAACATGCGCTCCACGCCGGCCGCCCAGCCGACCCCGGGCGTGGGTGGGCCGTCGAGCAGTTCGATCAGCCCGTCATAGCGGCCCCCGCCCCCCACTCCGGACTGGGCGCCCAGCTCATCGCTGGTGAACTCCCACACCGTGCGGGTGTAGTAGTCCAGGCCGCGCACCAGCGTGGGGTCGAGCTCGTAGACCAGGCCGGCGTCGTCGAGCAGCGCGCGCACCTGGGCGAAGTGTCCGGCGTCCTCGTCGTTCAGGCGGTCCGTCAGGAGCGGGGCGTCGCGCATCACGGCTTGCGTGCGGCGGTCGTCGGAGTCGAAGGCCCGGAGCGGGTTCAGATCGATCCGGCTGCGCACGGTGTCGGTCAGCTCGTCTTCGTGCGCCCGCAGGAACGCCGTGAGTTCCTCGCGATACTCGGCTCTGGTCTGGGGCGTGCCGAGGCTGGACAGGCGAAGCCGGGTTCCCTTGACGCCCAGCGCATCCAGCAGGTCGGCCAGCAGGACGATCAGCTCGGCGTCGGTCTCGGGGGCGTCCGACCCGATCGCCTCGGCGCCGACCTGCCAGAACTGCCGGTAGCGCCCGCGCTGCGGCGCCTCCGCGCGAAAGCAACTCGAGAGGTACCAGAGCTTCACCGGCTGGGCGAGCTTGTGCATGCCGTGCTCGAGGTAGGCCCGGCAGATCGGTGCGGTGATCTCGGGGCGGAGCGTCTGCGAGCGACCTCCGCCGTCGTCGAACGTGTACATCTCCTTCTGCACGATGTCGGTCGCCTGGCCGACGCCGCGGGAGAACAGCTCTGTCGCCTCGAAGGTGGGAGTCTCGATCCGCCGGTATCCGGCGGCGCCGAGGATCTTCTCGGTCTGCTCCTCGACGACCTTCCGCCGCGCAGCCGACTCGGGCAGGATGTCGAAGGTGCCGCGGGGGGCTTGAATCACCGCTCTGCGAGCTCGCGCAGGAACGGGTTGGTGTCGCGCTCGCGCCCGAGCGTCGTGATGCCCATGTGACCTGGATACACCATCGTCTCGGGCGGATAGGCGCCGATGAGCGTCTCGATCGAGTTCAGCAGCGTCGGCCAGTCACCACCCGGCAGATCGACCCGCCCGACCGATCCCTGGAACAGCACGTCGCCCGAGAACAGCGCCTCGTGCTCGGCGAGCGCGTAGGTGACGTGACCGGGGCTGTGGCCTGGTGTGAAGACCACCTCGATGGTGAGTCCGGCCAGCTCCAGCGTCTCGCCGCCGGCCACCGTGTGATCGGCCTCGTAGCTCTCGAACGGCCCGAATCCCTGCCATGTGTAGTCGTTGAGGTTGGCCAGGACGTCGGTCTCGAGCGCGGGGCAGTACACCGGCGCCTTGGTCGCCTGAGCCACGGGCGCCACCGCGCCGACATGGTCGAAGTGGGTGTGGGTGATCAGGATCGCCTCAACGGTCTGGATGCCCAGGCGCTCGATGGCTTGCAGGAGCTTGTCGGCCTCGTCGCCGGGATCGATGATCAGCGCGTTCGGGGCATCCGGGCGGCGCACGATGAAGCAGTTCTCCTGCACGGGCCCGACCGTGAACATGCGGACGTCGAGCGTGCTCATTTGCGCGCCTGCTGCGCGGGCTGCTCTCGGCGCCGCTGGCGCCGGCGATACATCCACGTCTCCATGTAGTAGCCGCCCGGGATGTACAGCGCCAGCGCGAACAGGGCGAAGATCGCCGCGCTGACCAGCGGGTCCTTGCCCTTCCCCAGGAACGCGAACAGCACGAACAGCAGGACCGCGGCCAGCGCACCGCGCGTGGCCGACCCCTTCCAGGTCGGCGGCGTGTTCAGCCGCCGCTCGCGCGCGTCCGTCCGGGACTGCTGCTTGCGCTCCTCGGCCGTGGGCGGGCGCCCCGTCCGGCCCCGGGCCTGGATCGTCCCCGCGGGCGTCCCGCGGTGCTTCGTGCGGCGTTTGCGCCTCGTCTGAGCCATGGTGGATTGGAGCTTAGTAGGCGGGGCGGGGAGCGCGCCACCGTCTGCCGGCGCCGGGGGGTGCAAAACGCATCAAAGTCCTCCGGCCGCACCCCGCCGGCCCCACATAAGCGCCTCTCAGGCGCTTATGTGGTCCGGACCCACGTCGCGCGCGGCGCTTTTGCGCGTTAAGCACCCTGCTCGGCCAGGGCGTCCTCGACCGTCCGCCGGTTGGCCACCTTGAGCGAGTCGGGAAATCCGTCGAACGCGACCCGCGGCGCCAGCCCGACGAGCTCGGCCCGGCTCGGGTTGGCGTGGCGGGCGATCGCGGCGACCACGTCGGCCAGTGGCGTCCGTCTGTGGTCCTCTACGTTGGTCGACACCTGGGCCACCCCGCCGGCGTTCAGCCACAACCCGATCGCCCGTACACCGGTCAGGCCTTCCGGGCCTCCTTCGCGAATCCGGGCGGCGATCGCCTTGGCGTCCGTAAGCGTCGCCGGCGCGGCGAGCTCGACGTTGAAGGCCACGAGCGGCGGGCGCGCGGCCACCAGCACCGCGCCGGCACTCGGGTGCAGGCGGCGGGGGCCGAAGTCGGGGCGCAGCTCCCCGCTCTCGATCCGCTGAGCCAGCGTTGCCGGCCCGCCCCGGCGAAGCTCGGCACGCGTCCTTCCTTGCGCGAGCTCCCCGTACATGAACACCGGCAGCTTAAGCTCGTGACCCAGCCGATCGCCGAGGACGAGCGCCTCGGCGCACGCGGCGCCGCGGTCGCCCGGCTCGAGGTACACGATCGGGGCGACGTCGATCGCGCCCACGCGCGGGTGTATTCCTTCGTGCCGGTTGACGTCGATCCGCCGGAGAACCTCGGACGCGCCGGCGAGGACCGCGGTCGCGAGCGCTCCCGGCGCGCCGGCCAGCGTGAACACACTGCGATGGTGGTCGGGGTCTGAATGGACGTCGAGCAGGCGCGCGTCGAACGCCGCGCCGATCGCCTCGATGGCCTCTTCGTCGCGGCCCTCCGAGACGTTGGGGATGGCGAGCAGCACTACCGCTGGCCGAGCACGTAGCGACCGGCCTCGAGCACCGGTTGCCCGTCGACCTCGAGGCTCGCGTCGAGCACGACCACGTCGAGGTGGATGGGAACCGACACCGTCCCCCCGAAGGCGGCGCTCGCGCCGAACGCGACGTGCACGGTACCGAGGATCTTCTCGTCCTCGAGCACGTTGCCGGTCACCCGCGCGCAATCGTTGGTGCCCACGCCCAGCTCGGCCAGGTTCGTGCCGAGCGCGCCGTGCGAGAGCAGCAACTCGATGAACTCGGGACCCAGCCCGTCGTCGGCCGCCACGAGCCTTCCCTCGGCCACGGTCAGCCGGGCGGGGTCGAGGCTCAGCCCGAGCGGCGCCAGACTCGAGGCGATCACCGTGCCCTCGCCGTACACCGGCGCGATGAAGCCCTCGCCGCACGGCAGGTTCCCGAACGCGCCGGGCGCGGTCAGCTCGCCGTCATCGGAGATCGCGGCCCGGCCGTCGATGGCCAGCCGTAGGTCGGTGCCGCGGGGGCAGGTGACGCGCGCGCTGCTCCCCTGAGTGAGCACCTCGGCCACGGCCCTGGAACGGGTGGCCATGGTGTCGAAGTCGACCGCCATCACACGCGCCAGCATGTCCTCGGTGACGCCCGGCATGGTCGCGCCCCGCGCGCCTCCGTCGCTCGCCCGCTTGCGCGCCTTGGTGTGGCTGAGCGACCGCGTGGTCGGCGCGATGAACACGTCGCTTGCCGCCAGCGCTCCGGCCACGCTCGCCGGCGGCTCGTTGCCGTCGTTGGCGCGCTCGTCCATGACCATCAGCACCGCATCCGCCCCCGCCGCGGCCGCCGCGTCACGGAGCGCCTCGCCGATCGTCCGCGTGCCCGCGTCGACCACGACCACCGCTTCCTCGCCCGGCTTCACGCCCAGGCACCGGCGCACCACGGTCTCCACCGCCGGCCCAAGATCGCTCATCGCGGCTGATCATATGCGCGCGGCCCTCGCCCGAGCTACGGCACGCTGATCATGGTGTCGCCCTGGCTGGCCCCGTGGATGGGGCCGCCCGGGTAGCTCGCGGTGATCGTCTGGGACACGCCCGATGGACCGCTGGCTCGAATGTAGGTCGTCTCGCAGGCGGCGTGCCCCGGTGTGTGCGTGGGGCGCAGCGTGCACTGCGCCGGCTTGAACTCGTCCGCCGCGCTCGCCGTGAACGTGACCGTCCCGGCCGGCGGTAGGGCGAAGCCGGGAGAGGTGTCACTCACCGTCGCGGTGCACCGCGTGGCCATCCCCACGGCAACGGTGCTGCGCGCGCAGCTGAGCGCCGTGCTGGTGGCGCGGGGCGAGACGGTGATCGAGGTTTGAGCGGCGGCCGCTGCGTGCGTCGCGTCACCTGCGTACTTGGCGGTGATCGTTCGCTGGGCCGTCCCCGGGCCAGCGATGTAGGTGACCGTGCAGCTCGCGGTCGGGCCGGTCCCGGCCAGTGTGCACGGATCGTGGAGGAACACACCCAGCGGACTGTCGATGGTGAAGGTCACCCTCCCGGTCGGCGTCGAGGCGTCCACATGCAGGTCGGTGACGGTCGCGGTGCAGCTCACCGTCTGAGCGATCACCACCGCACTGGTCGCACAGGCGACCGTGGTGGAGTTGGGATTGGCCAATGCCGGGACCAGGTTGGCGGCGTTGGGCGAGCCCAGGCCGGTGGCCGCGTCCCAGCCCGGTCCGGCGCTGAAGCCGGCGATCGCCGGAGGACCCGGGAACGCGTTGTTGCCGACCGTGATGTCGTGGAAGTCGCTGGCGTACGTGGCCGGATCGCGGGCGAGCTGGTAAAGCGTCGGGTTGATCGGGCCGAGCCCGTGGCCGGCCACCGCGTCGGCAAGGGCCACGATGCCGCCGTACTGCGCTGCGGCCACACCAGTAGCACCAACTTGAAACACCAAGTTTGCACCCTGCCCCGACGTGCTCCAAACAGACAGCACGCCGCCAATAATCGCCGAGTTGTACGACACGTCCGGAACTCCCCGGGAAGTTTGTCCGAGCGACTGCTGGTATGACGGTGGGCTATAGAGCGTGCTGAATCCCCCGCCGCCTGCCGCCGCAAAATCCGGCTCGTTCCAAGCCACCTCACTGTGATATGCGCCGGTCGTCCCGTCCGCGTTGAGTATCGTCCCACCGACGCCCGTGACGGTGGGATCGGCGGCCAGCGCGCTCACGCCGGTGATGAACGATGACCCATCGCAGCTCGGTTGAGCCGCGCCGGTATCGCCCGCCGGTGCCAGCACCGTTATCCCTTGACTGGCCGCGGCGACATCGTTGAGGTGCTCGGCGCTTAGCACCGTCGAAGCGGTGCACTGTTCGGCAGCGGACACCGGGTCGACGATCACGTTGCCGAGATCGTGAGCGACCGCGAATTGCTCGGCCGAGAGGAGGTCGGCATCCGAGCCGCTCTTCGCCAGGACCAGGTCGATCTGCGCGGCCGGCGCGATCGCATGGGCCCACTCGACCTCGGCGCTGATGTCCCCGGCAAAGTTCGTCTGGAGCGCGCTGCTCTGATCGAACGGAGTCAGGCCGTCCGGGGCGACGATGTCGAGCTTCGGAGCCGGGAGCCCGAACACGGAGTCGAACGTCGCGAGATCCTCGGTGATCGTCGGACTTTGGTACGCCTCGATCAGGACGATGGTCTGACCAAGACCGCTTGTCGCGACCTGGTCCACACCGTAGGCGGCCCGGATCTGCGCCGGTCCGAAGCAGCTCGCCGGCGTGGTCGTCTGGCACCCGAACACGGTTGCGCTGGCCAGCGAGCTCGCCGCGCGCGACGCACCGCGCGCTGGCGTCGCACGGCCGACCAGCGACCAGAGCGGCCCGGCCCGGCGAACCTGGGCAGCCGACGCCCACGCCGATCCCGCCAGCTCGGCCGCCGACACGGCCATGAACCCGATGACGGCGATCAACGCCGGCAGACTGAGGCGCGCTCGCCCAAAGTCAATCCGGCTCCACAATGAATTACTCACGCGCTTCACTCCTCTCGGCACCGCACCCGGCGCTCCACGATTGATCCTCGGCCGCGCGCCCGTCTGGCGCACATACCGTCGACAGCCCCTCCACGCCCCGCCGACGCTACGCCGCGCGCCGCCGTCTGTCGTCGGTAACTGGCTACCTAATGGGGCCCGGTCAGTCGAGGGGAGGATGTCGGCCAGACGTTGGCGGCGGTTGATCCCGAGCTTGCCGTAGATGCGCTGCATGTGGCTGTCGACCGTCCGCGCCGAGAGCACGAGACGCTCGGCTATCTGAGCATTAGTCAGCCCTCTCCCCGCCAGGGCCGCCACCTCGGCCTCGCGCGCCGTGAGGTTGTGGGTGGCGGCATCAGCCAGCCTGAGAATCGGCGTCCACGCTCCCTCGCAGCGCTCGGCGAGACGACGACTGCGCTCAGCCGCCTCCACCGCTCGGGGGCGTTGACCGCGGGGCGGGGAACGCCGCTGCCGCGGCGGCATGATGGGCGCAGGTTGCACTATCGGCAGATCCGAGCGCGCGGCAATCTGCTCGAGACCGCGGGCGACCTGAGCCGCGGGAGCCCCCGCCCGTAGTGCCTCGTGCAGCAGGGTGGCCCGGCGCTTGAGGACCTGTCCCACGCGAAGCGCCGCCTCGAGCGCCATCCGCTGTGCCTCCACCGGACGATCGTCGGCCAACGAGATCCGCATCCGGGCACGGACTGCCCCGGCGTCCTCGACCCAGGTGGGGGGGCGATGGGCAAGCACCTCGTCGGCCGCGTCGAGAGCGCGGCGCGCGCCGGCCACGTCGCGCTGGAGCGCCCGCGCCTCGGCAAGCATGGCCAGCCCGGAGACCCGCATGGCGAAAGGATCCTGGGCTCAAAGCAACGGCAGCGCCTGCTCGAGCTTTCTCTGCGCGGTCGCCACACGTCCGCTCTCGAGCGCGACTCGGCCCGCCAGGAATGCGCAGACGCCCGCCAACACGACGTTCTCGAGCTCCAGGGCGTCGCGCAACAGCGCCTCGAGAACCGCCTCCAACCGGTCCCGACCACGGCCCGCCTCGAGCTGCGTGGCCGTCCACGTCAGCACTTCGATCGGGTCGGCCGACGGGCCGTCGGGCGAACTCAGCACCCGCGCGGCAAAACGTCCCGCCCCTCGCGCATCCCCTGCGAACAGAAGGGCGAACGTGCCCGAGTAGCTGTGGCGAAAATCCTCGGCGGTGGCCGCATAGCGATCCAGCAGCGCGAGCGCCTCGGAGGTGCGACGCAGCCCCAATTACAGCGCGGTCCCGCGAAGCCCGAGAACCATGGCCGCCTGCTCTTCACCTCGCGATCGACGAACGCCGCACCGTCGCCTGGCACGCGCTCGAGACACTCGCGCAACCGTTGCGCCGCCACCCCTCCGACGACAGCGGCAGCAAAGCCATCGGCAAGCTGATCCGCGCCGGCCTGGTCGAGTCCGGCTAGCTCCACCGAGAAAAGCCCTCCAGAGAACCGCAGGGTTTCTGTTGCCGACCGCCTCGACCCGAGGTCGACTCTCACATTGGGCAGCGCTCTGCCGTCAAGCGTGGCGCGGACTTGCACGACATCCACGGCGCCACCGAACCCCGAAACAGCTCGGAGTGCGGTTGCGACTTGCTGCGCCGTCGAGGTGATGCCGAGCCACGACGGTGCGATGATCTTGTCATGAGCGGACGAGATGACGAAAGCTTTGAGAAGAAGGTTCGCGCGATCGCGAACGAACTCAGCCGGTCGGTCGAGCGTGCCGTGAGGAGCTTTGACCTGGACGAGATTGCACGGCAGATCGAGATCGGTGGCGAGCGCCTAAGGGACTTCACCGACTCGACGGGGCGGTGGATCAGCGACCAATTCGGTGAGTCCGGAGCCGATCACGAGGCTGGGGCGCCGTACTTGGAACCCGGAACGGCGCCGAGGACGCGGCGCGGCAACGGTCCGCACCCACTTGATGTTCCCAACGACGCACAGGGGCGCGCGTTCAGCGCCCTTGACTCCGGCCGTTGGAAGGTTGAGCCCGGGACCGACCAACTGGTCGCCGAAGGCGAGGAGGCGAGACCGGCCGATCCTGGCGGGCTGGTCGGCGAGTTGCGCGCGCGTGACTGGATCGCCGCCGACGGCGAGGTCACCTTGCTCGGACGCGAAGCGCTGAAGCGCTGGTCACAAGGCTCGAC
>JAFAWR010000317.1 GCA_019241635.1 Solirubrobacterales bacterium
GTACATCTCGGCCGGGGTGACGCTCGAGCCCGGGGACGTGATCGCGACCGGGACGCCGAGCGGCGTGGGCGACTCGCGCTCGCCCAAGCGCTATCTGCGCGACGGCGACACCGTCGAGATCTTCGTCGAGGGCGTGGGGACGCTCTCGAACCCTGTCCGCACCGAGACCTGATCCAGCGGCGGCCGGCCCTTAGCCTGCGAGCTCGTCGAGCACCGCCGCGGTGGCCGCCACGAGCTCGTCGACCTCTTCGTCGGAGATGATCAGCGGCGGCGAGAAGGCCACGCTGTTGGCGTAGGGCAGGCCGCGGCCGATCACCCCGCGGGCGAGCAGCGCCTCGGTGAACGGACCCGCGGTCAACCCCTCGGTAAGCCCGATCGCCTGCATCAGGCCCTCACCGCGTACCTCGGCGACGCCGGGATGTCCCTGGAGGCCGTCCAACCCGGCCCGCAGGCGAGCCCCGGCGGCCGCCGCGCGTTCGGGCAGCCGCTCGGCGCGCATCAGCTCGATGTTGGCCACGCCCGCGGCACAGCAGGTCGGATGGCCGCCGTAGGTGTTGCCGTGGGCGAGCAGATAGCTCGGATCGGCCTCGAGCCACTCGCGTAGCCGGGGCCCTACCACCACGCCGCCGAGCGGCTGGTAGCCGCTGGTGATCGCCTTGGCGAACGTCGTCACATCCGGGGTGACGTCGTAGTGGTGCGAGCCGAACCACGACCCGAGGCGCCCGAAGCCGGTGATCACCTCGTCGAAGACGAGCAGCGCGCCGCACGAATCGCACAGCTCGCGCAGGCCCTGCAGATAGCCGTCGTGCGGCGGGAACACGCCGCCGGCGCCGATCACCGGCTCGGCCATGATCGCCGCGATCCGGTCCGGGCCGTAATAGTCGACCGCCTCGCTCATCGCCTCGAGGCTGTCGCGCCCGACCTGGAAGAAGTCGGGCAGGAGCGTCCCGAACGGGTCCCGGTTGGCGGGCAGGCCGCCGGCCGAGGTCCCGCCGAGCATCACGCCGTGGTAGGAGTAATGGCGGCTCAGGAACACGCTGCGGCCGCCGTCGCCGGCCGCCTTGTGCCCGGCGCGGACCAGCTTGATCGCCGAGTCAATCGCCTCCGAGCCACCGCAGGTGAACAGCACCCGGGCATCCGGAATCGGCTTCAGCTCGTCGATCAGCAGCTCGGCCAGCCGCTCTTCGGCGGGGTTGGTGAAGCGGGCAAACGTGTGGTACGCCTCGAGCTCGGCCAGCTGGGCGGCGATCCCGTCGATGATCTCGCGGCGGCCGTGGCCGGCCGCGCAGTACCAGAGCGAGGCGGTTCCGTCGAGGTAGCTGCGACCCTCGGCATCCCAGATGCGGCAGCCCTCGCCGCGGACGATCTCAAGGAACTGATCAGTGGGCCGCGAGGGCACAGCGAACGGATGCAGCACTCGCGGCGGGTTCATGGTCTCAGGCATACCAAACTGAATACCAACGCGGGATGACCCCCGGCAAGGGCCGGGGCGTCTAACTCGCGCCCGCCGTGCCCGCCAATGTCTAACTCGCGCCGGCCGTGCCCGCCAGCGTCGCTCGGACCTCTTCGGCCTCGCGCAGCTTGTAGCGCTGGACCTTGCCGGTCGGCGTGCGGGGCAGATCCTCGACGAATTCGACCAGGTGGGGGTATTCGTAGCGGCGCAGGTTGCCCTTGCACCACTGCCGGAGCTCGTCGGCCAGCCCGTCGGGATTCGGGGGCGGGCCGGCGGTGCAGATCACGAACGCCTTGATCCGGCTGACGTCCTCGATCCGCACCCCGATCACCGCCGCCTCCGACACCGTGGGATGACGAACCAGGCATCCCTCGACGTCGGCCGGCGAGACCCAGAGGCCGCCGACCTTGATCATGTCGTCGGAGCGCCCCTGGTAGACGTAGTGGCCGTCGGCGTCGCGGAGATAGCGATCGCCGGTATGGAACCACTCGCCGCGCATGCAGTAGCGGGTCTTCTCGCGCTGGTGCCAGTAGTACGCCGCGCAGCTCTCGCCGCGGACCATCAGGTCGCCCGGCTCGCCCGCGCCCACGTCGAGGCCCTGCTCGTTGACCAGGCGCAGCTCGTAGCCGGGCACCGGTCGTCCGCTCGTCCCGGGCGCCAGGTCGGCCAACGTATTCGAGCAGTAGATGTGGAGCATCTCGGTCGAGCCGATCCCGTCGAGGATCGGCACGCCGGTCATCTCCCGCCAGCGAGCCAGCACGGCGGCGGGCAGCGCCTCGGCCGCCGACACGCACGCCCGCACGCTCGAGAAATCCACCGAGGAGCCGCCCGGCACCTTGACCATCGCCGCGTACAGCGCGGGGACCGAGAAGAACAGCGTCGGGTGGACCCGGTTGACCGTCTCGAAGATCCGATCCGGGGTGGAGCGGCCCTTGACCAGCGTCGAGCAGGCGCCGACCGACAGTGGGAACGAGAGGCTGTTTCCGAGCCCGTAGGCATGGAACAGCTTGGTCGTCGAGTAGCACACGTCATCCGCGGAGATCTCGAGCACGTTCCGGGCGTAGCGATCGACGGTCACGCCGATGTCGCCGTGCGCGTGCACGACGCCCTTCGGCCGGCCGGTGGAACCGGAGCTGTAGAGCCAGAAGGCCATGTCCTCGCGGTGGGTGTCCAGCGGCGAGGCCAGCGCGGCACCGGCCCCGTCCCCCACCACCGACTCGAAGCTGAGGAACGGCCCGGCCTCACCATCGACGACGATCACGTGCAGCCCGGGGCGAGCGGCCAGCTCGGCTTCGAGCGCGGGCAGGAGCGATCCCTCCACGAACAACACGCGCGCGTAGCTGTCGTCGAGGTAGTAGGCGTAGTTGTCGACCCGGTCCATGGGGTTGACCGGGACCGGCACCGCCCCCATTCGCATCGCGCCGAGGAACACCGCGGGGAACGCCGGCGAATCGTCGAGGATCATCAGCACCCGCTGCTCGCGCTCCACGCCGAGCTCGGTCAGATACGACGCCACCGCGGACACGAGCGACGCGAGCTCGCGGTAGCTCACCGCCCGCGAGCCCGTCAGCAGCGCCGGCTCGTCCGCCAGCCCCGCTTCCAGGTTGCCGTCGAGCAGCGTGCTCGCGTTCAGTCGCTCGGATCCGGATGCGCCGACCGTCACGGTCGGGCCGAGTCTATGCCCGCGCGCTCGCGGCCGTCAATCGCTCCACGGCCGCGGCCGGGGAGGCGATATGGCGGCGGGGCTTGGCCAACACGAGCTGGAGATCGAGGATCCGCCGCTCGGCGAATCCGGCCTCGCAATAGGCCAGGTACAGAGTCCAGAGGCGCTGGAAGCGCTCGTCGTACCCGAGCCCGGTCAGCTCGCCGGCGTGCATGCCGAAGCGCGCGCGCCAGCGCCGGAGCGTCTCGACGTAGTGCGGGGTGATGTCCCTGAGGTCGACCATCTGCAGATCGGTGCGCCGGGCCGCCGCGCGGGTCATCACGGCCAGCGAAGGCAGGCAGCCGCCCGGGAAGATGCGGGTGTTCATGAACGAGCGCGACGCCTTCTCGACCTCGTAGGCCCGGTCGTCGATGGCAATCGCCTGGATCAGCATCGCGCCGTGGGGGGCCAGCAGGTCCGAGCACTTGGCCAGGAACGTGCCGGTGTGACGCCAGCCCACGGCCTCGATCATCTCGATCGAGACCAGCTTGTCGTAGCGGCCGGTCAGGTCTCGATAGTCCTTAAGCAGGACGGTCACGCGATCCTCGAGTCCGGCCCGCTGGACCGCCTCGACGGCGTGGGCGTGCTGCTCGCGGGAGATCGTCGTCGTGGTGACCCGGCATCCGCGGGTGGTCGCGGCGTGGATGGCCAGGGCACCCCACCCGGTCCCGATCTCGAGCAGGTGGTCGCCGGGGCCCAGGTCGAGCTTCTCGCAGATCAGCTCGAGCTTGGCCAGCTGGGCCTCCTCCAGGGTCATCCCCGGGTCCTCGAACACCGCGCACGAGTAGCTCATGGTCGGGTCGAGCATGCGCGAGAAGAGCTGGTTGCCGAGGTCGTAGTGGGCGGCCACGTCGCGCCGACGCCGGAGCCGGGTGCTCGGCCACAGCCACGCTCGCACGCGCTGAAGCGGGGCGCGGCCCGGGGCGAGGCGGCGCCGCAGCCGGTCGAGGCCGCCGGCGTTGCGCGCAGCCAGCCGGACCAGGGCGACCAGATCCGGCGAATCCCAGAGCCCGTCCGCGTAGGCGTCGGCCAGGCCGCGGCTGCCGGTCAGGCCCATCCGCCACATGCGCGCCGAGTGAACCCGGATCGTGGCCGCGGGGGGTCCGGATCCGTACACGCGACGCGAGCCGTCCTCGAGCACGATCAGGCTGCCGGTGGCGATCCGGCGCAGGAAGCGCGAGAGCAGCCAGCGAGCGATCCGGTCGATCATCCCGACCCCTTTGCGGGATGCCGGTGGATCGGCGCGCCGGCGAGCTTCAACCCCACGGCGTGCCCGTAGATCAGCCCGAGCACGCGGAGGTTCGCGAACGGATAGCGGACGGCCAGTCGCGCCGCCGCGCCCCGGGTCAGTTCCCGCCGGCGCAGGGCCAGCGTGGCATCGAACGCCCGCGCCCCATCCCGGCGGCTCTCGATGTGGATGGCCAGGCGCTCGCCGGGGACGGCAGCCCGGACGGTGTAGCGGTGGTCCATGGCCATGAACGGCGAGACGTGGAGCGCTTTGTCCAGGTCCTCGGCACCCCCGGGGACGACGTACGCGTGCCGCTGCCCCCACGGCGTGTTGGTCACCTCGGCGACGACCGCCTCGATCCGTTCGCCGCCGCCGTCCAGGCAGTAGTAGAAGCTCACCGGGTTGAAGCAGTGGCCGAACGAGCGCAGCTGGGTGAGGATCCGGATCGGGCCCTCCGGCCGGCGACCGGTCTCGGCGCTCACCGTCTCGCGCACGGCATCGCCGAGCGGCGCGCCGCCACCGCCACCGAGGTAGTCGCGCCGGCGAAACCGGAGCAATCCGGGGCGACGGCGGACGAGGCGGCCGCCGAGCAGGCGGGGCAGCTCCTCCAGATCCAGATAGAACAGCGCGATCGGGTGCTCGAATTCCCGCGCGGGCTCGAGGCGCCGGCGGTGGCGGACGGTGCCCTCGTAGATGCACGAAGCGGTGCTCAAAGCCGGGCTCCGAAGTGCTCGGCCACGCGCAGGGCGCTCCGCACGCCGTCCTCGTGGAACCCCCAGCCCCAATAGGCGCCGCAGAAATGGATGCGGTCCCGGCCGCTCAGCTCCGCGAAGCGCTTCTGCGCCGCGACGCCGTCGGCCGTGTACACGGGGTGCGCATAGGCGATCCTCCGGAGCATCCGGTCTGGGTCGATCGCCTCGGTGCGGTTGAGCGTGACGCAGAACTCGCGCTCGGCGTGCAGCGATTGGAGGCGGTTCATGTGGTAGGTCACGGTCGCGCGTTCGCCCGGCTCGGGCTGCCAGTGGTAGTTCCAGCTCGCCCAGGCCCGGCGGCGCCGGGGCAGCATCCGCACGTCGGTGTGGAGCACCGCCTCGTTGATCTGGTAGGGGATCGCCGACAGAACCGAGCGCTCGAGCGGGCTGGCGTCCTCGAGCAGAGCGAGCGCCTGGTCGGAGTGCGTGGCGAGCACGACCTGGTCGAAATGCTCGGGCTCGCCCCGGTGCGGCGACACGACGACGCCGCGGTCATCCCGCCGCATCGCCCGCACCGGTGAGCGCAAGCGGATCCGCGCGGCAAACGGCGCGCTCAGCGCCTCGACGTAGCGCGCCGACCCGCCGGCCACGACCCGCCAGCGAGGACGACCCCGGAAGCCGAGCATGCCGTGGTGATCGAAGAACTCGGCCAGGAAGCGGGCCGGGAAGCTCCACATCTGGCGGGGATCGGCCGACCAGACGGCGGATGCCTGCGGGACGATCAGGCGCTCGATGAACGGCCGCGAGAACCGCTGGCGCTCGAGCCACTCACCGAGCGAAGGCCCGCCACCGTCGCGACCGTCGCCCCCACCCCCGAGCAACTCCCGGGCGGCCCGGTTGAAGCGAGCCAGGTCGGAGACCATGCGGTGAAACCACGGCGTGAGCAGGTGCGAGCGCTTGGCGAACAGCCCGTTGGGCGAGGCGCCGGAGTACTCGAAGTCACCCCGGCCGTCGCTCACGCTGAAGCTCATCGTCGAGGGCTGCCATGGCACGCCCAGCTTGCCCAGCAGCCGCTCGAACTGCGGGTAGTTGCGGTCGTTGAACACGATGAACCCGGTGTCGACGTGGTGGGTCTCGTTGGGCGTGTCGACCCGGATCGTGTTGGCGTGGCCGCCGGCGTAGTCGGCCGCCTCGAACACGGTGATGTCGTGGCGCTCGTGCAACAGGCGCGCGACGACCAACCCGGAGATCCCGGCGCCCACGATGGCGATCCTCATCGGCTCCTGCCCGCGTCCACGTCAGTTGATACGAGGCGGAGCCACCGCCGGATCAGTCCTCGACCACGCCCGCGATGAGCAGGCTGACCAGAGCCGAGCCGCCGCCGACCGCCAGCGTGGCCAGGGGAGAACCAGCCGGCAGCCGGCGTCGCTGAGACGTCGGGTGGTCACGCCCGCGACGTTATCACAGTATGTGGAGAAAAAACTATACGATTTGTTCGCGACCGCGGACTGCGCTACGGTGCCCGCCGTGGCACCGGCAACGACCCAGTCGGGGATGACCATGCGCGAGATGTCGGCGCAAAGCGGGGTCAGCGAGGCCACGCTGCGCATGTGGGAGCTCCGGCATGGATTCCCCAAGCCGCAGCGGCGCGAGAGTGGACACCGCCGGTACTCCGAGCTCGACCTGGCCCGGGTGCGGACGGTGATGCGCGCGCGGGAGAGCGGGCTCTCCCTGCAGGCGGCCATCGAGCTCGCCTCGACCCAGGACGAGCAACAACCGCCCTCGGTGTATGCCGCGCTGCGCGAACGGTTCCCCGGCCTCGAGACCCAGTTGCTGCCCAAGCGGGCGATGCTGATCATCTCGCGGGCGATCGAGGACGAATGCCTGGCGCGGGCCGAGCGCCCCGTGCTGTTCGGTTGCTTTCAGCGTGAGCGCTTCTACCGGGAGTCGGAAGGCCGGTGGCGTGAGCTCGCCCGCACGGCCGATCGGGCCGTGGTCCTGGCCGACTTCCGGCGGGTGCGCCGGCCGCGCCACGAGCCAATCGAGGCGCCGATCCGTCGAGGCGAACCAATCGCCCGCGAGTGGGCGATCGTCTGCGAGTCGCCGGGCTTCGCCGCGTGCATGACCGGGTGGGAGCGCCCGGCGCAGCCGCGTGGGGAGCGGCGGTTCGAGGCGGTCTGGACGGTCGAGGCGCCGGCCGTGCGGCTGGCCGCGCAGGTGTGCTGGCGACTCGCCGCGCAGGCGGCCCCGGGCCCGCTGGCCGATCTGCGCGAGCGGCTATACGACGCACCGGTGCCGCGCGAGCACGAGCTCCGATCGGCCCTCCAGCTCAGCACGCGGATCGTCCGCTACGCAACCGAGTCATAGCTCGACGGCGATCCCGGCCGCGGCGAGGGCGTCGACGCAGTAGCTCCAGAGCGCCTGGCGATCGGGGTCGGAGTCCGGCCCGGCGCCGAGGCGGTAGTGGGTCGGCCGGGTCCGCCGGTCGTGCCAGAACCGGCCGGTCTGGGCGAGCGCCTCCGGAGCACCGCCCAGCCAGACGATCGTGTCCGCGCCCTCGTCGGGATCGCGGATGATCGGCATGGTCAGCTTGCGGAACACCGGCATCCAGCGCTGCACGCCCTCGGTGTCCACCCATCCCGGATGCATGCCGTGCACGACCACGCCGCGGCCGCGCAGGCGCTCGGCCACGATCTCGGTCACGACAATCTCTTCGCGCTTGCTGCGGGCGTAGAGCTTCTTCGGGCTGTAGGCGGCGTGCTCGGACTCCCAGTCGCCGACCGGGAGCCCCTGGCCGTACTGCCCGCCGGAGCTGACGTTGATCACGCGCGCCGGGGCGCTCCGCTTAAGCAGCGTCGCAAGCCGCGCGGTCAGCGCGAGCGGGGCGAGCACGTGGGTGGCGAACATCAGCTCATGCCCGTCGGGCGAGGTGGTGCGCTCGTCGGGCATGACCCCGGCGTTGTTGACCAGCACGTCGAGCCGCGGCTCGCGCTCGGCGAACGCGTCGGCGAACACCCGCACGGCGCTCAGATCGCTGAGGTCGCAGGCCTCTGGGCGGACATCCGCGCCCGCGGCCGCCGCGGCGATTCGGCCGGCCGCCTCGCGTGCGCGGTCAGCCGAGCGCCCGAGGGCGTAGACCGTCGCCCCCAGGCGGGCGAAGGCGATCGCGGAGGCGAGCCCCAGCCCGCTGGCGGCGCCCGTGATCAGCACGGCGTCCCCATCCATGCGCGGCGGGTCGGCCGGCCAGCCGGGCAGCCGCCGCCGGGCCTGCAGCCCGACGGTCCCGTAGCCAAGGGCAATGCTCCGGTCGAGCAACGTGTCGACGAGGCTGCTTATCATCTTGTATAGATATTAGTCAACGTCATGTTGCAAGACGGTTACCCACCCGCCGGCGGAGGCACGCTCGTGCATGACCACGTCCGCTACTCGCTGCCGCTCGGGCCGATCGGCGAGCTGGCCCACGTGGCGTTCGTCGATCGCGACCTGGCGAGGATCTTCGCCTTCCGCTACGCCGCGGTGAAGGAGTTGCTGGCGTGACGACAATCCTCTGGCTGCGCCGAGACCTGCGCGTCCACGACCACCCCGCGCTCGACGCGGCCCGGATTGGCACGGACCACCTCGTGCCGGTGTTCTGCTTCGACGACCGTCTCCTGCACGGGCGCCATGCCTCGGGACCGCGCACGCAGTTCCTACTCGAGTGCCTGGCCGACCTCGACCGCTCGCTGCGCGCCCGCGGATCCCGACTGGTCATCCGCCACGGCCGCCCGGAGGCCGAGATCGCCAAGCTCGCGGCGGAAACCAAGGCGGACGCCGTGCACTACACCGGCGACGTGGGCGCGTTCGCCCGGGATCGCGATCGGCGCGTGGAGCAGGCGCTCGGGATCCCGGTCCACGAGCACCCCGGGCTGTTCGCCGCCGAGAACCTGGAGGCGATCCGGACCACCGACGGAAACCCCTACACCACGTTCACCCCGTTTCACCGCGCCTGGTCCGGCTCGCCCCGCCGGCGCCCGAGCGGCGCACCGCGAGCCCTGCCGCCGCTCCCGCCGGGGCTGGCCCACGGGGCGATCCCGGAGCTCGGCGATCTGGGCCTGCACCAGGAGGTGGAGGAGCCGATGCGAGGCGGAGAGACGGTCGGCCGCGAGCGCCTGCGGAGGTTCGTCTCCGACCGCGCGGCCGCGTACGAGTACGCGCGCGACCTGCTGGCCGAGGACGGCGCCTCGCGGCTCTCGCCGTATCTGCACTTCGGCTGCCTGTCGGCGCGCGAGGTGGAGGCCCGCGTCCCGAGCCACGAGTTCCGCCGCCAGCTCGGCTGGCGCGACTTCTTCGCTCACGTGCTCCTGCATTTCCCGGGCAACGCCCAATCCGAGCATCAGGCGCGTTACCGCGGAACGATCAACTGGAGCCGCGCCGAGAAGGCGTTCGAGGCGTGGTGCGAGGGTCGCACGGGTTATCCCCTGGTCGATGCCGGGATGCGCCAACTCAGGCACGAGGGCTGGATGCACAACCGGGCGCGCCTGGTCGTCGCCTCCTTCCTGACCAAGGACCTGGGGATCGACTGGCGCTGGGGCGAGCGCTGGTTCATGCGCCTGCTGCTCGATGGCGACGAGGCGAGCAACAACGGCAACTGGCAGTGGGTCGCGTCGGTCGGGGTCGACCCGCGGCCTCCCTTCCGGCGGCTGTTCAATCCGGCTCGCCAGCAGGAGCGCTTCGACCCCGACGGGGCGTACGTGCGGCGCTACGTGCCCGAGCTGCGGAACGGCGGCGCTCATCGGTATCCGCCGCCGATCGTCGATCACCAAGTCGCGCGCCAGGAAGCGCTCGCGCGCTACCGCGTCGCCGCCAGCTCCGGCTGACGATCCGTGGCAGCGGCTCCGGTCGGCTATCGTGGCCGCCGGAGGCAAGTTGCGTGGGGCAATTAGCTTGGAGCAGAGCGTCTTTTCTCGGCAGCCTGGTTCCGATGGTCATCGCGGACGACAGGCGGCGGTACGTCGCTGCCAATCCGGCCGCGTGCCTGCTACTGCGGCTGGCGGAGCCGGATGTGCTGCGCCTGCGCATCGACGACCTGACACCGTCGGCGAACCGATCGGCGATCGACGCGCTGTGGGAAGCCTTCCTCCGCGACGGCGTTCAGGAGGGCACCTTCGAGCTGATGATGCCCGACGGCGCTCGCCTGGAAGTCGAATACAGCGCGACGGCGAACGTCGAGCCAGGTCTGCACCTGTCGATCCTGATGTTCCCGCCGGGCGGTGTCGGGGGGCGGGCCGAACCGGCTGAGGCGCACGAGACGGGTCTGACCGAGCGAGAGCGCCAGGTGCTCGGGATGGTCGCCGAAGGCCGGGGCACGGCTTGGATCGCCGCAGAGCTCGGCGTTTCGAACTCGACCGTGGAGACGCATGTCCGGCACGTGCTCGAGAAGCTAGGGGCGCGCAACCGCGCCCACGCGATCTCGCTCGGCCTGCAGCGGGGCGAGATCAGCCTGGATCTCGGCGCGGTCCATCCCCGATATTGGGGATAGACGGCGGCGGCCCGTCGGGCAACAATGCCCTTGGACCCGCCACGGTCCGACGGCTGTTACACGCTCGCCGGAATCACCGGCCTGCTCCGCGTTGCCCGGGGGTCGTTGACGCTCGACCAACGGGCTGCGTAGAGCAGAAAAAAGCGGGGGCCGGGGGCGGCAACGGTTGCCCCCGGCCCCAGCAGCACCTCGGGCCCCGAAGGGCCCTATCCCACGAACTCCGACATCGCGCCGGACTGGATCAGCGCGACCGTCGTCGCGATGTCCGCGTCCAGGTAGCGATCCCGGTCCAAGAACGGGATGTGCTCGCGCACCACGCGGAAGGCCTCCTGGGTGCGCGGGCTGGCCTGCTCGATGCCGCGCAGCTCGAGCGCCTGGCAGCAGGCCATGAGATGGATGGCCGCGATGTTCTGGGCCAGCTCGACGATCGAGCGGGCATCGCGGGCGGCGATCGTGCCCATCGAGACCTTGTCCTGGTTGTGGGCTTCGGTCGAGCGCGAGTGGATCGTGGTCGGGGCGCACAGGTGCATGGCCTCGGCGGTCATCGCCGACGCGCACAGCTGCAGGCCCTTGAACCCGTGGTGCAGGCCGGCCTCGGGATGATCGGGCTCGAAGCGCGGGATCAGGTTGGCGGTCAGGCCGCGGTTGAACTTCTCATCCACGACCAGCTCGAGCTGGCGGTCGATCAGGTCGCACAGGTTGGCCAGCGCGACCTTGAGCGAGTCCATGGCCTGGCCGATGTGGCCGCCGTAGAAGTTGCCGCCGCTCTCGACGCGCCCCCCGCCGACGTTGAACAGCGGGTTGTCGTCGGAGGAGTTGATCTCGATCGAGATCCACTGCTCGACCCAGTCGAGGACGTCCCGGAGGGCGCCGTTGATGTGCGGGGCGCAGCGGATCGAGTACTTGTCCTGGACGTGGCGGTCGAGCTCGCGGAAGCCGGCGCCGTCGAGGCCACCGGGGAAGAGCTCGTCGGAGTCGGAGGCGAGGTGCGATTCGGCCAGCAGCTCGCGGATGTGACGGGCGCTGGTGATCATCCCCGGGTGGGGCTTGGCGCTGTCGAACAGGAAGGCGTTGAAGTGCCCGCGGTTGCCGAGGAGCGCCTCGGAGGCCATCGCGGTCATCAGGTCGGTCAGGTCGGCCAGCTCGCGCGCGGCGCCGACGGCCAGGCAGGCGAACGCGCTCATGAACGAGGTTCCGTTGGTCAGCGCGAGCCCCTCCTTGGCCTCGAGCAGGAACGGCTCTAGGCCGAGCTCGGTGAGCGCCGCGGAAGCCTCGCGGTCGTGGCCGTCGAACAGCACGCGTCCGTCGCCGGCCAGCGCCCGGCCGACGTAGGACAGCGGAGCCAGGTCGCCGCTCGCGCCGCAGGATCCGCGCTCGGGGATGTACGGGGTGACGTCGTGGTTGAGGAGGTCGAGCACGCGCTCGATCAGCTCGGTGCGGACACCCGAGTTGCCCTTGGACAGGCAGTTGGCGCGCAGCAGCATGGTCACGCGCGCGACCTCGGGTGGAGCGGTCGGACCGGTGCCCACGCCCATGAAGCGCAGGATGTTCTGCTGAAGCTGGCTCGTCTTGGCCGGCGAGATCTGGCGGTGGGCGCTGTCGCCGAACCCGGTGGTCACGCCGTAGATCGGGATCTCGCGGTCGATCAGCTCGTGCTTGAGGCTGCGGCTGGCGCGGACGGCTTCGGCGGCGTGCTCGGAGAGACGGACGGTGCGCTGGCCGCGGGAGACCTCGAGGGCGTCGCGGATGGTGAGCGAGGCGCCGTCCAGCTCAAGCAGCGCTCCGCTTGTGAGTTCATGAGGCAGAGCGGTGGCGGTCATGTGCCGAATGTTCCCTGCTGGTAGGCTCGGCGCAACCAAGACGCAGTCGATCGGCATCAACGTGCAGCTCAGTCGCCCTCTGGACAGCATTGACCGCAAGATTGTTGCGTTGCTGCAAGAGAGCGCCAAGCGCACGTTCGCCGACATCGGGACCGACGTGGGGCTGTCGGCCACCGCGGTCAAGCGGCGCGTGGACCGGCTCGAATCAGACGGCGTGATCACCGGCTACGGCGCGCGGGTCAACTGGCGCGCGCTTGGGGAGGGGATCGAGTCGCTGATCGAGATCTATTGCGCCGACCGGACCTCGCCGGCCGACGTGGGTCGCTCGCTGGCCACGGTCGATGAGATCGTCTCGGCCTTCACGGTGTCCGGCGAGGCCGATGCGGTGATCCGCGTCCGGGTCGACAGCATCGACCATCTGGAGCGGCTTGTGGAGCGCCTGCGGCGCGACCCGAACATCGTGCGCACGCGCACTCTGATCGTGCTCTCCACCCTGCTGGATCGGGCATGAGGACGTTCGCCTCACCGGACATCGAGATGGAGCGCCGGGGTGACGGGTCGGTCATCCTGCGCTCGAGGGTCGAGCTGACCGATTTCGAGCCGTCGATCACCGCCGTGCTCCGGACGCGGGCCGCCGAGCACCCCGACCGTGCGCTCGCCGTGCACCGCGGCGTGACGCTGAGCTATGGCGAGGCCGACGCCGCGGCGAACTCGCTTGCCACGGCGTTCAAGAGCATCGGGCTCGGGCCCGACCACCCGGTGATGATCCTCTCCGGGAACGCGATCGAACATCTGCTGGTGAGCCTCGGGGCCTACGCCGCGGGCGCGCCGGCGATGCCGATCAGCGTCGCCTACTCGCTCCAGAGCAAAGACCATGCGCGGATCAAGGCGATCGCCGAGCTGACCGAGCCTGGCCTGGTATTTGCCGACGACGCCGAAGCCTTCGGCGGCGCCCTCGATGCGCTCGGGCTCGACAACGTGCTGGTCGCGCGCGGGGACCGCGAAGGGGCGCTCCGCTTGAACGACCTGCTCACCAGCCACAGTCCGCTCGCTGGCGAGGCGGGTCCGGGCGCCGATACGGTGGCAAAACTTCTATTCACATCAGGTTCGACCGGCGTCCCCAAGGGGGTGATCAACACCCACCGCATGCTCTGCTCGGACCAGGCCATGCTCCAGGCGGTGTGGCCGTTCCTGGCCGAGGAGCCGCCGGTGCTGGTCGACTGGCTGCCGTGGAGTCACACGTTCGGCGGCAACCACAACCTGAACCTCGCGCTGTTCAACGGCGGGACGATCCACATCGACGACGGCAGGCCGGCGCCGCCGCTGTTCGGGCGGACGATCGCGGCGCTCAGCGAGGTTCCGCCGACGGTGTACTTCAACGTACCGGCGGGTTACGCGCTGCTCGCGCCGGCGCTCGAGAGCGATTCCGGGCTGGCCGAGCGCTTCTTCAGCCGCCTGCGCTTCATGTTCTATGCGGCCGCCGCGCTGCCCGATGCGCTGGCCTCGCGTTTACGGGCGCTCGCCTCCAGGCACGCCGACCACGACGTGCCGCTCACCTCGGCCTGGGGCACCACCGAGACGGCTCCGGGCGCCACCACCATGCACTACCTGGGCGCGCCCACCGGTTGCATCGGAGTCCCGAATCCAGGGGTCAGCGTCAAGCTCGCCCCGGTTGGTGACAAGCTCGAGATCCGGGTCAAGGGTCCGAACGTAACCCCGGGGTACTACCGCCAGCCCGAGCTGACCGCGGCCACGTTCGACGAGGAGGGCTACTACCGCTCGGG
>JAFAWR010000359.1 GCA_019241635.1 Solirubrobacterales bacterium
GACCTTGCGCTGGGCCTTCTCGATCTGCTTGGAGAGCATCCCGTGCTCGATCGGCTCCTCGTTGCCCTCTTCGTCGACGCTGCCGAGGCGATCGAGGATCTTGTAGATCCGCTCCCCGGCGAACAGCCGCACGAGATCGTCCTGCGCCGACAAAAAGAACCTCGACTCGCCTGGATCGCCCTGACGCCCGGAGCGGCCGCGCAGCTGATTGTCGATCCGCCGCGACTCGTGACGCTCGGTGCCGAGGATGAACAGGCCGCCGGCGTCGAGCACCTGGTCGCGCAGCCCCTCCACGCGCTCCTCGATCGCGGGGAGCACCGTCGCATAGTGCTCGTCGTAGTCGGGCATCCCGGGCTGCAGCCCGAGCTTGGCCATCTCGAGCGACGCCAGGTGCTCGGCGTTGCCGCCCAGCTTGATGTCCACGCCGCGGCCGGCCATGTTGGTGGCGATGGTGACCGCGCCCGGGGCGCCGGCCTCGGCGATGATCTCGCCCTCTCGCTCGGCGTGCTCGGGCTTGGCGTTCAGCACCGTGTGCTTGATCCCGCGGCGCGTCAGACCATCCGACAGGAGCTCCGAGACCTCGACCGAGATCGTTCCCACCAGCACCGGCTGTCCCGCCTCGTGGCGAGCCGCGATCTCCCGGACCACGGCGCTCCACTTGCCGTCCTTGGTCTTGTAGACCTGGTCGTTGCGGTCGGCTCGCACCATCGGGCGGTTGGTGGGGATCTCGACCACCGGCAGGTTGTAGATCTTCATGAACTCGGTGGCCTCGGTGATTGCCGTACCGGTCATGCCCGCCAGCTTGTCGTACATGCGGAAGTAGTTCTGCAGCGTGATCGTGGCCAGCGTCTGGTTCTCCTCCTGGACCCGCACGCCCTCCTTCGCCTCGACCGCCTGGTGCAGGCCCTCCGACCAGCGCCGACCCTCCAGGATGCGGCCGGTGAACTCGTCGATGATCTTGACCTCGCCGTCGATCACCGCGTAGTCGACGTCGCGCTTGTACAGCGACTCGGCCTTCAGGGACTGGATCAGGTGGTTGACCAGATGGCCGTTCTCGGCCCGGTACAGGTGGTCGATCCCGAGGAAGCGCTCGGCCTTCGCCACGCCCTGCTCGGTCACCGCGATCGTCTTGTGCTTCTCCTCGAATTCGTAGTCGAAGTCCGCGACGAACTCCTTCTTCATCCGCGGGTCCATGCCCTCGGGGGTCTTGCCCGGGGTCATCCGCGGGGCCAGCCGCGCGAACTGCTTATAGAGATCGGCGGCCTGCTCGGGTGCGCCCGAGATGATCAGCGGCGTGCGCGCCTCGTCGATGAGGATGTTGTCGACCTCATCGACCACGGCGAAGGCGTGGTAATACGACTTGCCCTCCCCGGGCTTCTCCCGGCCGCCGTGCTGGACCTTCTCCTCGAGCGAGGTGGCCATGTTGTCGCGCAGGTAGTCGAACCCGAACTCGGAGTTCGTCCCGTACGTGACGTCGGCGGCGTAGGCGGCGCGCTTCTCGTCGTAGGGCTGCATGTTCTGCAGCACGCCGACCGACACGCCGAGCAGGTCGTAGATCGGCTTCATCCACATCGCGTCGCGACGGGCCAGGTAGTCGTTGACGGTGACCACGTGCACCCCGCGCCCGCCTAGCGAATTCAGGACGACGGCCAGCGTCGCAGTGAGCGTCTTGCCCTCGCCGGTTCGCATCTCGGCGATCGCCCCGTCGTGGAGCACCATTCCGCCGATCAGCTGGACGTCGAAGTGGCGCATGCCCATCGTGCGCCGGCCGGCCTCGCGCACGAGCGCGAAGCACTCGTACAGGAGGTCATCGAGGGGCTCGCCGCCGCGGGCGCGCTCGCGAAGCTCGTCGGCGGCTTCCCTCAGCTCACCGTCGGTGTAGTGCTCGAGCTCAGCCTCGTAGCCGTTGATCCGGCTGACCCGTTGCTCATAGGACTTGAACTTCCTGCCTTCGCCCATGCGAAGCGCGCGGTCCAGAAAGGACATAGCGCTAGCGTAGCAATCGAGTTACGGCCGATCAGGCCGCTGAAGTGACCCCTCCATCGGCGGTTTCCTCCTCGACCGGAGCGGCGGCGACGCCCGCATTCTGGGCCGCCGCAGCCCGCTGCTCGCGCCGGCGGCGGCGCTTGTCGCGGTGGCGCTTGACCTGGACGTGCAGCTCGTCGGCGCAAAGGTTGATCGAGTGCAGGATGTCCGGACTAGCGTCGCGGGCTCGCAGCGTGACGCCTTTTAGATGAAGGGTCGCCTCGGCCACCTGGTTGTCGGCGATCGCGGGGTTGCGCTCCTCGAACACCTCCACCTCGAGCTCGGCGAGCTCCGACACCTGCCGCTCGACCTTGCGAAAACGCTTGGCCACATGCTCCCGCAGATCCTCGGAGACGGGCAGGTTTCGGCCCTTGACCTCGATGCGCATCGACCTACCTCCTTGCTGGGAAGGATGGATGTGCGTGAACCGCCTAGCCTAGTCCTCCGCCGGACGTTTGTCGATCCGTGAAGGGGGGCCAGGACCCGCGCGGGAATTAGGGGTGGAATTTGACGAGTGGCTGGGCGCGTCTGGCGCCGCCGGCTCGCCGCGATCATACCGGGAGTATTTGAGGGCGAGCCGGTGGCGCCAGGCGCGTCCAGACGCCGTCAAAACCATCAGTAATTCACGCGCGGGTCCATAATCCCTCCTCGTGTCCCCGCAGACCTCGTGGTCGTTCGATCCGGGCGTGCTGGTCGGCGTGCTTGTTCTGGTCGTGCTCTACGCGGCGGGGTGGCGGCGAGCCCGGCGGCCGGGCGAGCGCCACCGACCCAGCCCGTGGCGGGCGCTGCTGTTCGCCGGCGGGATCCTGACCATCCTCATCGCGCTCGTGTCCCCGCTGGACTCGCTCGGCGACCAGATGATGGTCATGCACATGGTGCAGCACATGCTGCTGCTCGACATCGCGCCGATCTTGCTCATCCTCGGGCTGACCAAGGTGCTCCTGCGTCCGGTCACCCGGCGCCTGCAGCGGATCGAGCACCGCGCCGGCTTCATCGCTCACCCGGCGTTCGCGGTGATCTTCTACGCCGCGCTGATGTGGATGTGGCACATGCCGGCGCTGTATGACGCCGCCCAGGGCTCGAGCCTCGTCCATGCCCTCGAGCACCTGTGCTTCTTCGCCGCCGGCTCGCTCTACTGGTGGCACATTCTCTCGCCGATCCGCAGCCGGATGCGCCTGGCCGGCCTCGGCCCGGTCACCTACATGGCCGGCGGCAAGCTGCTGGTCGGGCTGCTCGGGGTGGCGCTGGCCTTCTCGCCGCGCGTGATCTATCCGTTCTACGCCCACCAGCCGCACTACTGGGGGCTCACCCCGCTCGAGGACCAGATGATGGCCGGACTGGTCATGGCGCTCGAGCAGTCGGTCGTGATGGGGATCGCGCTCGTGCTCCTGTTCGTACAGATGCTGGGCGAGTCCGAGCGCACCGAGCAGCGGGCCGAGCGCTTCGCCGAGATCGCGTAGTTACTGGGTCTCGCTCCGCTCGACGTCCGTGGGGCCGTTCCGCCGGGCATCCATGCCCGGCGGCGCGACCCAACGGTTACTGACCTAGCTGCACTTCTGGGTGCCGGTCACCGTGCCGGACTGCGGCGCGGCGCCCGGCGCGGACTCGGCCGTGAACGTCACGCTGTACGGACGCTTGCCGCTCTTGCAGGCGACCGAGCTGTTGTAGGCAACGGTCTTGCCCTTGACCTTGTGGAGGCCCTTGAGGTAGTGCAGGGTCTCGGAGGTCAGCGAGCCCTCGACCCCGGTGATCGGGAACGAGACATAGCTCGGGATCGGCGTGTTCTGAACCAGGTTCTTGCCGACGTTTTTGACAGAACCCACGAACGGCGGCACGCCGCCGGTCTGGATCGGCCCGCACGCGTGGGTCGGGGCCTGGTCGACGAAGAAGAACACGAGCTTGCCGCCCCCGCCGTTCCAGGCGTGGAGCAGCGGATCGCACGGGATCTGGTTCGGGTCCGACGCGCTCGGATCGGCGGTCGGGCCGAGGATCGCGGTGATCGACCCGGTGGCGATCAGCGCGGCCTTCGGGCAACCCGCGTCGCTGTGGGCGTTGGCGATAGCCGTCGCGCTACAGGTCGGGACGCCCTTGGCGTTGATGGCCAGGCCGTAGATCGTGGTCTTGATGTTGGTCAGCGGCGCCGTCCGGTCGCCGTTGTTGCCACCGGCTACGTATTGCTCCGTGAACGCGATAGCCGCCGGCGCCGTCTTGCTCCCCGCCTTGTTGGGCGAGAACTTGATCTTGGCGCCATAGGTGTTGAGACCGCTTGTGGCGGCGTAGGCCGACACCGCGGCCAGTAGCACGACAAGCGCCGTGCCGATTACGACGATACGTCGCAACAGACTCCTCCTTGTTGGTTGACGAAAGCAGAGCCGGCCATGCTCATGGGAGTGGTTGTAGTTGAGGAAACACTTGTGGTTGCCCAGTAGTTGCTTCGCCGAGCGGCGGCTGGGCCCGACACGCCGGCCCGCTCGGGTCAGACGTGTAGTAGACGGAGCTCAAGATCGCCGCTAGTGCGGGCGAAATAGTAGGGCCGATCGCCGGCGGAGGGGTGCTCGTGCACAGATAATTGCCGAACACCGGGAGACTCGAGACCAGGTTCGCGGCGCCCCCAGGCTCCAGATACGGGTTGGCGCGGTTGGTCGAGATGCGGTGCCCGTAGTCGGTCAGGGTCTCCGGATTGACCGGGCTTGACACCCTCAGGTAGTGCAGCAGCTTGTGGCTCACGGTGGCCGGCGCGACGGCCCCGGCCGAGGCGGTGCCGTTGGCGAAGAACCCCGCAACCTCGCGCCGGTAGGTGTTGATGTAATCGATCACCGGGATGACGCCGCCGAGGTAGGGCTTGGCCCGGGTGAGCAGCGGCACACTGTCGTCCAGGAACCGCTCGAGTGCCGGGATGCCGGCCCGGGAGACGTGGGTCAGCGGCCCCTCGTTGACCAGCAGGCTCCTCAGTTGCGGGGCGAGGACGGCGATCGACTCGAGCGCCGGGCTGAGTTGCACGGCGGCCGGGCGCAGCTCATCGACCAGCGGCTTGGTCGTGACCGCGAAGCGCTTGACCCGGTCGATCGTGACGCGCTGCGCGACCAGGAAGCCCGGGAACGCCCGGATCGTGGCGGCTAGCGCGCCGGCCTGCGCGGCGGTGGCCGAGAACGCCGCGTTGCCGTTTCTGACCAGTTGCTGGAGCGCCGCGGGCGAGCTGGCGATCGACGAGAAGACCTGCCCGCCGTCGCGCAGCAGTGTGCTAGTCGCGGCGCTGTCGCGGTTCAGCACCGCGAGCACCGAGTCGACGTTGGTCGCGAACGGATAGAGCTCGGCCAGGGCCGCGTTCAGGTCCTGGCCACGCCCGGTGAGCGCGGTGCCCTGCTGCTGCATCCAGGTCTCGAACGCCTGCCGGGTGCTCGGGTCGAAGGTCGAGAGGATCTGGTCGAGCTGCACGGTCGGTGCGATCTGCCCCTTCGGCAGGCTCGCCCCGTCCGCGAGCTTGCGGGCGTCCGCGGTTCCCGGCGAGAGCTCGATGTAGGTCTCGCCGAGCAGGGTCTTCTGGCGCAGGATCGCGCGGGTGTCGGCCGGCCGGGGGGCGAACTGCGGGTCGATCTCCATCACGGCCCGCGTCAGGCCGGTGCGGCGGTCGAGGCTGACCGCGATCACCTTGCCCACGTTGACGCCGGAGATCCGGACGTCGGCCTGGCCGCCGAGGTTCTCCGCCTGGTCGAACTCGGCGGCGATCTCGTAGCCCCTCGGACCGAGCGACGTCGTCCCTCCGAACGAGATCCACAAGAACAGCAGCAGCCCGATGCACGACGCGGCAAACGCGATCATGGTCAGGAGCCGCGCGGGGCTCGGGGCCTGCTTGTTCATCCGCTCACCCCACGGTTCGTCGGGGCGTCGCGGCTCAGCGTGCCCAGCGACGCCGGGCAGAACGGCGACTTGATCTGGCTCCAGTCGGGCGCGTTCAGCAGGTCGAGCAGCGGGCCGATCGACGGGCTGCCGGCCCGGATCGTCGTCTCAAGCAGGTTCAGCTGCGAGCACGTGGCCATGAAGATCCCGCGCACGCTGGCCCCGTGGGCATCCTGCACGCTGGTCAGCGTGGAGGCGATGTGGGCCAGCCACGAGCCCCAGAACAGATATCCCTGCTCGCTTCCGTGAGGCTGGTAGGCCAGCGTGTTGAACAGCGTGTTGAGCACGCCGACCGAGCGCGTGAGCGGCGGCGTCGCCTTCGCGAGCTGGGTGGCGGCCGGGCGCAGCGCGCGCGCCACCGGCTGCACGGCGATGGAGAACGGCCGCAGCTGGTTCTTGATCACCGGCGTGGTGTCGTGGAAGAGCGGGCGCGAAGCTTGGAGCGCGGGACCGAGCGCGTGCGCGAACGGGACCAGCTTGCCCAGCGCCGGTCCGAGCTGGGCGGCGAACGCCTGAACCTTGCCCAGCGTCGTGTTGGTCTGGTCCAGCGTCCCGGGCAGCAGCGTCAGCCCCGCCTCGAGGTTGGCGTCCTGAGAGCTGATCGCCGAGAAGTTCGCGTTCGAGGCGGCGATCAGCGAGGCCAGCTGGCCATCCACGCCGCCGAGCGCGGTGGCCACCCGCTGCAGGTTGTGGATCGACGTGCGCAGGTTTGCGCTGCGCTCGGCGAGCAGCGTGGCGAATTCCCGGGTGTCGTGGTCAAGTGGCGCGAAGCGCTTGAACGTGCCGCTCAGCGACGCGACCGCCGCCGGGCTCGGCGCGGCGTCCGGGCCGGGCACGACCGCTTGGCCGCTCGCCGGATCGCGGAACGCCTGGGCTCCGCCCGAGAGCAGCAAGAGCAGGTAGCTGCGAGTGTCGGCGTCGAGCGAGGCGAGGATCTGGTCGAGATCGACGGTCGGCGCCGTGGCCGCCGCGCTCAGCGTCCCGCCGTTCGGGATCGCCCCGGTGCCCCTGGTCCCCGGGTCAAGCGCCAGGTACATGTCCTTGAGCGGGGTGCGCGGACGCAGCAGCACGGTCGCGTCGCGATAGATCGGCGCGTAGCGGCGATAGATGTTCATGGTCACCATCGCCTGGCCGTTCACCAGCTTGACCCCGCCGACCTGACCGACCTGAACCCCGGCGATCGTCACCGCTTGTCCCTGGCCGGGGGTGACCGCCGAGGCGTTTGAGAACGGCGCCTGCACGCTGTAGTAGCTCTGGCCGAAGTTGAACGCGGGCTGGTGCAGGAGGATGTAGGCGGCGATCGCGCCGGCCAGCACGACCAGGAGGACAATCGCCGCGAAGTCCCGGCGGTGGGCGGTGAGCGCGCGCTTCACGGTCCCGCTCCCGTTGCCACACGGTTCAGGTCAGGTGCCGAGTTCTGGTAGCACGGTCGGCTCGAGGTGACCGGCGGCGCCTGGCCGGGCCACGCCGGGCGCGTGCCGAGCGGCTGGAGCACGGCGTTGCCGTACAGCGGCCCCTGGGATCCCAGGTTGCTGGTCTGCACGGGGATCGACCCGCCGGCCGGCGTCGAGCGCAGGTAGCGGCCGTTGCCGTCGAAGTTCTGCCCGGCGCTGGCCAGCCCGACCGAGGTCTGGAACAGCTCCTGGTAGACCGGGACGGTGTTGGTCGACGGGGGATCCTGGATCACCTGGTTGCCGGTCGGGACCAGGTTGTGGGTCGTGCAGCGGGCCAGCGAGTCGCTCGCCGAGAGCAGCGCCCGGGTCGCCTGGAGCGCGCTCGCGGTCTTCTGCACCGCCGGGGTGAGATCGGCCACGAGATTGCCCAGCTCGCTCGGCGCGACCAGGGCGCTGGCCTGGGCCAGCCACGGCAGCGCCTGCCCGATCGTTGGGTCGAGCTGGGTGAGACTGGGCACGAGCGCCTTGGCGAACGCTTTCGTGGGACCGAACGAGGCGTCGAGCGAGGTGAGCGCGCGGTTGGCCGTGCGCAGCAGCGGCGGCAGCGCGGCGATGGTCGCGCTCAGATCCTGCTGTCGGGCGGCCAGCGCGCGCATCGTCGAATCGAAGCTGGTGACGAAGCCGGCGAGCTGATCCTGGCGGGAGGCCAGCGCCCGGAACAGCTCCTCGTTGCCCTGCACCGCCCCGCTCAGATCGTGGGGCTGGGTCCCGAGCAGCGCCTGGTTTACGATCGCCGAGGCCTTGAACGCGCCGGCGGAGTAGTTCAGCGACCGGTTCAGGGCCTGGGCCGCGGTCAGGCCGCGCACGCTCGGATCCTGCGAGGCGTCCTCGGCCGCCGTGGGCGGATTGTTCAGCGCGCCGCCGAAGCCCTGCACGAGCGTCTCGAGATTGGCCCGGGCGTTGGAGTTCAGCGCCGCCAGCACGCGGTCGAGCTGCACGGGGCCGGAGGTGTTGGCCGCGGGGAGCGTCTGCCCGGAGGCGAGCGTCGGAGCATTCGGCGAGCCGGGGCGCAGGTCCACGTAGAAGTTGCCCTCGAGGAAGATCCGGGACTGGATGGCCGCGGTCGCGTCGGCGTGGATCGGGAGCCCGTTCGAGTCGATGTCCATCGTGATGATCGCCGCCTGCGAGCCACCCGAGATCCGGTGCACCGAGATCACCTGGCCCACGTCGACCCCGGCGATCCGCACCGGCGAGGGGATGTGCAGCTGGGTCTCCGACGTGAACACCGCCTTGAGCACGAACGGCGAGCCCGCGAACGGCGTCGAGCCTCCGAAGGCCAGGTACACGGCAACGGCGATCACCACCACGGCGATCAGCCCGGAGGCGAAGTTCGAGATCCGGGGCTGGTGGCGCCTCACTTGGCCTTGCTCCCGGTCGACTCGGTCTTCAAACCCTGGTTGCCCGGCACGTTGCCGATGTCGGCCGCCGCGCCCGAGTACGTCTCGTTGCCGGCCTCGCACTCGGGCGTCTGCCCCGGCGAGTCCGTGTTCGGGTACGGGTTGACGTGAAGCGGCCCGTGCTCGGCGGTCGGGTCGGTGACCGGGGTCGTGTACGGATGACTCGAGGGGACCGCCTCGCCGCCCAGCACGTCGTCGATGGCCACCAGCGAGAAGCGCAGCGCGGTCCCCGAGGAGGTGCTCTCGGACAGCACGCTGGCCAGGTTGCGCAAGAACAGCGTGACGTAGTTACACGAGGCCTGAACCGGGGTGAGGAAGGCGAGCGGGTCGCGCAGGCTCGATGCGGTCAGCGTCAACCGGTCGAGGCCCTGCTGCACCGCGGGGTCCTGGCCGTAGCTCTGCAGATGCTGCGAGAGGCTGACCAGGCGCTGGTCGAGCGCCACCGTGCCGGGAAGGTTCCTCGCCCCGGCGGCGAACGCGTTGGCCAGTACGGGCGCGCTCCTCGGCAGCGTGGCGAACCCGGGACGCAGCTCTGAGAACAACGTCGCCGAGTCGGTCAGGAACGGCCGGATCGTCGGCGTGTCCGCGATGACCGCCTGGAACGAGGGCGGGGTGTCGGAGATCGTCTGCTGGAGGAACGGCGTCGACACGCTGGCGAACGCGCGGAACGTGCCGTCGAGGGCCACGAACAGGCTCGCCTGCGTGCTCGCCACCGGCGCGAGCGCGCCGCTGAACGCCTCGAGGCCGTGCAGGAAGCCGCCGAGGTCGGTGTTCGGCGAGGCCAGGTTACGCGCCACCGGCCGCAGGTCGGTGAGCAGGGGCACGAACGCCCCGATCGCGTCGTTGATGCTCGTACCCCGGCCGGCCAGGCCGTCGCTGAACCCGACCGTGGAGGCGACCACACCCGCGCGGGTCGGCGGGGTGAACATCGAGAGCACCTGATCGAGGTCGACGGTGGCGCCGGTCTGGCGCTCCGGGACGGTCGCGCCGTCCGCGTAGGTGCGCTGCGATCGCCCCAGTCCGACCGCCAGGTACTTCTGCCCGATCGATCCCTTGAGCCGGATCGTGAAGGTGGAGTCGACCGGCAGGTGGCCGATGCTCCGGTTCAGCTTGAGCGCGAGCATCGCGATCGGCTGGCCGTTCTGCGCCCGGGCCGGCGAGACCCCGTCGACGAACCCGATCAGTGCCCCGCCCATGTGCACCTCGGCTCCGTGGGTCAGCTCATTGGCGTCCGCCACCTGGACGTGAAGCGTGTAGCTGGGGACGAACGGCAGCCCGTTGTTGGCGTTGTAGGCCAGGAACACCGCGACGATCACGGCGAGCACGGTGAGCGCGCCGATCAGGATCGGGTTGCCCAGCGGGCTGCGTTCGCGACGGGTGTTCATCGCGTCGGTCCGATCAAGTAGTTCAGGAGGCCGCTCAGCGAGGCCGAGGATCGGCTCGCCACGGCCGACCCGGCGAGCGCGGCGCGCAGCAGCTGTGGGCTTCCCTTGGGGAGGGCCCTACTGGCTGACGGCGCCGTGGCGATGTCCGCCGCCGCGGACGCGCTCGAGCCCTTGGTGAAGTTGGCCGAGCAGCTGGGGACCGGGCTCGTGGCGTACCCGGTGCAGTCGCTGACCAGCAGCTCGTCGCGCACGTAGTGCCCGAGGTTGTCGAACCCGTTGGCCGCGTTCGTGCCGTAGAACAGCAGCGCCATCAGCTGGCCGATCGCACCCGAGCGGTTCAGGCTCGCGGTCAGGCGGTCGAGCAGCGCGGCGGCGGGCGCGGCCTGGTTCCCCAGCCGCTGCAGGCGGCGGTCGAGCGGCAGCGTCGCGAGGAGCGGACCCTGCGACTTCTGCGCCGCGTTGCCGAGCGCGATCAGCGAGGTCCGGGCCGCCTTGGCGAACGGGGTCAGCTCGGTGAACTCGCGTCCGAGTGCGCTCGCGCTCGTATTGAGCTCGCCGGCCAGCGGGGTGCCCTGGTCGGCCAGCGTGCCGAGATCGGCCATCAGCGGCTTGAGCTGGCGCAGGAAGCCGGGCAGGAGCTGGATCGAATGCTGGATGTCGTTGGCCCGCGCGGCGCTGGCCACCGCCGTGGTGTTCGCCTGGACGATGAAGTCGGCCAGCGCCCTGCGCTGCTGGGCCAGCGGCGTGAGCACCGCCGCCGAGTCGGTGGCCAGCTTGGCCAGCGCCCGGTTCTGGCTGGCCAGGATCTTCAGCACCTGGTCGGTGTTGGCGAGCGCGGGATCGGCCCGGTGGATGACCGCGTTCAGGTCAGATCCGCGGGCGGCGAGTCCGGTGCCCAGCTCGTTGAGGATGATCGCCAGCCGCTCGGCCACCGGCTCGCGGTAGATGTCCTGGGAGATGTCGAAGTCGACCGGCGAGTGCGTGCCGGTCACCGGCAGGTAGTAGCTCCCCGTCCCGGGTCCTCTGTTGATTCGGTGCAGGGCGGGCGCCGCCGCCGTGCCCGGGTCGCAATCGACGTACATCTCGCCGATCAGCGACTGCGGGCGGATCGCGCACGTCGCGTTGGCGTGGAACGGGGTGAACCGGGCGTCGTCGATCTCGAGCGTGACCGCCGCCTTCTTGTCGCCGGTCACTCCGAGCGACGAGATCGATCCGACCGGCGCGCCGGCCACGCGGACCTGCTCGCCCGGCACCGCGAACGACGCGTCGTCGAAGATCGCCCGCACCAGGTAGGTGCCGTTGGCGCCGCCGGCACCGGAGGCGCTCGCCACCGTCGCGGCAGCCGCCGCGAGGATGAGCACGACTGCGATCAGGGCGAGGCGTCTCATGGTCCCGGCGGGGTGCCGCTGGTTTGACAACCCGGAACCGCATGGGGCGCGGAGCCGTCGGGAGCCGGCTGCACCGCGCCACCGGGGCAACGCGCGGTCGCGTTCTGAAGGCCCTGGTAGCGCTCGGAGTCCGGACGCGCGGTGAGCTCGTTCTGGCTGTCCAGGCCGAAGGCGAAGAACGACGGCTGGACCCTCACGTAGTGACCGTTGGCGTCGTAGTAGGCGCTGGCCTGGCCGAGGTCGGTGAGCGCGGCCATCACGTCGGGCGTGTACTCGCGCAGGTTGTCGAGCTGGTTCTGAGACGCGTTCATCGCCGCGACGAGATCCGGGAAGGCCTCCGCCGCGACCCGAGCGAGCTGCGGCGTCTGGCGCAGCAGCGTGGTGAGATCGCCGGTGCCGGCTGGGTTGTGGATCAGCGCGCTGAGCGCGGTGACCGTCGGCACGGCCGCCTGCGCGAAGGTCTTGAGACTCTCGGCGAACGGGACCAAGCGCCGGGAGGCCACCTTGGACTCGGCCACCACCGGATCGAGCGTGTCCAGCGTGGCGCGCAAGCCGGCGAAGGTGCCAGTGGCGTGAGTGAGCGTTCCGGGGAGCAGCTGAAGGGCCTGCTGAAGGTTCTGGGCCTGGCTGGCGATCGCCCCGGTCGTGGTCGCGGTCTGCCCGATCAGGTCCGAGAGCTGCGAGCTGCGCGAGGCCAGCGCCTGCATGGCCTGCGCGCCCTGCACGAGCAGGCCATCGAAGGCCGGCTCGTTGCGGTCGAGCTCGGCGGTCAGGTTGCTCGTTGAGGCCAGCCCGGGCGCGAGGTACTTCAGCGTCTGGCTGGCCTGGGCGGACTTGCCCTGGATGCTCGCCGCCTCACCCCGGATCACGCCCCGGAGTCCGGCGCGGGTGAGCGGATCGATCGCGTCGAACACCTGGTCCAGGCTCACGAACGAGTAGGTCAGGTTCTCGCCGATCGTGCCGCCGCTGGGGATGGCTGGCGCCTCGGGGTCGGCCGGCTCGAGCACCACGTACTTGTTCGCGATCCCCGACAGCGAGTTCTCGTAGACCCGCGCCACCGTGCCCTCGTGCAGCGGCGCCGCCCCCGAGTCGATCGACATCGTCACCTGCGCCTGGCCGGCGGAGGTGAGCGAGATCGACTTGACCGACCCAACCGTGGCCGGGCCCATCAGCACCTGGTTGCCGGGCACCAGCCCGCCGGCATCCTGGAAGTCAGCCCGCAGCGTGTAGCTGGACCCGCCTCCGAGCAGCACGAGCACGACCACCACAATCGCGGTCGCCAGGGCAGCGACCGCCGCGATCCTGGCGATCATGAACCTCTAGTGGGCATTCGTGCCGTATCCCCGGGAAGCAATGGCCGCAACGTCTCTCTCCCCCTGCCACATTCGTCCAGCGGCCCGCCCATCCTGCCAGAGTCGCGGTGCTAGCGCCATAGTGCGATTGTTTAGGCGGTGTTAACCGCCAGTGTCGCCCCGCCCCCCGGCACCACCGCGAGCCGCCCTCCCCGCCGCCCCGCCGCCCCACACACCAGCCCCTCCCCGGCGCCCCACCGCGACCACATAAGCGCCTGACAGGCGCTTATGTGGTCGGTGCCCGGGGCGGGTCAGAGCTTTTGTGCGTTTTGCACCCTCCGCCCGAGCCCTGCCGGGCGCGCTAACCGGGCGCCGAGGGGGTCTCAGCCACGGGCGCCGGCGTGCCCTCGGCTCGCCGGCTCACCAGCAGCGCCGCCCCGAGCGCGCCACCGAGGTCGCCCAGCCCCGCGAGCATCACCTCGGGCCAATTCGCGTCGTTGAACAGATGCGGCTCCATCGCCTTGCGGATCCGTTTCACGAACGGGTCGCCCAGGCGCACCCCGAGCCCGCCGCCGATCACGATCGCCTGTACATCGAGCAGGTTCTGGGCCGAGGCGATGCCGGCGCCGAGCGCCTCGACCGCCTCGTCGATCAACTCGGTGGCCAGCTTGTCCTCGCGCTCCAGGGCCTTGGCCCAGACCGCGCTGGTCAGCTTGGTCCGCCCGCGTTCCTTCATGATCTTGAACAGGTCGGTGTCGGTGCCATCCTCGTGCTTGCGACGCGCCCGGGCCTCCATCGCGGCGCGGCCGGCGTAGGCCTCCATGCACCCCCGGCGACCGCACGGGCAGCGCCGGCCGTCGATCTTGACCACCACGTGGCCGATCTCGCCCGCGCCGCCGCGGCCGAGCCAGGGCTTGCCGTCGAGGATGATCCCGCCGCCCACCCCGGTTCCCCACATCACGCCGAGCAACGACTGGTACGGCCGCCCGGCCCCCAGCTCGAACTCAGCGTCGGTCGCCACCTGCACGTCGTTGCCGACCATCACCGGCGTACCGAGCTCGTGGCTCACGGCCGCGCCGAGCTCGAAGCTGCCCTCCCAGTCCGGCAGATTCCGCGCGGTCGACACCGCACCGGTGGCCTCGTCGACCACACCGGGCGAGCCAACGCCAACGCCTTGGAGCGCGGACGGTTCGGTCTTGGCGGCGTCGCAGGCCGCGCGCACGGCCTTGACCAGTTCGGCGGCCACCGCCTCGGGACCGCCGCTCGACGGCGTCGGGTGGCGGGAGGAGCCGAGCACGGTGTTGCCGTCGTCGACGACGATCGCCTCGATCTTGGTCCCTCCCAAATCGATCCCGCCCCGCAGCCGACCCTGTGCAGTCGTGGCTTCCATGTGAATGAGATGTTCTCAGAAGCGCGGGCCGGGGACCGTCAGGTCCACGACTCGCGATAGTGCCGCTGCTCGGGCGTGGGCTCGTCGATGGCCACTCCGAGCGCGGCAAGCTTCAGAGTGGCCACTTCCTGATCGATCGACTCCGGAACCGGCTGGACGCCGGCGGAGAGCTGGCCCCGCCGCGTCACCAAATGCTCGACGCACAGGGCCTGCAGGCCGAACGACACATCCATCACGGCCGCCGGATGGCCCTCGCCGGCGGCCAGGTTGACCACCCGTCCGCGGGCCAGCAGGTTCAGCCTCCGCCCGTCCTGGAGCGAGTACTGCTCGATCAGCGGCCGCACCTCGGCCACACCGACGGCCAGCGCCCGCAATTCCTCGAGATCGAGCTCGACGTCGAAGTGCCCCGCGTTGGCCAGCACGGCTCCGTCCTTCATTCGCGAGAAGTGCTCGCCGCGGAGCACGCGCCGCGAGCCGGTGACGGTCACGAACACGTCGCCGCGCTCGGCGGCCTGCAGAGCGGTCATCACCTCGTAGCCGGCCATCCGCGCCTCGAGCGCCCGCAACGGGTCGATCTCGCACACGATCACCGCCGCCCCGGCCCCCCGCGCCCGCTCGGCGATCCCCTGGCCGGCCCAGCCATACCCGAGCACGACCAGCGTGTGACCGGCCAGCAGCACGTGGCTGGCGCGGATGATTCCGTCGAGTGCCGACTGGCCGGTGCCGTGCCGGTCGTTGAGCGCCCGCTCGGTGCGGGCCTCGTTGACCGCGAGCACCGGACAGGAGAGCTTCCCCTCCTCCTGGAGGCGGCGCAGGCGGACCAGGCCGGTGGTCGTCTCCTCGGTCCCGCCGATCAGCTCCCCGAGCGCCGGGCCACCGCGGGAGTGGGCGGTGACGAGCAGGTCGGCGCCGTCATCGACGGTCACGTTCGGCTTGCCGTCGAGCACCGCCACGACGTGCCGGACGTATGTATCGACATCCTCGCCGCGCAGCGCACGGACCTCGATCCCGTGCTCGTAGACGAGCCCGGCGGCCACATCGTCCTGCGTGGACAGGGGGTTGGCCGAGCACAGCGCCACCTGCGCGCCCCCGTCGGCCAACGCCAGGGCCAGGTTGGCGGTCTCAGCGGTGACGTGGAGGCAGGCCCCGATGCGCACGCCGTCGAGCGGTCGCTCCAAGGCGAAGCGCTCGCGGATGCGCGCCAGCACCGGCATCTGGCCGCCCGCCCAGGCGATCCGGGACGCGCCGACCTGCGCCAGCGAGAGGTCGGCGACCTCGTGGCCCGGCAGACGCGTCTTGGCCATCGCGCGCCTTCCGGCCCCTCTACGTCCGCTGTGAGCGCGCCGGGATCAGTACCGGTAGTGGTCGGACTTGAACGGGCCCTCGACCGGAATGCCGAGATAGGAGGCCTGATCGGTGGTGAGCTCGGTCAGCTTGACCCCCAGCGCGGGAAGGTGCAGCCGGGCCACCTTCTCGTCGAGGTGCTTGGGCAGCGTGTAGACCTGGCGCTCGTAGGCGCCGGTGCGGGCGAACAGCTCGATCTGCGCGATCACCTGGTTGGTGAACGAGTTCGACATCACGAAGCTGGGGTGCCCGGTGGCGTTGCCCAGGTTCAGCAGCCGGCCCTCGGAGAGCACGATCACCGAGTGTCCGTCTTCAAACACCCACTCATCGACCTGCGGCTTGATGCCGATCTTCTTGATGCCCGGAATCCTCGACAAGCCGGCCATGTCGATCTCGTTGTCGAAGTGGCCGATGTTTCCGACTATCGCCTGATGCTTCATCCGCGCCATGTGCTCGGCCTTGATCACGTCGCGATTCCCCGTCGCGGTGATGAAGATGTCCGCCGTCCCGACCACGTCCTCGAGCGTCAGGACCTGGTAGCCGTCCATCGCCGCCTGCAGGGCGCAGATCGGGTCGATCTCGGTCACCACCACCCGCGCGCGCTGTCCGCGCAGCGACTCGGCGCAGCCCTTGCCGACGTCGCCGTAGCCGCAAACGACGGCGAGCTTGCCGCCGATCATCACGTCGGTGGCCCGGTTGATCCCGTCGATGAGCGAGTGGCGACAGCCGTACTTGTTGTCGAACTTGCTCTTCGTCACCGAGTCGTTGACGTTGATCGCCGGGAACAGGAGCTGGCCCCGCTCGGCGAACTGGTAGAGCCGATGGACTCCCGTGGTCGTCTCCTCGGTGACCCCCTTGATCTCGGCGGCCATCTTGGTGAACCGCTGGGAGTCCTC
>JAFAWR010000245.1 GCA_019241635.1 Solirubrobacterales bacterium
TTACGCGGAGGGCTCGCCGGCGGGACGACGTCGGCGCATGACGGATGACCGCGCAGACCGCCACCGAACCACAGCCCAAGTCCACTGCTCGCCTGGCGCGGGGACTCCGGCGTGCCCGTCAGATCCATCCGGTCTGGGGGCTCAACCTGGCCCTCCTGGTCACCGCCGCCGCGCTGCTGCTCGGACCGGTACACGGCCTGGCGCCGCTGGCCCATCCATACCTGCCGTGGTGGGCGATCGCCGTGGCCTTCGCGATCGCCGAGCGCTGCGTGGTCCATCTGCACTTCCGCCGCGGGGCGCACTCGTTCTCGCTCGGCGACATCCCGCTGGTGTTCGGGGTGATCTTCTGCAGCGCCGAGTCCTTCGTGCTCGGCTGCCTGCTCGGGTGCGGCCTGGTCCTCCTGCTCGACCGGCGCCTGCCCCCGGTGAAGTTCGTCTTCAACATCGGTCAGCTCGCCGTTCACGCCTGTATCGCGATCCTCATCGTTCACCTCCTGGCCATCGACACCGGCCAGGTGGACACTCGGACCTGGGTGTCGGCGCTGATCGCCCTCCAGGTCTCCTCGATCGTGGCCTCGTCGCTCATCGCCGCGGCGATCTCGCTCTCCGAAGGCCTGGTGCGCCTGCCCACGCTCATGCGGATGCTCGGCATGGACCTCGTGGTGACCACGAGCAACGCCAGCCTCGGACTGTGCGGCGCGGTGATCACGGCAGCCGATGTCCACGCGTTGCCGCTGCTGCTCGTTCCGGCGGTCACCCTGTTCGCGGCCTATCGCGCGTACCTGTCCGAGCGCGAGCGCCACAAGCGCCTGGAGTTCCTCTATGAGGCGAACCGCACGCTGGCTCGCTCGCGCGAGATCGCCCACGCCCTGGAGGGCCTCCTGGTTCGCTCGCTCGAGGCGTTCCGTGCCGAACTCGCCGAGATCATCCTGTTCGGCTCAGAGGAGAACCCGTCGCTGCGCACGCTGCTCGGCCCCGGCAGCTACCGCGAGCTGATGGAGCCGGTCGATTCCGATGTGGCCGACGACATGCGTCAGATGCTCGAACGGGCCGGCGGCGCAATCACGCTCGACAGCCCGTTCGGCGGTGGGCGCCTTCAGCGCTACCTCGAGGCCCGCGGCGTGACCCACGCGATGGTGGCGCCGCTGCCCGGCGAGGAGCGGGTGATCGGCGCGATCATGCTCGCCAACCGCTTCGGTGTGGTCCGCTCGTTCGATCGCGAGGACCGGCGCCTGCTCGAGACGCTGGCCGGCAACGCCAGCGTGGCCCTCCAGTACGACCGCCTCGAACAGGCGGTCATGCAGCTCAGCGTGCTCCAGGAGCAGCTTCACCACCAGGCCTACCACGATCCGCTCACCAGCCTGGCCAACCGCTCGCTGTTCACCGACAAGGTCAAGGAGGCGATCGCCGAGTGCCGTGGCGAGCTCGCCGTGCTGTTCATCGACCTCGACGACTTCAAGACGATCAACGACAGCCTCGGGCATGCCGCCGGCGACGAGCTGCTGGTCGCGGTCGCATCGCGCCTGCGCGCCTGTCTGCGCCCCGAGGATCTGGTGGCGCGCCTGGGTGGCGACGAGTTCGCGGTCATGGTCGAGGACGCCCACGACGCCGAGGCAGCCGCGGTCAAGGTGGCCCGCCGGATCATGGAGGCGTTCGTCCTCCCGGTCGGCGTGGGCTCCGAGAGCGTCGCCGTTTACGTCAGCGTCGGCATCGCCGCCAGCCACGGCGGCGACTTCTCAGCCGAGGAGCTGATTCGCGATGCCGACGTGGCCATGTACAAGGCCAAGACGTCGGGCAAGGGTCACTTCCAGGTGTTCCACCCGAGCATGGGCGCGGCGGTGCTCGAGCGCCACGGCCTCAAGGAGGAGCTCCGGCTGGCCATCGAGCGCCAGCAGCTCACGCTGTACTTCCAGCCGGTCGTCGACCTCGACACCGGACGCCTGGTCGCCGAGGAGGCGCTGGTGCGCTGGGAGCATCCGCGCCGTGGCCTGGTCGGACCGTCGGAGTTTGTGCCGCTCGCCGAAGAAACCGGGCTGATCCTGTCCCTCGGTGAGTACGTACTTCAGGAGGCCTGTCGGCAGGCCTGCCGTTGGGAGGCCCGCCGCGCGGCCGACCCCGCCGACGAGGCCGAGGTCGCCGTCCACGTCAATCTGTCCGCGGTCGAGCTGCGCGATCCCGAGCTCGTCAACCGCGTCCAGCGCACCCTTGCCAAGACTGAGGTCGATCCCCGTAGCCTGGTCTTCGAGATCACCGAGACCGTCCTGCTCGACGACTCCGAGCGCGTCTCGAGTGCCATCGGGGCGCTCCGCGCGCTCGGCGTTCGCTTCGCCCTGGACGACTTCGGCACCGGCTACTCGTCGCTCAGCTACCTGCACACGCTGCCCTTCGACATGCTGAAGATCGCCAAGTCGTTCGTCGACGGCCTGGCCCGGGGGGGCCGCGAGGCCTCGTTCGTGCGGATGATCATCGAGCTGGCCCGCACGCTCGGCGTCACGGTGATCGCCGAGGGCATCGAAAGCCAGGACCAAGTCGACGCCCTGATCGTGCTCGAGTGCGACCTCGGTCAAGGATTCCACCTCGGCCGGCCCCAGCCGGTGCAGGCGGAGCTGGAACTGCGCCCCGCCGCCTGAAGCCCTGCCTCATACATACGTCCAATCACTCTCAGGTTTGGGGAGGTTTACGCCGATCACCTTCCCAACAAGGACTGACCAGGGCAAACCCGTCGCGAGGCGGGGGCGCAAAGCCAGGGGTCTCGCCTCACAGTGAGATAGCCCAGCCGCCAGTTCACGTCACTGGTAAGTGGTTTTGCAACACGGAGGTTGCCCCGAAATGACACGTTCTGTCCAAATTGTCGAGCGCATGCGGTGGATGTCCGCGCTCGCCGGCGCTGCCATCGTGGCACTCGCCGTCGGCATCGCGTTCGCGATCTTCAGCGGACAGTTGGTGTCGGACGCCTCCAGCGCCTCGTTGGGCGCCGGTGGCTCGGCCGCGGCGCTCGATCCGCGCATCGCCACGTTGGCGGAGCGCCATCCCAACGCCAGCCTGCAGGCCATTGTCCAGTTCAACGCGCCGGTCGCCGAGGCCAAGGCCCAGGCTGACGCGAAGGCCCACGGCCGCATCATCGGCAACCTCCCGATCATTCACGGCCTGGCCATCCAGACCACCGCCGCTCAGGCGCGCGCACTGGCCACCTATGCCGACGTGCACGCGGTGTCACTGAACACCACGGTCACTACGCAGAGCGTCCGCATGCCGATGATGCCGGGGAGCGCAGGCGTCTCGAGCGACCAGCTTCAGAGCACCTACGCGCAGACGCTGGGAGTGACCCCGCTGTGGAAGTTCGGCGTCACCGGCACCGGCGTAGGCGTGGCGGTCATCGACACGGGTATCGACGGCTCTCTTTCTGACTTCGCCTCCGCCGGGAACGGCAACTCGCGGGTGATCGTAAGCGCGGTCGACAATCCGCAGGCCACCACCGCCAATGACGGCTATGGGCACGGCACCGACGTGGCCGGGATCATCGCCGGCGACGGCAACAACCGCACCGACGCGCTGCACGGACAGTACGTCGGCATCGCCCCGAACGCCAACCTGGTCTCGATCAAGGTCGCCGACGAGACCGGCGCGACCACCGTGCTCGACGTCATCTACGGGCTCCAGTTCGCGGTCGAGCACCGGGCTCAGTACAACATCCGCGTCCTCAACCTCTCGCTGGATGCGTCGACGCCGCAGTCCTACAAGACCGATCCGCTCGACGCCGCCGTCGAGGCGACGTGGATGCACGGCATCGTGGTCGTGGTCGCCGCCGGCAACCGCGGCAGCGCCTCCGACGCGGTGCAGTACTCACCGGCCAATGATCCCTACGTGATCACGGTCGGCGGCGTCGATGAGAACGGCACCGCGAACCCGAGCGACGACGCCATCGCTTCGTGGTCGAGCCGCGGCACTACACAGGACGGCATCCAGAAGCCGGACGTCTACGCGCCGGGCGCTCACATCGTGTCGGTGCTCGCGCCGGGCTCGGCCTTCGCCGACAGCAACTGCGGCTGCGTGATCGGTGGTGGCCAGTACATCCAGACCAGCGGCACGTCGATGGCTGCACCGATGATTGCCGGCCTGGCCGCCGACCTGCTCCAGGTTCACCCGCGCTGGACGCCCGATCAGGTCAAGGGCGATCTGAGCAGCTCAGCGGTCAGCGACAACTCCTCGCTCCAGGAGCCCAACGCGGTCAAGGCGGTCCTGAACTGGAACCCGCCGTCGGCCGACCAGGGCCTCACCCCGAGCAACCTGCTCAGCGCCGCCACCGGCAGCGTCAAGTACACGCTCGGCACGTGGAGCCTGGCCACCTGGAGCCGCGCAAACGGCGCCCTGCGCGCCGGGTACGCCAACCAGAGCTACACCTGCAAGACCTGCTCGGCCACGAGCAGCGGCACGGTGAACTCGAGCCTCGGCACGTGGAACCTGGCCACCTGGAACACCACTTCGCTGAACTAGCCACCACATCGCGTCACCGACCTAACCACGACATCAACTTCGGTTGGGGGATCGAACGAAGAGAGGCCGGCGGCGGGGCTGCATCCCTGCCGCCGGCCTCACTTATTCCGGCCCGTCAGCTCCGCGGGGGCAGGGCGACACACCGCAGGCGCGACACGCGTCCCGGGCCGAGCAACCCGCCCAGGCGCTCGATGATGGCCGGCGCCATGAGGTCGAGCTCCTGGGCCCATACCGACGCCGAGCACGACACGGTGACGACGCCACCGCGTTCGGCGGTCGGCTGAGCCTCCTCGGCAATCGCCGGCCCGACGGCATTTCGCCAGGCTCGCTGGACGTCGGCGAGCAGGCTCTCGGGCGCAAGCTCGTCGCGGATTTCATCGAGCGCCAGCGCCATCGGGCGCGGGCTACGGCGGTACAGGGTCACGGTGCTGCGCTCATTCTCCGGCCATCGCCAGCAGGCGGCCGCCGGCCACGGCCAGGTGGGTGACGTCGGCGTCGGTGGCGCCCGGCACGTGCTCGAGGTCGGTGGTGGTGATCACCGATTGCCCCGGACTCGAGCGCAGGAGGTCGACCAGGGCCTGGCGGCGATCGCGGTCGAGCTCTGACATGACGTCGTCGAGCAACATCATTGGGGCGGCTGGACGGTGCGCGGCGATCGCCTCGCGCTCGGCAAGGAGCAGCGCCAGCAAAGCGAGGCGCTGCTGTCCCTGGGAGCCATAGGCGCGCAGGTCGTGCCCGTCGTGCGTGGTGGCGAGATCGTCGCGGTGAGGCCCGTGGCCGGTGAAGCCTCGTTCGAGGTCGAGCTCGACGCGCTCGGCGAGCTCGGCGGACAGCTCATCCGGCTCGGTGGCCTTCGACCGTGGGCGATAGGAGACGCTCGGGCGGCTGTGCAGCCCGAGCTCCTGACCGAGTCGCTCGAACGGCTCGTCGATCAGCTCGGCCGCGGTGCGCCGGTCGTTCATCAGGGCGAGGCCATGGTGGGCGAGCTGCGCGTCCCAGCTCTCCAGCGAGTCGCGGCCGGCACGACCGGCACGAATGCGGGCGATCAGCGCATTTCGCTGGGCCAGGGCCTGGCCGTAGAGGCGGCGCGTGGTCGTGCGGGCCGGCCACAGCGCGGCGACGAACTGGTCCAGATGGGCGCGGCGCACCGCCGGAGCGCCCTTGATCAGCTCGAGCCGGTCGGGGAGAAAAACGCTGACCAGCGGTCGTGTGCCGAGGTCCAGAAGACGCTCGACACTCGCCCCGTCGGCGCGCATCACCTTTGGTTGCCCGGCGCTGAAGCCCACGGTCAGCTCGTGCAGGCCGTCCTCGCCCTGGCAGCTCAGCTCGGTGCGGGTGGTGCCGGCGCCGAAGCGGATCACCTCGCGCTCGTTGCTGGTCCGACAGGAGCGACCGGTGCAGGCGAAGTAGAGACCTTCGAGCAGGTTCGTCTTGCCGGCGCCATTGGCACCGGTGACCACCGTGAGGCCTTCGCCCAGCTCGACCCGGGCATCCTCATAGCAGCGGAAGTCGCGCAGGCTCAGGCTGAGGACCTGGATTTGGGCCCGCCTCCCCTCGCCTACACGTTCAGCCGGATCGGCATGATCAGGTAGCGGAAGCGGCTGTCGTCGCCAGACTCGATCAGCCCGGGTCGCAGCGGGCTGATCAGCTTCACGACCACGTCGCCCTCCTCGATCGCCTCCAGGCCGGCGCGCAGGAAGTCCGGGTTGAAGCCGATCTCCAGCGACTCGCCCTGGAAGGACACCGGCAGCGACTCGAGTGCCTCCCCGATGTCGGGCGTCTGCGCCGAGATGGTCAGCTCACCGGGGCTAAAGGCCAGCCGCAGCGGCGCGTTCTTCTGCGCCAGCAGGCTGATCCGGCGCACCACCTCGGTCAGCTCAGCCCCGGCGATGCGCAGCTCGTGCTCGAAGGTCTCGGGCAGCAGCTGGCGGTAGTTCGGGAACTGGCCGTCGATCAGCCGCGAGGACAGGATCACCCCGTCGAGCTCGAACAGAATCTGGTTCTGGCGCACGCTGATCCGGAGCTGCTCCTCCTCGGCATGGCCGGCGACGCGGGCGAGCTCCTGCAGCGCCCGGGCCGGCACGTTGACCTCAAAGCCGGAGGGGAGAGCGTTCTCGAGCGTGGTCTCCTTGACGCTCAGCCGATAGGAGTCCGTCGCCACCATCCGCAGCTCCCGGTCGGAGGCCGAGACCAGAATGCCGGTGAGCACGGGGCGGGTTTCGTCGCGGGAGGCGGAACTCGCCACCTTGAGCGCGGTCGAGACGAACGCCTCGACCGGAAGCTCGACCGCCGAGTCAGGCTCCGGTTCGGGGAAGGGCGGGAAGTCCTCGGCCCGGAGCGTCCGGATGTGGAACGTGGCGTTGCCGGAGACGAGCTCGACGTCCTGCTCCTGGGCCCGCAGCTCGAGCGAGATCTCGGGGGCGGGGAGCAGGCGGACGACGTCGAGGAGGAGCCGCGCCGGAAGCACGACGACGCCCTCCCGGACCACCTGCGCTTCGACGGGAACCCGTAGGCCGACGTCCATGTCGGTCGCCCGCAGCTCGCACCCGGATTCGGACGCGGCCAGCTGAACCCCCGAGAGCGCCTGGATTGCGCTGCGAGTCGAGGCCACTCGGCTCACGGTCTGAAGTTGTCGGAGCAGGGCCTCGCGCTCCAAGGAGATCTTCACGATGAATACCTCAGATGGGATGTAGAAGTCATAGGGTTGTCAACGGTGTTGATAACCACTCGATTGGCCGCATCGAGCGGGGTTGTTGGCGTGTGCGGGGAACAGGCAAGTCTGTCAATCGCGGCGGTCGTCATGAGCTGTGCGAGATGGTCTCGGCGAGTTCTTCGAGGTCCCGGGCGGCTTGTTGATCTTTGTTCACACGCTCCTCCACACGCTTGCAGGCGTGGAGGACGGTGGCGTGGTTGCGTCCACCGAATGCCTCGCCGATGGCCTGGAGGGGCGCGCCGGTGAGCTGACGCGCGAGGTGGATGGCCAGGTGCCGGGGCCAGCTCAGCCGCGCCGCCCGGCTGGCCGAGCTCAGCTCGGCGACGGTGAGCCCGTAGTGGTCGGCGACCGCTTGTTGGATGTCCTCGATTGAGGTGGTCCTGCGGTGCCGGCGAGGATGGATCTCGTCGAGGACCGTCTCGGCCAGGCGCGTGTCGACGGGCAGCTGGGTCAGCGAGTGGTAGGCCACGACGCGGATCAACGCTCCCTCGAGCTGGCGGACGTTGTCGGTGATCCGCTCGGCTATGAGCTCGAGCACTGCCGGATCGTCGATGGCGATCCGGTCAAGTGCGGCGCGCTTACGCAGGATGGCCACGCGCGTGGCGAAGTCGGGAGGCTTGATGGTCGCCACGAGGCCGGACTCGAAGCGCTCGCGCAGACGTTCCTCCACTGAGACGAGCTGGCGCGGAAGCCGATCGCAGGTGAGCACGAGTTGCCGGCCGGTCTCGTACAGCGCGTTGAAGGTGTGGAAGAACTCCTCCTCGGTCTTGGCCTTGCTGGCCAGGAACTGGACGTCGTCGATGAGCAGGACGTCGGCGTCCCGATAGGCCTGCTTGAACCGGTCGACGGAGCGGGCACCCAGGGCACGGATGAACTGGTTGGTAAACGCCTCGACGGTCGTGTAGCGAACCCGGACGCCGCCACCGAACGCTCTGACGTAGTTCCCGATCGCGTGGAGTAGATGCGTCTTGCCGAGACCCGGCGGGGCATACAGGAACAGTGGGTTGTACGCCTGACCCGGGTGCTCGGCGACGGCGAGCGACGCAGCATGGGCGAGCTGGTTGCCGTCCCCGATGATGAACTGATCGAAGCTGTAGCGGGGGTTCAGCGCGCCGGCGTCGAGGTTCAGGCGCTCGGTGGCGCGCGGGGTGGCGCGGGCCGCCTGATCGGCTCCGGGGCCGGCCAGCTCGACTTCGACGTCCGGACCGAACACGTGCTTGGCGCACGTGTCGAGGACTCGCCCGAAGCGCTTGGCCAGCCACGCCCGCGTCGCGCTCGGAGCGTCGATCAGGAGCTTGCCGTCCTCGATCGCGGCGAGCTCGAGCGGCTCGAGCCAGATCTCGAACGTGGACTCACCTACCGCCTGCCGGAGCTCCGCGCGGAGCTCGCGCCAGGCAGCGGTGGGCTCGAGGTGCGCGGACAGCGACAAGCAACCCCTTGGGGGACGAGGCGAGTTGATGGGCGAGGGCGGGCGCAAACACGGCACGCCCGGGGCGGCGAATATACCAGCGGCGCCGAGGCGAGATCGGCGCCTCCGTGGGCCTTGACGCAAAGCGCGGGAAAAACGCCCGCCGGGCGAAATCCCCCTCGCGACGCGGGTTTTGCCGCCTCCGGGTCGGTGGTGCGACGGGCTGGATCTGCCGAAATCCTGCCTGCGTATACTGGACGCGAGTCCCGGTCCGGGCCTGTGAGCTATGAAACGCACCTACCAGCCGAAGAAGCGCAAGCGCGCCCGTACGCACGGGTTTCGTACCCGCATGCGAACCCGCGCCGGCCGCCTCACGCTGAAGCGCCGCCGCGCCAAGGGTCGCAAGCGCCTCACGGTGTGATGATGGGCGTCCCGGGGGCCCGCCCGCGGGCCGGGCGGGTGAGGCTGTCGCGAAGCGCCGACTTCGACCGGGTGTTCCGCCACGGCCGCTCCCACGCCGGGCGCGAGCTCGTCCTCTATGTATTCCCGCGCGGGGAAGGCACCGATGCCGACGGTCCCCGGCTCGGGCTGTCGGTGTCGCGGAAGGTCGGCGGCGCCGTCCAGCGCAACCGGGTCAAGCGATTGCTCCGCGAGGCGTTCGAGCTCGAGGGGAACCGCCTGCCCGCCGGAACCGACGCCGTGGTGGTCGCCCGCCGGGAGGCCAACGCTCTAGCTGAGCGTGAGGGGCTGGCCGGAATCCGCG